>JAAFJC010000005.1 GCA_013297925.1 Comamonadaceae bacterium
TTGCTGTATGGCCGCCTCATCGTGCCGCGCGTCATTGGCTTTCATCATCTTCACGCGCTGGCCGCTGGCCAGTTGGACGTAATAGCCGGTTTGCGCGCCGAGGTAAGACACACCTGTGACTTGACCGGTGACGGTGTTGTAGCCCAACTCACGCGGATTGTCGTAGTCATCCACCGTAGGCGGGGTTTTGGCGATACAAATTTTCTCAGGTCGCACAGCCACATGCACATCCATATCGGGCGTGCCTGTGATGCCGTGGCTCACATAATGCTGGAAACCTGCGGACTGGATGATCACATGATCAGGCTCATCCACAGCCACTTTGCCCGCAAAGAGATTGACCGTACCGATGAAATCAGCTACGAATTTGCAATTGGGTGTTTCGTAAATATCTGCTGGACGGCCCACTTGCAAAATGCGGCCTTCGCTCATCACGCCGATGCGGCTGGCCATCGTCATGGCTTCTTCTTGGTCATGAGTCACCATCACGCAAGTCACGCCCACTTTTTGAATGATGGAGACCAGCTCCAATTGCGTGCGCTCGCGCAGCTTTTTATCCAAAGCGCCCAAAGGCTCATCAAGCAGCAACAAACGCGGCTTTTTAGCGAGGCTTCGCGCCAATGCAACGCGCTGCTGCTGCCCTCCAGAGAGCTGATGGGGCTTGCGCTTAGCGTATTGGGACAACTGAACCATGCCTAACATCGCATCCACGCGTTCTGCGATTTCGGCTTTGGGCAGGCCTTCCCGCTGCAGACCGAAAGCCACGTTGTCCCACACAGTGAGATGCGGAAACAGCGCGTAGCTTTGGAACATCATGTTCACTGGGCGCTCTTGGGGCTGAAGCCTGGTCAAGTCTTGCCCTTCGAGCAAAATCTTGCCCGAAGTTGGCTCTTCAAAACCAGCGAGCATGCGCAGCAAGGTGGATTTGCCGCAACCCGATGATCCGAGCAGCGCAAAAATTTCTCCCTGCGCGATCTCTAGCGAGACGCCATCCACGGCTACCGCTTCGCCAAATTTCTTGACGACCGTCTGGATACTGAGGTAGCCCGTCGCCATAAATCACAAGCCTGTTTTGAAGGAAGTGAACGTGCGCGTCTGCAGACGGCGCATGTCGTTGTTCAAGGCTTTAGGAGGCACCATTTTGGCCATGTCTGTGGCGTTGGGGAAGACCGTTGGGTTGTTGGCTACTTCAGGCTTGATGAACTTGCGCGACTCGCGGTTCGGGTTGGCGTAGAACACCTGATTGGTCAGCGCAGCATGCACCTCAGGACGCATCATGTAGTTCATGAAAAGATGTGCATTATCAATATTCGGTGCATCGGCAGGAATGACCATGCTGTCGAAGAACAGCACGCCGCCGTTGGCTGGAATCAGCGCTTCGATGTTTTGCCCAGTTTTACCTTGAATGGCGCGATTGCGCGCGATATTGATATCGCCTGACCAACCCAGCGCCAAACAGATCGAGCCGCTGGCCATGTCGTTGATGTAGCCGGAGCTGGAAAACAGGGTGACATGAGGACGCACCGCCTTGAGCACAGCAGCAGCAGCAGCGTAGTCGGCAGCATTGCGAGAATAAGCATCTTTGCCTAGATAGTGCAGCGCCACAGGGATGATCTCAGAAGCACTATCCAAGAAGCTCACACCGCAAGACTTGAGCTTGGAGACGTATTTAGGGTTCAATGCCAACTCCCAGACATTGGCTGGCATCGGCTCGCTGCCCAATGCAGCTTTGACCTTGTCTACATTGATGCCCACCGTGGTGAAGCCCCAGAGCCAATTGACCATATATTGGTTGCCTGGATCGAGATTGGCCAGCTGGCTTTGTACCGCAGGGTCCATGTTTTTCAAATTGGGTAGCTTAGATTTGTCTAGCTTGGCCAGCAAGCCGCCTTCAATCTGCAAACGAGCCCAGTTCGACGATGGCACGACGATGTCGTAGCCCGTTTTTCCAGCCACCAGCTTGGCATGCAAAATTTCGTTGTTGTCGAAATTGTCATAACGCACCTTGATGCCGGTTTCTTTCTCGAAGTTGGCAATCGTGTCTGGTGCGATGTAGTCAGACCAGTTGTAGATATTGAGTACTTTGGACTGAGCTTGCGCAGGCAATGCCATTGCGAAAAGACCAGCTGTGGCCGCACATAGCGCGGCTGCTCGCAAGCACTTAGACAAGATGGAGGTGGATCGGGACATCGGGTTCTCCTAGAAAAATGAAAGACTCAAAAAACGAAAAAACATGATTGATCGTATACACAAGCCAAGAGCTTTTAATAAGCGCTATCCCTTAGGGCGTGTTAACGCTATTGATGGAGAGCGCGTTGCGAGTCAAAAAAGTCTCAGGCAAGGCGCGAAATGCAGCCGGGGTCGCCCCCCGGCAAGGCTTCGCAACGCCGCCTGAGGCTTTTTTGGCCGAAACCCGAAGGGAATGAGTGGCAAAAGCCGCCACTCGTCGTTGCTCGTCTAGGTAAGGCTCCAGCCTTACCGTCGCCGTGCGCCTAGATTGGCGGCTTTTGTCACTCATTCGCGCCTCCGTAAATAGCGTTAACACGCCCATGCAAGCTTCATGCCCATGAATTTTTCAAACATGGCCGAGTTGTTTAAGCTCTGCCCACGTCAAATCCAAGCATTGACGAATCAAACCCATCAACTCATCGAGCTGCGCAAGGCTGCAGACCAAGGGTGGAGAGATGATCATGCGATCACCCACGGCGCGCATGATCAGGCCATTGGCAAAGCAGTGCTTGCGGCAGATCATGCCCACAGAAAGATCCGGGTCAAACGGCTTTTTCGTCGCTTTGTCTTGCACCAAAACCAAGCCTGCCACGAGGCCACAAGTCTCGGCAATGCCCACCAAGGGGTGATCCACCAAAGCACCAAAGTGTTGAGCCAAGTACGGTGCAAGGCTATCGCGCACTTTCAGCACGAGATTTTCTTTTTCCATCACCTCAAGATTGGCCAGCGCCACGGCACAAGCCACGGGATGGCCACTGTAGGTGTAGCCGTGGTTGAATTCGCCGCCCTTTTCAATCAACACCTCGGCCACACGGTTGCCCACCATCACACCACCCAAAGGCACGTAACCACTGGTGACGGCTTTTGCAAAAGTAATCAAATCTGGTTTGTAGCCAAACTTTTGGTAGCCAAACCAATGCCCCAAGCGGCCAAAAGCGCAAATCACTTCATCGGAAATGAGCAAGATGCCGTATTTATCCACAATGCGCTGAATTTCAGGCCAATAGGTGGTTGGCGGAATGATCACGCCACCCGCACCCTGCACAGGCTCGGCAATAAAGGCGGCTACTTTGTCTGCACCCAGCTCCAAGATTTTGGCTTCTAGCCAGCCCGCCGCGCGAACGCCAAAAGCCTCTTCGCTTTCACCGGAATGCGCATTCTCAAAATAATAAGGTTGATCAATGTGGACAATGCCGGGAATAGGCAAATCGCCTTGCTCATGCATGCCAATCATGCCGCCCAGCGATGCGCCAGCAACCGTGCTGCCGTGATATGCGTTTTTACGGGAAATCACGGTCTTACGCTGCCGTTGGCCCTGCAAATCCCAATAGCGACGCACCATGCGCAGATTGGAATCATTGCTTTCTGAGCCGCTGGAGGAGAAAAACACGTGATCAAAGCGACGATCGCCAATCGGAGTTGCCAGCTGCGAAAGCTTGTGCGCCAGCTTCACAGCCGGCACATTCGTGGTTTGGAAGAAGGCGTTGTAATACGGCAGTTCCATCATTTGAGCGGAAGCGGCATCGGCCAGCTCTTTGCGGCCATAGCCCACGTTCACGCACCACAGGCCGCTCATGGCATCAAAAATCTTGAGGCCTTCCGAATCCCACACATACACGCCTTCCGCCCGCTTCATCACACGCGAGCCCTTGGCGGCCAAGGCTTTGAAATCGGTGAACGGATGCAAAAAATGCGCGCTGTCTAGGCGCTGGATTTCTTCAGTGCTTAGTTCGGGTTGCGTATCAGGCGTTTTCAGAACAGCGGACATAATGAGGCACTTTTTTGAATGTAAAAACAACGATTTTCATTGATGGAACATGTGGGATGTGCTATACATGTAATAGCAGATGCTCGCGCTCCCAAGGTGAGATCACTTTCATGAATTCAGCGTATTCAATCTCTTTGATGGCGGTATAAACCGTGATGAATTCAGGGCCCAAGATTTCGGCAATCTCAGGCTCTTTTTGCAGCCAATCGAGTGCTTCGCTCAGGCTGCGCGGCAGCGCATAAGGGCTCAAATACGCATCGCCCTTCATTTCTGCTTTGGGCTTCAGAGCTTTTTTCATACCGATGTAGCCGCAAGCCAGTGTCATCGCCATAGCCACATACGGATTCGCATCCGCGCCGATCACACGGTTTTCGATGCGGCGCGCTTCTGGACTGGAAATCGGCGAGCGGATGCCCACCGTGCGGTTGTCATAGCCCCATTCAATATTGATCGGTGCGGCTGAGAAGCGCGCCAAGCGGCGGTAGCTGTTCACGTACGGCGCAACAAGCGACATGCAAGCGGGGATGTAGCGCTGCAGGCCGCCGATGTAGTTGTAGAACAGCTCCGAGGGCGTGCCATCGGCATTGCTGAAAATATTTTGCCCAGTGGCTTTGTTCACAATGCTTTGGTGAATATGCATCGCGCTGCCGGGCTGGCCGGCAATCGGCTTGGCCATGAAGGTGGCAAACATGTTGTGCCGCATCGCGGCCTCGCGCACGGTGCGTTTGAAGAAAAACACTTCATCGGCCAATCCCAGCGGCTCGGCGTGGAAGAAGTTGATCTCCATCTGCCCCGCGCCTACCTCATGAATCAGCGTGTCCACATTGAGATTCATCTTCTCGCAGTAGTCGTAAATATCTTCAAACAAAGGGTCAAACTCGTTCACCGCGTCAATGCTGTAGGCTTGACGTGAGGTTTCAGCGCGGCCAGAGCGACCCACGGGCGGCGTGAGCGGCATATCGGGATCAGTGTTGCGCGCCACCAAGTAAAACTCCAGCTCTGGCGCAACGATGGGCTGCCAGCCTTCCGCAGCATATAGATCACATACGCGTTTGAGAACTGAGCGCGGCGCATAAGGAATCAGCTTGCCGTTTTTATCGTAGCAATCATGGATCACTTGCGCAGTCGGGTCAGTCGCCCACGGCACGATACGCACCGTGCTGGGATCAGGCTGCAAATGCATGTCGCGATCGGTGGCGTGGATCACATCGTAATACGCGCCTTCTTCGGGGAATTCCCCCGTCACGCTAACTGCCACCACCACTTCAGGCAGACGCATGCCGCGATCTTCGGTGAATTTTTGGCGGGGCAAAATTTTGCCGCGCGCCACGCCTGTCAGGTCAGGTACCAGGCATTCAATCTCTGTGACCCGCTGCTCATCGAGCCAGAGTTCGAGCTCGTTAAAGCTGTTGATGGTCTTATCATTCATATTGTTTCCGATCAGTGTGCCGCGCTAAATTTGCCAGCAGCTGTTTCGTTCCTCATGCAATCATTGTGCCGGACTGATGCGTTCACGTCATTAGGGGGAGCACTGAGCAAAACGCGCTTGCGAGCCTTTTATTGCATCAATTCCCAATGGGCTTGATGCTTTAAGCGCATTAGTCGTTATTGAGTCGCGCCATTTGGTATGTTCTGCATGCATCACCAAAAGCTTTAAACACCGCGCCATAAAAGGGCGTTTCCCAAAACCGCCATTCAGGATGCCACTGCATCGCATAAGCAAAATTGCTGGCTTGCACGACTTGATAAGCCTCTACCAAGCCATCTTCGGCCCAAGCAAGGGGTAATAAACCCTCGGCAATTCGATCAATGCCTTGGCCATGCAGAGAATTAACCTGCGCATGGCTGCCGCCAGCCCATTGCTCAAACACACTACCCGGCGCTAAACGCACCGAATGGGCGAATCCATATTGATCCTTGACCATGCGGGCTTTATCTTCCCGATGATCATTCTTACCCGGCACGTTTTGCACCTGTTGATACAAGCTGCCACCCAATGCCACATTGATTTCTTGAAACCCACGGCAAACGCCCAAGAGTGGTACGCCATGCTGCAAGCAAGCCTGTACCAAGGGCAAAGTGAGACTATCTCGCATGGGATCAAGCGGCAAGCTCGGATCTTCCACACCCTGCCCAAAATGGCTGGGATGTACGTTCGCCGGCGAGCCCGTGAGCATCACGCCATCAACTTGGGTGATCAGATGGTCAATATCTTCACTGCCTGCTAATGCGAAGACGACCGGCTGCGCGTTTGCACCGCGCTTCACAGCATCTGCGTATTTGTGGCCAAGCATGAGGTAGGGCAGATTACCATCCTCATAGTCCATGTTGCGATGATCGGCGGGAAGCCAAACAAAGGGTTCAGGTCTTGTTTTCATACGAATTCAGAGTTTTGGTCTGCAATAGTTGCGCTTTGTAGATCGTTCTCAAAACACGTTAAACCGATTTCACAGCATGGCCGCCAAAGCCTTGGCGCATTTTGGCGAGCACCTTGCTGCCAAAGTCTGCGCTGCCTTGGCTGGCGAAGCGCGCCATGAGAGCGGTCGTCATCACAGGCGTAGGAATGCCAAGCTCTACGCCTTCGATGGCTGTCCAGCGGCCTTCGCCGCTGTCGCTCACGTAGGGTTGGATGCCTTCTAGTTTGGAATCTTCTTTGAGCGCGGCGGCTGTTAAATCTAGCAGCCAAGAGCGCACCACGCTGCCATGCCGCCACAGCTCACCTACGGCAGCAAGGTCTAGATCAAACTCTTTCTTAGCGCCGAGCAGTGCAAAGCCTTCGGCGAAGGCTTGCATCATGCCGTATTCGATGCCGTTATGAACCATTTTCACGTAGTGGCCTGCGCCTACGGGGCCAGCATGAAGCCAACCAGTGTCGTCTTTTGGTGCTAAGGCTTGCAGCCAAGGCTTGAGCAATGCAATAGCTTCATCGGATGCGCCCGCCATCAAGCAATAGCCATTGGCCAAGCCATGCACACCGCCTGAGACGCCCACATCGGCAAACAAAATGCCTTGGCTAGCAAGCGCCGCGCCTCGGCGCACGGAATCTTTGTAATTGCTGTTGGCGCCATCCACCAAAAGATCGCCCTTGCGCAGCAGCGGGCGCAGGCGCTCGATGGTGTCTTCGGTGATCTTGCCTGAGGGCAGCATGAGCCAGAGGATGCGCGGCTGATCAGCGGCGAGGCTCTGCAAAGCGGCTTCGGGGCTGCTAGCTGCTCGGCAATTTGTCTCGGCAGCCAAGTCCTGCGTGACGGCGCTGTCTTGGTCAAAAATCGCCAAGCTCCGGCCTGCGCGAGACCAACGCCGCGCCATATTGCCGCCCATTTTTCCGAGGCCGATGATAGCGAAGTTGAGGGGACTGGTCATGAATATCTCCTGTTGTTGGTGTGTTGGGTGTGCAGGAGATTTTGTAGCAAAAACAATCGTGTGAAACAGGGCATATGAAGAGAAAATGAGCTATCAACTATGCAAGGCGTGACCTAACACCTACCAGCCCAGCGCATCGCGCAGGCGATACCAGCTCATGCCCAAGGTGAGCATAGGCATTCGCAAACTCTTGCCGCCAGGGAAGGGGAAATGTTGCAGCTTCGCGAGCACATCAAAACGCTCAGCTTGCCCAGCAATGGCTTCGGCCACAAGCTTGCCGCCCAAGCCTGTGGCCGCCACGCCGTGGCCGCTGAAGCCTTGCAGATAAAACACATTCGGGCTTTGCGGTAGGCGGCCAAAATCCAAAGCGCGGTTCATGCTGATGTCCACAAAGCCGCCCCAGACGAATTCGATCGGCGTATTAGCCAGTTGCGGAAACACTTGCATCATCCGCGCTTTCATGATGGCTTCAAGGCGCGGCGGCGTGAGTGTGGTGTAGCTCACGCGGCCACCAAAGAGCAGGCGATGATCGGCGCTGAAACGGAAATAATCCAAGACGAAGTTGTTGTCACACACCGAGGCGTTGCTCGGGATGAGCTGTTTGGCGATCGCGGGATCGATAGGCACTGTGCCGATGATGTAGGTGCCGACCGGCATGATGCGGCTGGCCAGCTCGGGGGCGACTTGTGGGCCGTATTCGGGCAAGGTGTAGTTGCCGGCGAGCACGCAATAGCTGGCTTTGACACTACCTTGCGCCGTGTGTGCTGTGACGCTTGAGCCGCGATCCAGTTTGATCACCGCAGATTTCTCGAAGATCTTCACGCCAGCTGCAATTGCAGCGCGAGCTAAGCCAAGCCCATATTTGAGCGGATGCAAATGCCCGGAGTGCCTCTCGAATGCACTGGCTTGATAGAGCGGGCTGTCAATGTGGCGGCACACATCACTGCCGCTTAAAAATTCCGATTCAAAGCCATATTTACCTTGCAATTCGCGCATATCTTTCTCAAGCTGGCGCGCTTTGCTCTTGCGATCTGCCACATAAAGATAGCCAAGCACGCGATCACATTCAATGCTGTGCTTAGCAATGCGAGCATCAATCAAATCAATCGCTTCGAGCGACATGCCCCAAGCTTGGCTGGCTGCTTGCATACCGAGCTGCGATTCATAAGGCCCTTGCCCGCTTGCAAACCCGGCAATCGCCTGCCCGCCATTGCGGCCAGAAGCGCCGCTGCAAATGCGATCTGCCTCTAGCACGACCACGCTGTAGCCGCGCTCAGCCAATTCGAGTGCCGAGGTCAAGCCCGCAAAGCCCGCGCCGATCACCACCACATCAGCTGTGATGCTTTCTTGCAAGCTGGGCTGCAAAGCCGGGCGGCTCGCGCTGGCTTCGTAATAGCTTTTGGTGTTGAGCTGTGTGTCGGAGGCGAGCAGCATTTCTATACGCCTTGGATTTTTTTCGCCTGCGCGCAGAGATACGTCCACACTGCATTGGCTGCGGCATTGGTCGTGAGCTCGGCATGGTCGTAAGCAGGCGCTACTTCGCAGCAATCCATCGCCACGGTGTTGAGCGGCGCAAGGCCTTCTAGGAAAGTGAGCAACTGGCCAGACGTCATGCCACCGGGCTCTGGCGTGCCCGTGCCAGGAGCAAAGGCGGGATCGAGGCAATCGATATCGAGCGTGAGATAGCAAGGTGTATTGCCGATGCGCTTCAAAATATCGGCAATAACGCCTTGCAGCGCATCGCCATCGCGCCCACGCAGCTCGCGGCCCGTGACGATCAAGCCGCCACGATCAGCCACATAGCGCACCGCATCGCGCTCGCCCGCGGAGCGGATACCAATTTGCACGGTTTTGCTGGGATCGACCAAGCCTTCCGCGATGACTTCATGCGTCCACGTCCCGTGGCCAGAAGGCTCAGAAAAATGATCCGTCCACGTGTCGCAGTGGGCATCGAAATGCACGAGTGCGAGCTTGCCCCACTTGGCATGTGCGGCTCTGATCAATGGCAGCGTGACGGAATGATCACCGCCGAGAAAGACGCAGTGATGATTAGCCAAAAGAATTGCCGCTTGCTCTTGTATTTCTTTGCGCACTTGCGGCAAACCACTGGCGTTTGACAGCCGCATATCGCCCGCATCGCCCAGATGATCCAACGGCGAGACATTCCACTCTGGATGTGTGCCATCGCAAAGCATGAGCGATGCCTTGCGAATCTCCTGCGGGCCAAAGCGCGCACCCGGCCGATTCGTCACCGCACCATCGAATGGCACGCCAATCACGGCCAGCTTATGCCCCGCCAGAGGCTCGCAAGCGAGGAAACGGTTGGAATTGTTAGCGTAGGCAAACTGGCCGAGTGACATTCTGAGCTTTCTTCGTTGTTTGGCGGTTATCGCCTTGCAACAATTATGCCGCTGGCAACAGTTTTGCAGCTAGCGGGTATTCGTGAAGAAAGCGCATCTATGGGCTAATTGATTGATGCGTTGGCAATCTTGGAGAAATCCACATGCAATACCGGACGCAGAAGACGCAGAGGTTACGCAGAAGGAATACCAAAAAGAGAAATGCAAATTCATGTTTGCAGTTTTTTCGTATTTCCTGTTTTTGTATTCTTCTCTTCTGTCTTCTTTTGCGTCTTCTGAGAAACCTTTGCGTCCTCTGCGTCCGGACTCCGTATTTTCAAAACCCGTCCAACATATCAACGACAATCAAGGGTTACGACACACGAAACTCATGGCTTTAATTTCTCTTCAAAACGCCCAGCTCGCTTTCGGGCATGTGGCTCTTCTCGATCACACGGATTTTTCTCTTGAAGGCGGCGAGCGCGTTGGCCTGATTGGCCGCAACGGCACCGGCAAATCTTCCATGCTCAAAATCATCGCTGGCTTGGAAAAGCCAGACGATGGCGATCTCAATGTGCAAGGCGGTGTGCGCATCGTCTATGTGGCGCAGGAGCCGCCGCTGGATGGCGATGCTACTATTTTCGAAGCAGTCTCCGCAGGTATTGCGCGGGCGAAAGAGCTGATTGATCAATATTCCACCGGCGAAGGCGATTTGGATGCGCTGCAAGCTGAGATTGAGCATTTAGACGGCTGGAATTGGGAGCAGCGCGTGACTGAGACGATTGAGCGGCTCTCGCTCAACCCCGATACGCGCATTGCCCAGCTCTCCGGCGGGATGAAAAAGCGCGTGGCCTTGGCGCAAGCTTTGGTCGCTAGGCCAGAAGTGCTGCTGCTCGACGAGCCGACCAACCATTTGGACCTGAGCAGCATCATTTGGCTGCAAGAGCTGCTCAAGGATTTTGGCGGCGCAGTCGTCACCATCAGCCATGATCGCGCGTTTTTGGATGCAGTGTGTACGCGTATCGTTGAGCTGGATCGCGGCATTTTGCGCAGCTATCCTGGCAATTTTGAAGCTTATGTGACGCAAAAGGCGGATCAGCTCGCGATGGAAGAGGTGATGAATGCGAAGTTTGACAAAGTGCTCGCGCAGGAAGAAATCTGGATTCGCCAAGGCGTGAAAGCGCGGCGCACGCGGGCGACGGCTCGCATCACGCGCTTAGAAGAATTGCGCAGCCAGCATGCGGCGCGGCGCAATGTGCAAGGGCGCGTAAAGCTGGAGCTCGATGCTGGCGAGCGCAGTGGCAAACTCGTGGCTGAACTGGAAGACGCTTGCAAAGCCTACGGCGAGAAAGTCTTGGTCAAAGGTTTCACCACCACCATCGTGCGCGGCGACAAAGTCGCGCTGCTCGGCCCCAACGGCGCTGGTAAAACCACCCTGCTCAAAATGATTTTGGGCGAGCTCGCAGCGGATGCAGGCAAGGTCAAGCAAGGCGCGAATCTGCAAGTGGCTTACTTTGATCAGATGCGCGATGCTCTGAATTTAGAAGCAACACTCGAAGATTTCATCAGCCCCGGCAGCGAATGGGTGGAGATCAATGGGCAGCGCAAGCATGTGAAGAGCTATCTCACCGATTTCCTCTTCAGCCCCGCCCGTGCTGGCTCGCCGGTGAAAAGCCTCTCGGGCGGCGAGCGCAGCCGCCTGCTGCTGGCGCGCTTGTTTGCCCGCCCAGCCAACGTGCTCGTGCTCGATGAGCCCACCAATGATTTGGATATCGACACGCTTGAACTCTTGGAAGAGCTGCTGCAAGACTACAACGGCACCGTCTTCCTCGTGAGCCATGATCGCGCTTTTGTGGATCATGTAGCCACTAGCATCATCGCTTGGGAAGGCGACGAGAGCCCCGGCCAGTGGCGCGAATACGAAGGCAGTGTGCAAGATTGGATCACCCAGCGCGAGCGCGCGCAGCGCATGCGGGATGCCAAAAAATCAAGCCAAATCAGCTCCTCGCCGGCAAAGAATATGCGCGAGCAGCTATCAAATTCAGAGCAAGCAGCATCTAGCCCCGCCGCCCCGGCAAAGAAAGCCCGCAAACTCAGCTTCAAAGAGCAGCGCGAGTTAGATGCCATTCCTGAAAAGATGAAAGCGCTTGAAACCGAGCTGCAAACCTTGCAAAACCAACTCGCAAGCGGCAAGCTCTACGCCCACGATCCAGCGCTGGCCGCCCAACTCGCGCAGCGGCAAATCCAAATTGACGATGAGCTGCTGGCCTGCCTAGAGCGACAAGAGGCGCTGAGTTAATCACTATGAATTCAGTAGCATTCTGCGCAGTATCTATGCGGTCTACTAGCCCTTTTTGATCTAAGAAATGCAAAAAAAACAGCCTTCTGATGCGTTTTGGCACAGCCTGCTCGCCCGCCCCGAGCTAATCCTCGTGCCCGAATCCTGCCGCGATGAGCGCCGCTTGCATGATGCGCTGCAATTGAAGCCGCTGCGAGCCGTCAATCCCGAAGAGCTCACTGCCATCCGCGATGAAGACGCGCGAGCCAATTACGCGATGCTCTTGCAGTTCAGAGACGGCGTGATCAAAGCCGGCAGCCTCTCCGCTTGGTATGCGCAGCTTTTCGCCAATGGCAAGATCAATCTCGCGCCCCTCTTCATCGACATCGCCGTCAAAGAAATCCTGAGCGTTGTCTTGCCCGAAGACGCAGGCCCGTTTATGCACCGTGCCGCCGAGCTGCTCTACCGCCCCCAGCGCATCACGATCCACGAAGGCCGCATCCTGAGCGGCGATCAAGAAGCGCTAGACACTGAAAAAGAAACAGCCGGCCTAGGCGATCTAGGCCGCCTGCTCATGCAAAACAAAATCCAAATCGCCGGCGGCGATGCGCAGAGCCTGAAAGTGCTCACCGCAGAGCATGCGCTCACATTCCAAGAGCAGGCCACACAGCCGGGCTACCGCCACACCTGGCTACTCGACCTCACTCACGAGCAATCAGCACAAGTCGGCCCAGCCAACCACAGCTTCGAAATCCGCCTAGCCCGCAAAGACAGCGGCCTAGCGGCCCTGAGCCGAGTCCTAGAACTCTGGATCCAGCATTTCAAAGGCACCCAAGTCCGCATCACGCCCTTGGCCAAAATAGAAGACCCCGCCTGGCGCTGGCACACCGGCCTAGATGCCCAATCCACCGAGCTGCTCAACACCCTCTACCAACAGCAGCCCTTGGCAGAGAGCCAACTCAAACGCCTCATCACCCTCTTCCGCTTAGATTTTCTAGAGCCAAAAGACTGCCTCCCCGAAATGCAAAGCAAACCTACCTACCTCGGCTTGGCGATGAATGAAAAGGGTTTGCTCAAGCTCAAGCCGCAGAATTTGCTGCTGAATTTACCGTTTGCTGATTTGCAATAAGACTCAGTTTTTGCTCTCATAAGAACAAATTCTTGCCTTTTCGCCTCGGTTAGACTAAATTTGACCCCATGAGGTCAAAAAACTTAACCACGATCAACTCTTCTATTGAACTGACTCAATTGCTGCTGGCAGCGCGGAGGCAGCAGCAATTGTCACGCGAAGAATTGGCAGGCCTTGCAAACGTCAGTACATCGTTCATCCGAGACGCCGAGCAAGATTCAGCTAACTGCAGTCTAGGAAAGCTATTGAAGTTATTAGCTGCGCTCGGTTTGAAATTGCATGCGCAACAACACTAAACGTGCTGAATAACGATTGTCAAACTATCAAGATTATCTGGGCAAGAAATGAAGAAGAAAACCAACAAAAAGATTGAAATCTTGAAATTGACGATAAAACTAGAGCATGTCAAAAGCTTGAACCCCATTCAACGCCACGTTTACTACCTACTTGGGCACATGGCGAATGAGTTTCAGACAATCCAGTTGATGCTCATAGCAGTACAACCTTCAACGAACGATGAACGCCTATTCCGAATTCATGCAGAAATGTCGCAGGTTTGGTTTTTTATACGTACCGCCATTGGCAAGATTTACGAGGCTAGTGATGCAATCAAGAAGTTGAGTACTGACAGGTCCAGTTTACTTTTCGCTAATCACGCAGACTCTGGAGAATTGGAGAAGTTGCTTGCACAAACAAAGGACACCCAATGGTTAGGAAAGATCAGAAACAAGCTTTCATTCCACTATCCGAACAATACTGCATGGCAAGCAAGCGAAGAACCCGAACAAGCAACGTGGTCAGACGATGAAATCTACATGACTAAAGATTCCGCTCGTACGTTTTACCAAGGGTCAGATCATCTTCTTTTGTCTGCCGTCCTGCAAAAAATTGATGAGCGACCCAATGCAGAAACTGTTAACGAGATACTTCAAAAAACTACGACTTGGGTCAAAGAATTTTGTGAATTATTGAACAGGGCTATGGCGCATTTCATTGAAGAAAATTTTCCTGACTTGATTCAAACAATACCTACAGAAACAGGGACAGTTTTAGCACCGCACATAAGCAATATCAGACTTCCATTTTGGTACTACAACGAAATGGATCGACCAAAAGATTCTTAATCACATATTCCTACGATACTGCCCACCCACTTCAAACAGTGCGTTCGTGATCTGGCCGAGCGAGCAGACGCGCACGGCATCCATCAGCACTTCAAACACGTTGGCATTCGCGATCACGGCTTGTTGCAAACGAGCGAGCATCGCGGGAGCGGCTTGCTTATTGCGCTCTTGAAAATCTGCCAAGCGATTGAGTTGGCTTTGTTTTTCTTCTTCGGTGCTGCGGGCGAGCTCTAGGGTTTCGGGGGTGAGGTCGCCGTGCGGATTGCGGAAGGTGTTGACGCCGATGATGGGGAGTTCGCCGGTGTGTTTGAGCATTTCGTAGTGCATGCTTTCGTCTTGGATTTTGCCGCGTTGGTAGCCGGTTTCCATCGCGCCGAGCACGCCGCCGCGCTCGCTGATTCTTTCAAACTCTGTGAGCACGGCTTCTTCTAAGAGCTCGGTGAGTTCGTCGATGATGAAGCTGCCTTGGCTGGGGTTTTCGTTTTTGGCCAAGCCCCATTCGCGGTTGATGATGAGCTGGATGGCCATGGCGCGGCGCACGCTTTCTTCGGTGGGCGTGGTGATGGCTTCGTCGTAGGCATTGGTGTGCAGGCTGTTGCAGTTGTCGTAGATGGCGATCAGGGCTTGCAGCGTGGTGCGGATGTCGTTGAAGGCGATTTCTTGCGCATGCAGGCTGCGGCCACTGGTTTGCACGTGGTATTTGAGTTTTTGGCTGCGCTCGTTCGCGCCGTATTTATCGCGCATCGCAATCGCCCAGATGCGGCGCGCGACTCTGCCGAGCACAGTGTATTCTGGGTCCATGCCGTTGGAGAAGAAGAAGCTCAAATTCGGCGCGAAATCGTCGATGTGCATGCCGCGTGCGAGGTAGGCCTCCACAAATGTGAAGCCGTTGCTCAAAGTGAACGCGAGCTGAGAGATTGGGTTCGCGCCGGCCTCGGCGATGTGATAGCCGCTGATGCTCACGCTGTAGAAATTACGCACATCGTGATGCACAAAATACTGCGCGATATCGCCCATCACTTTGAGGCTGAATTCGGTGGAGAAGATGCAGGTGTTTTGGCCTTGGTCTTCTTTCAAGATGTCGGCTTGCACGGTGCCGCGCACGTTAGCCAAAGTCCATTCACGGACTTTTTGCGCTTCGGTATCGGTCGGCTCGCGGCCATTGTCATGCTTGAATTTCTCCAAGTTTTGATCAATCGCAGTGTTCATAAACATCGCGAGGATCGTGGGCGCGGGGCCGTTGATCGTCATGCTCACGCTGGTGGACGGCTGCGTGAGATCGAAGCCGGAGTAGAGCACTTTCATGTCTTCCAGCGTGGCGATGCTCACGCCGCTGTTGCCCACCTTGCCATAAATATCTGGGCGCACGGCAGGGTCAGCGCCGTAGAGCGTGACGGAATCGAAAGCTGTAGACAAGCGCTTGGCGGCCATGCCTTCGCTGACCACTTTGAAGCGGCGATTGGTGCGAAAGGCATCGCCCTCGCCGGCGAACATGCGCGTGGGGTCTTCGCCTTCGCGCTTGAAGGCGAAGGTGCCAGCGGCATAGGGGAAGCTGCCAGGCACGTTGTCGAGCATGAGCCACTTTAAGATTTCGCCGTGGTCTTCGTATTTCGGTAACGCGACTTTGCGCACACTTGTGCCCGACAAACTTTTATGGACGAGCTGCGTGCGGATTTCTTTATCCCGAATCTTCACCACATATTCATCGCCCGCATAGGCTTGCTGCATTTGCGGCCATTGCTGCAAGAGCTTGGTGGCATCTTTATCGACCTGCAGCTCGCGCATTTGCGCCAAATCAATCGTGGCCTCAGCCGCGCGAGAGCGCTCGGGTTTGTCGGTTTGCAGCATCTTGGCGGCGCTGCGAAGCTGTTGAATCTCGCGAACGAGTTTCACCTGCGCTGCCACGCGCTTTTTGTAGCCGCGCACGGTATCGGTGATCTCAGCCAGATAGCGCGAGCGGCCGCCGGGCACGATGGGGTTTTGATTGCTGCTGTGGCGCGTGTTGGCCAATGGCAGCTTGCCTTCAGTTAGCTTCAAGCCCAGCTCAGCTAGGCGCGGCTTCATGGCTTGATAGAGCGCCGTGACGCCATCATCGTTAAAGCGCGCAGCCATCGTGCCAAACACGGGCATCTCGCTGGGCTGCTTGCTCCAAGCTTCTTTGTTGCGCTGCACCTGCTTGGCCACATCGCGCAGCGCATCTTGCGAGCCTTTGCGATCAAACTTGTTGATGGCGATGAACTCGGCGAAATCGAGCATGTCGATTTTCTCCAGCTGAGAAGCCGCGCCAAACTCCGGCGTCATCACATACAGCGGCACATCCACATGCGGCACGATGGCCGCATCGCCTTGGCCGATGCCACTGGTCTCGACGATGATCAGATCAAAGCCTGCCGCCTTGCAAGCGGCGAGCACATCGGGCAAGGCTTGAGAGATTTCGCTGCCGAAATCGCGGGTGGCGAGGCTGCGCATGAAGACGCGTTGTGCTCCTTCCGTTCGCCCTGAGCTTGTCGAAGGGTTCGCTGGGGCTTCGACAGGCTCAGCCCGAACGGAGGTATTGGCCCAAGGCGCAATCGCGTTCATGCGAATGCGGTCGCCTAGCAACGCGCCGCCCGATTTGCGGCGCGATGGATCAATGGAGATCACCGCCATACGCAGTGCATCGCCTTGATCCAAACGAATGCGGCGGATGAGCTCGTCTGTCAAAGATGATTTGCCTGCGCCGCCTGTGCCGGTGATGCCAATCACAGGAATTGCTATCTTTTTCGTAGCTGTTTGCGCAGATAATACGCCGGCGAGTGGCACTTTTCCTTTTGAATTCTCAATCCCGGAGATCAACTGAGCGAGTTTGCGCCATGCGCTCTCTGAATGCCCTTGAATGTCTGAAATAGAAGTCGGCGCAAAGCCCGCCAAATCAAAATCGCAGCTCATCACGCATTCGCCGATCATGCCCATCAGTCCCATGCGCTGCCCATCTTCCGGGCTAAACACACGCACGCCCGCTGCGGCAAGCTCCCGAATCTCCGAAGCCACAATCACGCCGCCACCGCCGCCAAACACCTTGATATGCGAGCCCCCGCGCTCCTTCAAGAGCTGCGCCATGTATTTGAAATACTCAACATGCCCGCCTTGATAACTGCTCACGCAAATGCCCTGCACGTCTTCCTGCAATGCGGTGGTGACCACATCATCCACCGAGCGGTTGTGCCCCAGATGGATCACCTCGCAGCCAAAGCTCTGCAAGATGCGCCGCATGATATTGATACTGGCATCGTGCCCATCAAACAGCGAAGCCGCCGTGACAAAACGCACCTTATTCTTCGGGCGGTATTCAGACAGGGCTTTGTAGTCGGCGGCGAGTTCAGTCATGCTTGTCTCAATTCGGTTTCTGATTGACGTTTACGTAAACGTCAATCCGTTATTTTGCCTGATTTCAAACCAATAAAGAGAGCCCCGCCACGAAGAGCGCCAAAGACAATAAAGTCGCTGAAATGGCAATTGAGCGAAGGGCAGTCATCAAATCCGCTGCCAATGCGCCATGCGCGGCGCTGGCCAATTGAAATTCAAAGCCCGCGCGAGCCAGCTTCACAATTGCCACCAAAGCCGCTGCCGTGCTTACGGCCAAGATTAAGGCCAAAGTGATCACAAACCAGCGGTGATGCAAATGCGCTGTGGCTAACACGCCCATCAACGCCACCATAGCGGCTGAGGCCAACACACTGGCCGCCATCATGGCATTGCGCAGCGTTTGCACCGCCAAAATATCGCCACCGGGACGGCTGGCCATGCTGGCCAACCAGTCTTGCAGGGAGGTTGTCATCACATAGGCTCTCTCAAACCAGCCACTTCTTCGCAGCCCACATGCCCACCAGCATAGCCGCGCAGAAGGCCAACACGTCAACGCCTCCCACAAAAAGAGAAGCGAGCGCTGGGCCAGGGCAATAGCCTGCCAAGCCCCAGCCGATGCCAAACAACACGCCGCCCATGACGAGCTTGCCATCCACATCGTTGCGCTTGGGCAAATGAAAGGCGTTGTCAAACCAAGGCTTGCCGCTGGCATGTGTGCGGGCAGGCGTGATGGCAAATGCGATCAACGTCACCATGAGCGCGCCGCCCATCACCAAAGCCAACGAAGGATCCCAATAGCCCGGCGCGGCTTGCCAAGAAATTCCTTGCTGCAAACCCATCACATTGAGAAAGCCCAACACCTTGGCAGGCTGCGTCATGCCCGAGAGCACCAGGCCCAAGGCAAACAGCAGGCCAGCTGCGAAAGAAATCATGTTTTTAGTAGTCATTTTGTGCTCCTGCCGGCATCAATTAAGCGCGAGCAGCTATGAATTGCATAGCAGTCACTGTAGCAACACCTGCGCCCATGAAGCTGAGGGTGGCCACCAAAGAGCGCGCTGAGCGCCGCCCCAAGCCACACACGCCGTGCCCACTGGTGCAGCCCGATCCCATCACCGTGCCCACGCCCACCAACAAGCCGGCTGCAACCAGCAGCGGCCAAGGCCGCGCGGCAGCGGCTGGCGGCGCGATCCAAGCAAACGCTGCTGCGCCACCCAAGATCAAACCGAGCAAAAACATCTTTCGCCATCCGCCCGCATCACCTCGCTCGTCTGCGCTCGGCGATAGCGCCGCAGCAGCAATGCCGCTGATCCCAGCCACACGCCCGAGCGCAGCCAGCAACAGCCATGAAGCCAAGCCAATCAACACACCGCCGCCAAGCGCTTGTAGCGCGGCCATCCAAGAAGCATCCATTTTTGTTTCTCCAAACAATCTGTACTACGCTCGATTATATACCCCTAGGAGTATATAATCCAGACCCATGAGCCAACTGATTGATCCTGATAAAAAACGCCAAATGATGCAGCGCTTGGCACGCGTGGAAGGGCAGATTCGCGGCGTGCAAAAGCTGATTGAGCAAGAGCAAGATTGCGAAAAAATCGCCCAGCAACTCAGCGCCGCACGCAAGGCCTTGGATAAATCTTTTTTCCAAATGGTGGCCTGCATGATGGAGCAAGGTGATCTGCCGCCGCAAGATATTGCAAAAATGTTGGCTAAATTTTCTTGATATTTCAAGGCATACCGATGCACACCCCTATTCAACTCTTCGACCCCGCCTCCAGCACCTACACCTATCTGATCTGGGATGAAGCCAGCTTCGAGGCGATCATCATCGATCCTGTGGATACTCAGCTCCAGCGCGATTTAGTCGTCATCAGTGAACGCGGCCTCAAGCTCAAATACATCGTAGAAACGCATGCCCATGCCGACCACATCACCAGCGCCGCGCAGCTCATTGAGCTGACCGGTGCGCAAGCGGCCACGCCCGCTGGCTGCGGCATCAAGCCCTCAGCGATTCAACTGCAAGACGGGCAAGTGCTGCAATTCGGTGGCGAGAGCTTCAAGGCATTGCACACCCCCGGCCACACAGCGGGCAGCATGAGCTTTGTCTGGCGCGATCATGTCTTCACGGGCGATACGCTGCTGATTGGCGGCTGTGGTCGCACTGATTTTCAATCGGGCAGCGCCGCAGCGCTTTACCGCAGCCTCACTCAAGTGCTATTGAATCTGCCCGATCACACCACGGTGTGGCCAGGCCATGATTACAAAGGGCAAACGCATTCAAGCATCGCGCAAGAAAAAATCAGCAATCTACGCTTGATCGTCGATGGCCGCTTGCGCACAGAAGCCGAATTCATCACCTTGATGGATGGTCTGCAACTGCCGCGCCCCAAGCGCATCGACGAAGCTGTGCCCGCGAACTTAAGCCTCGGTGTACGCCATGATGCCTACGAACGGCACGCCGCGCTCACCCAGCCGCAAGTACCCAAACAAGCTGGCTACGCGGGCGACATCTCGCCGCAACTCGCTTACCAATGGTGGCAAAGCGGTGAGGCCGTGCTGATCGACATTCGCAGTGCAGCCGAGCGCGCCTGGGTCGGCTTCATTCCCAATGTGCCCGGCATCGAATTCAAAATCTGGCCGGGCATGGCGATCAATCCTGAGTACGAAGCGCAGCTACAGGCCGCGATGCAAGGCAAACCCAAAGGCAGCAAAGTCATGCTCCTGTGCCGCTCAGGCATTCGCTCCATCCCTGCCGCGCAGCGCGCACAAGCGCTCGGCTTTGAGGCCTACAACATCTTGGAAGGCTTTGAAGGCGACCCAGATGCGCAGGCGCATCGCAACACCGTAGGCGGCTGGAGGGCGCGTGGCCTGCCTTGGGCGCAGAACTAGTGATTTCAGTTCGATTGAGGCGCAGACTGTTGTGATGCAGCTGAAGACCCGCGCCTAAAAATCCAGGGGCTTGAGGTTGTAGGCCGTTTGCCAATGCACCACGCCGTCTTGCTCAACGAGAGCGATCTTTACCAAGCCTCCTCGGCAAGGGCCGCCGCCGCATTCGCCTGTATCGGGCTTGTAGGCCGCGCCGTGCGTAGAGCAGAGCAGCCACTTTCCAGAGTCATCAAAAAACTGCCCGGGCTGCCAATCCATTTCCATCGCCACATGGGTGCAGCGGTTCAGATACGCATGCACCGCGCCTTGGAAGCGGATGGCAAATGCCGTGCAGGTCTGCCCGGCGAAGTTCACGTCAAAGGGCACAGCCTTGCCGCCGCTCAGCAGATCGGCGCTGTTGCAGATGGGAATGATTTCTTCAGACATATGTTTCAAGCGTTGACTAACAACCAATCATGCAGCTGTTGCATGCTGTGCGCCACAAACAATGGCGAATATGGTGCAAACTCTTCATGCGCATGCGCGCCAAAGCTCACGCCTACGCTTGCCACACCCGCATTGCGCGCGAGCAGCAAATCATGCGTGGTGTCGCCAATCATCAGCATGCGCTCGGGCTTCACATCCAGCTGCTCCATCAGCTCATGCAGCATCTGCGGATCAGGCTTTCCAGCGGTCTGATCTGCGGTGCGTGTGGCATCAAACAGAGCGCTTAACTTCACACCTTGTAGCTCCCGCTGCAGCACATCATCCAAGCCTCGCCGAGATTTCCCCGTCGCCACAGCCAGCTTGTGTCCTTGCGCTTGCAAAGCAAGCAACATCTGCATCGTGCCTGGGAAGAAATGGATGTCGTCCACATGCAGCGCCCACTGCTGGCGATAAGCCTCGCCCAAGGCTGGATACTTTTCTTTCGGCACATCCGGCGCAGCATGCGCCAGCGCTTGCATCAGCCCCAAGCCAATCACATAAGAAGCCTGCAAGTCAGTCGGCACCGTGCCACCCACCTCCTTCACCGCCCCCTGAATGCAGCGCACGATGATCGCTGTCGAATCAAACAGCGTGCCATCCCAATCGAAGGTGATGCAATCGAAGCGGCGCGGTTTGGTTGGTGAATTCATTCTGAGATTATCAAGCAAGTCGCGTGTCCGAAAACGGCTAGATTCATAGCCTCATCGGCGTATCATTGCCCACATGCTTTCCCATCCCATTGATTCCGATGCTTGCTATCTCGCCCTCAAAAGCCGCGATGCGCGCTTTGATGGGCAGTTTTTTACGGGCGTAACATCGACGGGGATTTACTGCCGGCCCGTGTGCCGCGTGAAAGCGCCTAAGCGGGAGAATTGCCAGTTTTATGCGCATGCGGCGCAGGCTGAGAGCGCGGGATTTCGGCCTTGCTTGCGCTGCCGGCCTGAGCTTGCGCCGCTGCGCAATGAGCCGGTGTGGAGCACGGAAGATGCCTCCAAAATGCTGGCTTCGCAGGCCGTGAAATTGCTGGGTGATGCGGCGCTTGCTGGGGATGACAGCTCGGTGGCGCAGATTGCGGCGCAAGTGGGCGTGAGCGAGCGTCATTTGCGGCGCATCGTGGAAGCGCATTTAGGCGTCAGCCCGCTGCAGTATTTGCAAACGCGGCGCTTGCTGGCAGCCAAAGCTTTGCTCACGGATACTCAGCTTCCTATCGCGGATGTGGCGCTTTCCAGCGGCTTTGGCAGCCTGCGCCGCTTCAATGCCGCTTTCTCCGAGCATTACGGCATGCCGCCCACACGCTTGCGCAAGCAAGGTAGCGAGCCCAGAATCACCATGCCGCAAGAGCATGGAAGCATCCAGATTCAGCTCGGATTTCGCCCACCTTACGATGCAGATGCGCTCATGAGCTTCTGGCGAGAGAGGCAACTCGATACTATGGAATTCATAGCGCCTTGCGCAGAATCTATGCCGGCGAGTAGCCATTTTTCTTCCAAAAATGAGTCACGCGGTTTGATCCGAAGCCTCTGCGTTGCACATCAAGGCCGCTGGCTTTCGGGCTGGCTGCGATGCAGCCTTGATCTGGAGAAAAATCTGCTCCGCGTACGCATGAGCGAAGCCTTTGCGCCTGCGCTGCCCCTGCTGACCCAACGGCTGCGCGCAGCCTTTGATCTCGATGCTGATCCGGCGGCAGTTGATGCTGCGTTGCACTCATCATTTGACGCGGGCGATGGTATGCGTGTGCCCGGCAGCTTAGATGGTTTTGAAATTGCGGTGCGCGCGATTCTTGGCCAGCAAGTCACAGTCGCAGCGGGGCGCACGTTCACCCAGCGCGTGCTGCAAACTTTTGGTGAACCCATTCAAACGCCTTGGCCGCAGATCACGCGCTGCTTTCCCACGCCGCAGATCCTCGCGCAAGCCACGCCCGAGAGCTTCGGCGCTTTAGGCATCGTCAAGCAACGGCAAGCCGCGTTGATCGCTATCTCTCGCGCTGTGGCTAGCGGTGAGCTGAATTTGAATTCACCACCGAATCCTTTGAGAGTGATTGAGCAATTGCAAGAGCATCCCGGCATCGGCGAATGGACGGCCAACTACATCGCCATGCGCGCGCTGCGCTGGCCCGATGCATTCCCAGCTGGCGATATCGCTTTGCACAACGCACTGGGCTTGCGCGATGAGAAGAGCCCCACGAAACGCGCAAAACTCGCCGAAGCCGCCTCGCAAGCCTGGCGGCCTTGGCGTAGCTATGCAGTATTTCGCATCTGGGCAGGTCTGCATCGCTCATCTAATCACTCCCAATTTGATAGCTGCTCGCGCAATAAATACCTTGGCTAGCACCTGAAAAGGCTTAAAAATGATCTCTGCTCACACGCCGCATCTTCTGCATAGCTTCCCCTCGCCTCTAGGCCCGCTCTGGCTCTCTGCTTCAGATCAAGGTTTGAGTGGCCTCTGGTTTGGCGAGCAAAAGCATCTTCCCGATTTCGATGACAAAAAGCGCTTCACTCTGGCTGAGCATCGCTACATGCAAGCGGCGATGGAGCAGCTCACACGCTACTTCGCTGGAGAGATGAAGCGCCAAGACTTCAGCTTCGGCAAAGCGCTGCCGCTCGATCTGAACCAAGGCACAGCTTTTCAGCAAAGCGTATGGCAAGCTCTGCTGCGTATCCCCATGGGTGGCTCAAGCACTTATGGCGAAATTGCAGCCAATATCAACAACCCAGCCGCTGTGCGCGCCGTCGGCGCAGCAGTCGGCCGCAATCCCATCGGCATCCTCGTCCCCTGCCATCGCGTGCTCGGCAAAGACGGCTCTTTGACTGGCTATGCAGGCGGGCTAGACAAAAAGATTGAGTTACTTCGGCTGGAGGGGGTGCTGATTTGAAGCCTTCCTGCAAACTTCCGGACGCGAAAAGCGCGAAAGTTACGCGATAGACACGAAAAACTCCGATGAAACTGCATCAATCCAAACCGGCTTTTCATGAATCGTCGCATGCGCCTGTGTTAGTTTCACGTGGCTGATTTTTCTTTCTTGGTTTCATCTTTTTTGCGTCTTTCGCGTCCGGTCTTAAATCTCCTCCTCTGCCAACCAACACCATGCCAGTCGCCATCGAATTCATCCTCCTCGCCGCCATCTGGGGCGCATCTTTCTTGCTGATGAAGCTAGGCGCAGCAGACTTTGGCCCTTTCCTCACCGCCTTCCTGCGCGTGCTGCTGGCCTCTTTGTTTTTGCTCCCCTTGCTCGTCTTGCGCGGTCAGTTCGATGCGCTTAAGAAAAATTACAAGACCATCCTCTTCGTCGGCATGCTCAACAGCGGCATCCCTTTTGCACTCTTCTCATTTGCTGTGCTTCACATCAGCACAGGCTTGTCTTCTATATTGAATGCCACCGTGCCGCTCTGGGGCGCGCTCGTGGCTTGGATGTGGTTGAAGGACAAACCTGTCAGCTCGCGCATCCTTGGCCTCGCTATTGGCTTCGCGGGAGTTGCCGCACTCTCTTGGGACAAAGCCACTTTCAAAGAAGGTGCAGCCATACCCGGTTTGGCGGTGCTCGCTTGCTTGCTTGCTACCCTCTGCTACGGCATCGCCGCCAGCTTCACCAAGAAATACCTCACAGGCGTGCCGCCGCTGGCCAGCGCAACGGGTAGCCAGATCGGCGCAGCGCTTTTACTCGCTGTGCCGGGCATGATGTCTATTCCAGCTCAAGCCCCTGGAATAACTGCATGGGCAGCTATTGTTTTGCTAGCGTTTTTCTGCACCGCTGTGGCCTATATTTTGTATTTCCGCATCATCGAACGCGCGGGCCCTGCACGGGCAGTAGCTGTCACGTTCTTGATTCCCGTCTTCGGTGTGGCGTACGGCGCAATTCTCTTGAACGAAAAAATCACGCTCACCATGGTCATCTGCGGTGCGATCATTGTTTTGGGCACAGCGCTTTCTACAGGTGTGCTTAAATTTGGGTCAAACAAGACCTCGCCATGACACAGCTCGCCGATCTCAACACACCCACCGCCTTGGTAGACATCGTTCGCATGCAACGCAACATCGCGCTGATGCAATCGCGCATGAATTCCTTGAAAGTCGCCTTCCGCCCACACGTCAAGACGACCAAGTGTTTGCCGATTGCCAAGGCGCAAATCGAAGCTGGCGCGCATGGCATCACGGTATCGACGCTCAAAGAAGCAGAGCAATTCTTTGCTGCTGGCATCGCAGATATTCTCTACGCCGTGGGCATGGCAGCCCCGAAGCTGCGTCAAGCCGCCGCACTGATTCAAAAAGGCTGCGCTCTTAAAATCATAGCGGACAGCGTTGAATCCGCTTCGACTATCGCCCGTTTTTCCTCTGAAAACAATATCAAATTCGAAGTCTGGATCGAGATCGACACAGATGGTCACCGCAGCGGCGTGCAGCCTGAGAGCGATAGCCTGATTGAAATTGGCCGCATCTTGGCCAGCGCAGGTGCTTTGCAAGGCGTGATGACGCACGCCGGCGGCAGCTACGCGCTCTCCACCCCCGAGGCGCTGCAAGCCATGGCAGAGCAAGAGCGCTCGCATTGCGTGCGCGCCGCGCAACGCTTGCGCGATGCAGGCCTGCCTTGCCCAGTCGTCAGCGTCGGCTCCACGCCAACTGCCTTAAATGCCGCGCAGCTCGAAGGCGTGACAGAAGTGCGCGCTGGCGTGTATGTGTTTTTCGATTTGGTGATGAAAAACGTTGGCGTGTGCGGCGAGGAAGATATTGCGCTCTCCGTGCTCACCGCGGTGATTGGCCATCAAGCCGAGAAAGGCTGGGCCATCGTGGACGCAGGCTGGATGGCCATGAGCCGGGATCGCGGCACTTCGAGCCAGTCTCAAGATTTCGGTTATGGCCAAGTATGTGACGTTAGCGGCAAACCGATGGCTGGCTATTTGATAGACAGTGCGAATCAAGAGCACGGCATCATCGCGCGCACTGGCTCCATGGACACCGCGATTTCCAAGACCTTACCGGTAGGCACACTGCTTCGCATCTTCCCCAATCATGCCTGCGCTACAGCAGCTCAATTCCCAGAATACCAAGCCGTGCTCGGCGATGAAGTGATCGAGACCTGGCCGCGCTTTTACGGCTGGTGATCAGAGCTTGTGAATACGCTGAGCCGCTACGCGCAGCAAATCAGCTGCAGGCACCAACTCGGGCGCAATCTCATGCAAAGGCAGTAATACGAACGCTCTCAGCCGCATTCGTGGATGCGGCACTGTGAGCTTTTCGCTCTCAATCGTGGCACTGCCAAACAACAGCAAATCCAAATCCAAGGTACGCGGTGCATTAGTATAGGGACGCTCGCGCCCCGTCATTTGCTCTATATTTTGTAGCAAACTAAGCAATGAATATGCCGGCGAAATACTCAAAACTTTTACAACCGCGTTGATGTAATCTGCACCCGAACTCTCAACAGGCGCTGTTTGGTACAGTGCTGATCTCGCCAACAACTGAACGCTCGGCAAACCCGCGATTTGATCCATCGCATTCACAACTGCAGCGCGCGCATCGCCCAGGTTCGCTCCCAAGGCAATAAAAGCAATAACAGGTTCACGTTGATCAGAAGCTGGAATCATGGCGCGCAATGTAGCATGCCCCGCCACTATGCATTGGCTTTGCCGAACTCACACAATAGACACATGAATATTCCAAAACATTTGAGAAACTTGGTGCTGATCCTGGGAGATCAGCTCGATCAGCAATCTTCTGCTTTTGAAGGCTTCGATCCCAAACAAGATGCTGTGCTCATGATCGAAGCGCACGAAGAGTCAGCGCATGTGTGGAGCCACAAAATCCGCACGACACTGTTTCTCTCTGCAATGCGCCATTTTGCGAAAGTTTTGGAAGAGCGCGACTGGCCAGTGATTTATCGGCAATTGGACATCCAAGCCGATCCATCCCTTGCCGCTGGCCTGCTTGCTGTGATTGAAAAGTATCAGCCAGCAGCCATCATGGGCGTCGAGCCTGGTGATTGGCGAGTTAAGGAACAGATCGAAAATGCTATTAAATCAATAGCTAATCCCGCACGTTCTGCGGGCAAAAATGGCCAAAACACCCTAAAAATCTCAATGAAATGGCAGTCAGATACACATTTTTTGTGTGATTTGCCTGAATTCAGGCAATGGGCTGGCAAGAGTGCCACACTGCGTATGGAATTTTTCTACCGCGTGATGCGCAAGAAGCATCACATCTTGATGGAGGGTAAAAAAGGCAGTGCAGAGCCCGTTGGCGGGCAATGGAATTTTGATGCAGACAATCGCAAGAGTTTTGGCAAAGCCGGGCCGCAGGGCGTGCCCACCCCGCGGGTGTATGCGCAGGATTCGATCACCAAAGATGTGATCAAGATGGTCAACAAAGAATTTGCAGATCATCCTGGCAGCCTAGAGAATTTCAACTGGCCTGTGACGCGCGAGCAAGCTCTGCAAGCGCTAGATGATTTCATCAAGCTGCGCCTACCCTTCTTCGGCCCGCATCAAGACGCGATGTGGACGAATTTGGATTTCGGCTGGCATTCGCTGCTGTCTTCTTCGCTGAATTTAAAGCTGCTCAACCCACTGGAGGTGATCCAAGCCGCAGAGAAGTGCTACCAAGCAGGCAAGGTGGATTTGCCGAGCGTAGAAGGTTTCATTCGCCAAATCCTCGGTTGGCGAGAGTTCATGCGCGGTGTGTATTTTCTCGATATGCCGGGGCTCAAAGAAGACAACTTCTACAATCATCAAAACGCTTTGCCCAAGTGGTACTGGAGCGGTGACACCAGGATGAATTGCATGAAAAACAGCATTGAGCAAACGATGCAAAACGGCTACTCGCATCACATTCAGCGATTGATGATCACTGGCATGTTTGGCGTGACGGCACAAATCAAACCGCAAGCTTTATGCGATTGGTATTTGGCGGTGTATGTGGATGCGGTGGAGTGGGTGGAGCTGCCCAACGTTTCTGGCATGGCGCTGTTTGCCAATGGTGGCCGCTTCACCAGCAAACCCTACATCGCTAGCGGCGCCTACGTGAAGCGCATGAGCAACTACTGCCAAGGCTGCAAGTATTCGCCCGAAGAGCGCTCAGGAAAAGATGCCTGCCCAATGACGACTTTGTATTGGAATTTTCTTGATGCACACGAAAAAGAATTTGGCAGCAATCCACGTACTGCATTGATGGTGAAGAATTTACAGCGAATGACAGATGCTGAGCGCTCTGCTGTGCGGACTCGGGCTAAAGAGATGTTGTCTGATTTGGATGCTTTGTAGTTTTCTGAAGATTCTTTGATGACTTGTGCTTTGGGTGGATCGCACTGCCTGTGCGTTTTGCTACGTGTCCCCCGGCGGCGCTGAATGTTGTTTTTCTTCGGTTGATTGGTTTCGCCGCCTCCTCCTTTACCTCCGCAAAACACACAGGCAGCACGATCTTGCGAGCGAACTGGTGTTCGAAGAAAAGACATATCGCTTGAACCACATCTTTTGAAAGCTGGCAAATCCGTTCGCAGCCATCGACACAGTGCATGTACCGCAGTGAGGCAAAGGAGGAGGCGGAGATATCAACTTGCCGGAGAAAAATAACACTCATCGCCGCCGGGGGACACGAACGAAGGTGCGTGCGCTGTGGCGATGGCGGGCTCAGCACACAACGCACGAAAACTCAAAGCACCCGGTTAAACCAAAGCACCGACAAAGAAGCCGAAATCACAGTCAACATCGCAGCAAGCAAAGCAAGAAGACCGGAAATCTCCGTCTCCTTCTTCTCCGTAGAAATACGAGAAGACAGCTTCTCATACACCTTCGTTAAATCCGCCGCACTGCCCGCATAAAAATAATCTGCAGCCGTGCGGCTAGCGACAGCTTTCAAAGTCTCTTCATCCAGCCGCACTCTCATGCTCCAGCCTTCGAAGCCGATCGTTTCGCCATCCACTGTGCCGATACCCACCGTATGCACGCGCACGCCGCGATCTGCGGCCATTTTGGAGGCTTCCATCGGATCAACGCCGGTGGTGCGTTGGCCGTCGGTGAGCATGATCACGGCGGCTGAGTTGTAGGAGCCGGGGGGCACGGGCGTGAATTCTTTTTTCTCTTTCGGTGGCTCATTCAAGGAGCGCCCCATCGGGCGATTGCTGCCCATGCCGCCACCGCCCATTTGCGCGAGCTCAATGCCCGCATCGGGGAACAAGGTGGCCAGCGAAATCACAATCGCGTTGCCAGTGGCCGTGCCGCGCTGCATTTGGAAGCGGTCAATGGCTTGCACCAAATCTTCGCGATTGAGCGTGGGGTATTGCGCCACTTGCGCTGCGCCTGCGAAAGCTACGATGCCCACTTTCACTTCTCGCGGCAAAGTTTCTAGAAATTTCTTCGCGGCGGCTTGCATGGCGATGAAGCGCGTGGGCTGAATATCGGTGGCGCGCATGCTGCCGCTCACGTCGAGCGCCAAGATGATCGTCTTCTGATTCGATGGCAGCGTGATCACAGCCATGGGTCTCGCTGCTGCGAAAAGCATAGCGCCTAGTGCAAGCAGGAAGAGCGCTGGAGGCACGTGTCTGCGCCAAGAGGCTTGGCCGGCGGCGGCTTGCTTGATGATCGCAAGCGACGAGAAATTCGCGGCGAGCTTACGGCGGCGTCTCAAAAGCCACATGTACCAAAGCACGAGCAGCGGCAAAAGCAGAAGTAACCAGAGAAATTCTGGCCAGAGGAAATTCACGCCTGGGATGTTCATGGATCAGGCTACCTTTTGTTGAGGTGGTGCGGCAAAGCGCCGGCTTTTTCTGCGGCGCAATGAGGCGAAACGAATGAGTGCATCGGCAATGTCGGCTTCCGTGGAAAGCTCCAGCGTATCTACGCCCGCTTGCGCCAAGCCTTCGCGCAATTGCAATTCTTTTTCCGCAGAGATTTCTGCAAAGCGACGGCGGAAACTCGGGTTGCAATCAACGAGTTGGGTCTGCCCAGTCTCGGCATCGCGAAACGTGATCATGCCGAGATCGGGCAGCTGCAATTCGAGCGGATCCGTCAGGCGCACGGCCACTACATCATGGCGGCGGGCGAGCTGCGCCAAAGGCTTGTCCCAGCCCGGTGCGCTGAAAAAATCCGAGACGACGAAGACCGTGCTGCGCCGCTTGATCACATGGGCGGCAGCATCGAGCAAATGGACGAGCTGCGTTTCTTGGCTGCCCACCTTCGCACGATGCGCGAGCAGCTCATGCGCGAGATGCAACACATGACGGCGGCCTGAGCCAGTGGGCAGCATTTTGCTCATTCCCCCGCCATCACCACCACCATAGAGCAATGCGCCCACTCGGTTGCCATGGCCGGTGAGTACGCGTGAGAGGGACACGGCCAGCTCATTGGCCACATCGCGCTTGCGCCGCGCACCGCTGCCAAAATCAACCGATGCACTCAAATCCATCACAAACCAAGTGGCCATCTCGCGGTCTTCGGTGAAGACGCGCACATGCGGCGTGCCAGTGCGGGCTGTGACGTTCCAATCGATGTGGCGTACGTCGTCGTGCGACTGGTATTCGCGCAGGTCAGCGAAATCTAAACCTGCGCCGCGAAACAACGTGCGGTAATCACCTTGGAGCGCGCCGTCTAAGCGGCGAATCGTCGTCCACTCTAGGCGCTTGAGCAGAGCTTCTGCGCCAGCACCATCCGTTCGGACTGGGCCTGTCGAAGTCTCGCTATGCCCTTCGACAAGCTCAGGGCGAACGGACGAGAACGAGAAGGTTTTACGCAGCCAGTTTTTCATCGTCAACGTGCTTGAGTGGCTTGGGCGGCGCAGGAATCGCTTGCATGATTTGCGCGATCAGTGCATCGGGCGTGAGCCCCGCTGAGAGCGCGTCATACGAGAGCACCACGCGGTGGCGCAGCACTTCGGGCACGAGATCGGTCATGTCTTCTGGCAGCACATAACGGCGGCCACGCATGAGCGCGAGTGCTCTTGCGCCTTCGGTGAGGCCAATGGTTGCACGTGGGCTGGCACCATAGGTGATCTGAGCTCGCATCTCTTTCAAGCCATGCTTTTCTGGCGTACGCGTGCAAGTGACGAGCTTCACGGCGTATTCCACCAGCGAAGGATCGACATACACCTCGCGGCATTGCTTTTGCAGCGCAGCCAGTTGCTCCAGCGTCGCCACTTCGTGCACTTTGACAGCAAGCCCAGTCACGCGATCCACGATCACGCGCTCTTCTTCATCGCTGGGGTAATCCACCAACACCTTCATCATGAAGCGATCCACCTGCGCCTCGGGCAGCGGATAAGTGCCTTCCGTCTCAATCGGGTTTTGCGTGGCCATCACGAGGAAAGGGCTGGGCACTTTGTGCGTCTCACCCGCAATCGTCACTTGCCGCTCTTGCATCACTTCGAGCAAAGCGCTTTGCACTTTGGCCGGCGCGCGATTGATCTCGTCAGCCAGCAACAGATTGGCAAACACGGGGCCCAGCGATGTAGAAAATTGGCCGCTGGCTTGGTTATAAACCCGCGTGCCCACGAGGTCTGACGGCACGAGATCGGGCGTGAACTGAATCCGCTTGAACTTGCCGCCAATCGTCTCAGCCAGCGTCTTCACCGTCAACGTTTTCGCCAGCCCCGGCACGCCTTCCACGAGCAAGTGCCCTTGCGCAAGTAGCGCCACCATCATGCGCTCAAGCAAGCGATCTTGGCCAACGACGATGCGCTTGACTTCATAAAGAATCTGCTCCATCAACTCGGCGGTTTGTTGGTCTAGTTTGTTGTGGTCTGTCATTGCTGGCTCTCGAAGAAAAAATCAATACAAAACTTCCGGACGCAGAGGACGCAGCGGACGCAAAGGTTACGCAGAAGGAATACCAAAAAGAAAAATACCAAGAGAAAATTCTGATTGATTCATTTCTCTGCTGTGCATTCTTTTTTGTTGCATTTTTTCATCTGTCTTTTTTTGCGTCTTTTGCGTAACCTTTGCGTCTTCTGCGTCCGGTTTTGGTATTTTTATTGGAATGCGTATTGGTCTTAAAACGGCGGCATGCCCGCCGCGCTCGCCGCGTTTTCTATCGGCACGGCAAAGCCAATACCAATAAAGGTTCGCGCCGGTGTTGGGTTCATGATGGCTGTGACGATGCCGACCACTTCTCCATCCATCGTGACGAGTGGCCCGCCGGAATTGCCGGGATTGGCTGCCGCGTCGAATTGAATGAGGTTTTTCATCGTCTGCCCGCCATCGGGTGAGCGGAAGCTTCGTTTAAGGCCGGAAACGATGCCAGCCGAGGTTGAGGGGCCAATGCCGAAGGGAAAGCCCACTGCAATCACTTGATCGCCTTCGCGCAAATCGGCGGTGGAGCGCATCGTGGCTGCGATCAAATCATCGGGGATTTTTCGGGCTTGCAGCACGGCCAGATCGTCCTCCGCTTGCACGCCTTTGATGTCGGCTTCCGTCTCCAAGCCATCCATGAAGGTAATTTTGATGCGGTCTGCTCCCTGCACCACATGCCAGTTCGTCAGGATGATGCCTTTGTCCACAATCACCACACCGGTGCCCACACCGAACTCGACTTCATCGTCTTCGGCCTTCAAATCCGGGGCTAAGCGCTCGTCTTTGGCCACTTTGTCGTCCTTCAAGCCGGGGTTTTTGGCGGTTTTGTCTTTGAGCGAGGGTTTTGAGTTTTTGGCCTGCTTGCTCGCTTTCATGTCTTCCAAGCGACTTTTCTTCACAAAACTCACCACCCGCACGATCGACGGCCGCACATTTTCATAGGCCGCAGCAGCTTGCGAGGGCAACACATTGTTTTGCAGGGTGCTGAGCACCGCAGCGTCAATGTCTTTCTGAGTGAGCACGCGCGGGCTTCGCTGGGTGACTTGCCAGACCAAGGCGGCGCAGACCAAGGACAGCAGCAAAACGACCATCCACAGGCTGTGCGCGCCCAGCCAAACGCGGGCTTTTTGCAAGCGAGGGCGCTTGGGAGTGAGGGGAATCAGGGTTTCAGATGGTGCAGCGTTTGCCGGCTGAGGGTTTGCAGCGGGCTGGGAGCTGTAGATGGAGCGACGGGGCATGTCAGAACCTTGAATAACTGCACGTTAGCACAGCTAGGAAAAATTTGCACCCGATAAGCCCTTGAATCCAAATCGATGCTGCATTGCAATACAATTTTGGGTTCAGCGGCAAGCCGACCTGCCAGCCGCCGGCTTGGGTTACCAAACCGTTACCAAGCCCGATGCCAACCCCAGAAAGACACGCATGTCCGACGCAGTGACTCCCAAAAAGAAGCGGCCTGAGTTCCGCAATATCAACGCTTTTACCGATTTAACCACCTATCGCCTGCCCCCCGCAGGCTGGGTCTCCATCTTGCATCGCGTGAGCGGCGCTTTGATGTTTGTGCTGCTGCCTTTCATCATTTGGATGTTTGACAAGTCGCTCTCCTCTGAATTTTCCTATGCCAAATTCACCGCTGCCTTCAAAGCCGGCATGCTGGGCTTGCCCGGCTGGATGTGGAAACTCGTGGCTCTTGCACTGATTTGGGCTTATCTGCACCACTTCATCTCAGGTGTGCGTCACCTCATCATGGATGGCTGGCACAAGGTCGATAAAGAGTTTGGCAAATCCTCAGCTTTGGTCACGTTGATTTTGGGCACCTTGCTCACGATTGCCGTGGGTCTCAAGCTGTTTGGCGTGTATTAATTTCAGGAGCAAATAAATGTCAGTGAATTACGGCTCCAAACGCACTGTTGTCGGTGCATCCTATGGTTTCAAAGACTGGCTCTCTCAGCGCGCCACCGCTGTGCTGATGGCACTCTTTACCATCGTTGTGTTGATCCGCTTCTTGATGATCAAGGGTGGCGTTTCCTACGAAAGCTGGGCAGGCGTATTTGCACCGCAGTGGATGAAAGTCATCACCTTCTCCGTCATCATCGCCCTGTGCTGGCATGTCTGGGTGGGCGTGCGCGACATTTACATGGATTACATCAAGCCTGTGAGCATCCGCTTGCTTCTTCAAGTGGCCACCATCGTGTATTTGATCGGCTGCGCAGGCTGGGCGATCCAGGTGCTTTGGCGTATCTAAGATTTTGATTTCATTTTTCAGCGACTGCGGTATGTTCCGACAAGCTGAGGCTTCTAGAGGCAATTTGCAATGGCAGCAGTAACTAAACGAAAATTTGATGTGGTGATCGTGGGCGCAGGCGGCTCTGGCATGCGCGCATCCTTGCAACTCTCCCGCGCTGGCCTGAATGTGGCCGTGCTTACCAAAGTGTTCCCTACACGCTCGCACACCGTGGCTGCCCAGGGCGGCATCGGCGCATCGCTGGGCAATATGAGTGAAGACAATTGGCACTATCACTTCTACGATACCGTCAAAGGCTCCGATTGGCTGGGCGATCAAGACGCGATTGAATTCATGTGCCGCGAAGCGCCGAAAGTGGTGTACGACCTCGAACACATGGGCATGCCGTTTGACCGCAACCCCGATGGCACGATCTACCAGCGCCCCTTCGGCGGCCACACTGCGAATTACGGCGAAAAGCCCGTACAACGCGCCTGCGCCGCAGCTGACCGCACTGGCCACGCCATGCTGCATACGCTCTACCAACAAAACGTCGCAGCACGCACAAGCTTCTTCGTGGAGTGGATGGCGCAAGATCTGATTTTGGATGCCGATGGCGATTGCGTCGGCGTGACGGCGATTGAGATGGAGACGGGTGACGTTCACATCTTGGAAGCCAAGACGACTCTGATGGCCACCGGCGGCGCAGGCCGTATTTATGCCGCATCGACCAATGCCTTTATCAACACCGGCGACGGCCTAGGCATGGCTGCTCGCGCAGGCATCCCTCTGGAAGACATGGAATTCTGGCAATTCCACCCCACTGGCGTGGCTGGCGCGGGTGTGTTGCTTACTGAAGGCTGCCGTGGCGAAGGCGCGATTTTGCTCAACAGCAATGGCGAGCGCTTCATGGAGCGCTATGCGCCGACTTTGAAAGATTTGGCGCCGCGCGATTTCATCTCGCGCTGCATGGATCAAGAAATCAAAGAAGGCCGTGGCTGCGGCCCCAACAAAGATTACGTGATGCTCAAGCTCGATCATTTGGGCGCAGAGACGATCCACAAGCGCCTGCCCTCGGTGTACGAGATTGGCGTGAACTTCGCCAACGTCGATATCACCAAAGAGCCGATCCCCGTTGTGCCCACCATCCATTACCAAATGGGCGGCATTCCCACCAATATCAATGGCCAAGTCGTGATCCAGAAAAATGGCGATGACAACGCTGTGCTCAATGGCCTGTATGCCGTGGGCGAATGCTCTTGCGTGAGCGTACACGGTGCCAATCGCTTAGGCACAAACTCACTGCTCGACTTGCTAGTGTTTGGCCGTGCAGCCGGCAATCACATTGTGGAATCGCTTAAGAATTCGCCGAAAGAGCATAAGAAACTCCCAGCCGATGCGGCTGATAAAACGCTCGCGCGCATCGCTCGCCTCAACGATTCCACTGAAGGCGAATACGCTCAAAACGTGGCCAACGACATTCGCTCAACGATGCAACAACACGCTGGCGTGTTCCGCACGCAAGCGAGCCTTGATGAAGGCGTGAAGAAAATTGCCGAGCTGCGCAAGCGTGTCAACGGTATCGTGCTCAAAGACAAATCACAAACCTTCAACACCGCTCGCATCGAAGCGCTGGAAGTGGAGAATTTGATCGAATCCGCCGAGGCAACCATCGTGTCTGCCGCTGCTCGCAAAGAATGCCGTGGCGCGCACACCGTGGTGGATTACGAGCGCCCTATCGACGATCCGAAAACCCCGATGGGCCGTAACGATGCCGAGTGGATGAAGCATACGCTGTGGTACGCCGAGGGCAACAAGCTCGATTACAAAGCAGTCAAGCTCAAACCGCTCACGGCCGAGTCTGTGCCGCCAAAAGTTCGTACGTTCTAAATTTTTAAGCAGTTCTGGAGAAATATCATGGAAATGCGCACCTTCAAAATCTACCGCTACGATCCTGAGAAGGATGCCAAGCCGTACATGCAAACCATTCAAGTGCAGCTCGATGGCTCTGAGCGCATGTTGCTCGATGTATTGATGAAGCTCAAAGAAGTGGATCCCAGCATCTCCTTCCGCCGCTCTTGCCGCGAAGGCGTATGCGGCTCGGATGCAATGAACATCAATGGCAAGAACGGCCTGGCTTGCTTGACCAATATGCGCACCTTGAAAGGCGACATCACCCTCAAGCCCCTGCCCGGCCTGCCCGTGATCCGCGACATCATTGTGGACATGACGCAATTCTTCAAACAATACAACTCGATCAAGCCTTACCTGATCAACGACACGATTCCGCCCGAGAAAGAGCGCCTGCAATCGCCTGAAGAGCGTGAAGAGCTGAATGGCTTGTATGAGTGCATCCTTTGCGCGAGCTGCTCCACAAGCTGCCCCAGCTTCTGGTGGAACCCCGACAAATTCGTCGGCCCTGCAGGCCTGTTGCAAGCCTATCGCTTCATCGCCGATAGCCGCGATCAAGCGACCAATGAGCGCCTGGACAATTTGGAAGACCCCTACCGCCTCTTCCGCTGCCACACCATCATGAACTGCGTTGACGTGTGCCCCAAGGGTTTGAATCCCACCAAGGCCATTGGCAAGATCAAAGAGTTGATGGTTCGTCGCGCGGTTTAATACTAAATACCAATACCGAATACCGGACGCAGAAGACGCAAAGGTTACGCAAAAGACGCAAAAAATACCGAAATCCAGTTTTGTATTTCTCTTCTGCGTTTTCTGCGTAACCTTTGCGTTCTCTGCGTCCGGTATTTTGGTATTAGAAATCTATCCACACCAGCCATGCAAGCCCCCTCTAACGCCATCAACACCGTAGAAGCCATCTACGGCCTAGACGTTGGCGCTGATTTGGATTCGCCGCTATCATCCGGCGCTCTCTCCAAACTCCGCTGGCGCAGCCGCCGGGGCATGCTGGAAAATGATCTCTTTATCGAGCGCTTTTTCAACAAATACGCAGAAATACTGACCGTCAGGCAGGCGAATGGGTTGAATGCTCTAATGGATTTATCTGACAATCAGCTCTTGGATTTGCATCTTGGCCGTAAGCCTTTGGCTGATGTGCGCCCTGAGCTCGATACCCCCGATATACGCGCCGTTTTAGATCTACTGAAGGAAAAACAATGAAACTCGCTGACTACAAAGCCACCCTGTCATTCTCAAACGGCAGCCCCGCAGTGGATATGCCGATTTACCAGGGCAATATCGGTCCTGATGTGATCGACATTCGTAAGCTCTACGCGCAAACCGGCAAGTTCACCTACGATCCTGGCTTCCTCTCCACTGCCGCTTGCCAATCCACCATCACCTATATCGACGGCGACAAAGGCGAGCTGCTGTATCGCGGCTACCCCATCGAGCAATTGGCCACCAACTGCGATTTCCTAGAGACCTGCCACTTACTGCTCTACGGTGATCTACCTGACGCAGCAAAGAAAAAGGATTTCACGAGCCGCGTGACCAACCACACCATGGTCAACGAGCAAATGCAATTTTTCCTGCGCGGCTTCCGCCGTGATGCCCACCCCATGGCCATCATGACCGGCTTGGTTGGCGCGCTCTCTGCTTTCTATCACGACAGCACAGATGTGCACAACGCCGAGCACCGCGATATTTCCGCCATCCGCTTGATCGCCAAGATGCCCACGCTCGTGGCTATGGCTTACAAATACAGCGTTGGCCAGCCCTTCATCTATCCAAAGAATGATCTGAGCTACGCCGGCAATTTCATGCACATGATGTTTGCCACGCCTTGCGAAGAATATAAAGTCAACCCAGTGATCGAGCGCGCGATGGATCGCATCTTCATCTTGCATGCAGATCACGAGCAAAACGCCTCCACCTCCACCGTGCGCCTGTGCGGCAGCTCCGGCACCAACCCATTCGCAGCCATTGCCGCTGGCGTCGCCTGCCTCTGGGGCCCAGCACACGGCGGTGCCAACGAGGCTTGCTTGGAAATGCTGGAAGACATCCAGCGCATGGGCGGTGTCTCCAAAGTGGGCGAGTTCATGGAGAAGGTCAAAGACAAAAACTCTGGCGTCAAGCTCATGGGCTTTGGCCACCGCGTCTATAAAAACTACGACCCCCGCGCCAAGCTCATGCAAGAGACCTGCAACGAAGTGCTCACCGCGCTCGGCTTGGAAAACGATCCGCTGTTTAAGCTCGCCAAGCAGCTGGAGAAGATCGCCTTGGAAGACGACTATTTCGTGCAGCGCAAGCTCTACCCCAACGTCGATTTCTACTCCGGTATCGTCCAGCGCGCCATCGGCATCCCCGTGAAACTCTTCACCGGTATCTTCGCCTTGGCTCGCACAGTAGGCTGGATCGCCCAGTTGAACGAAATGATCGGCGACCCAGAATACAAGATCGGCCGCCCACGTCAGCTGTTCACCGGCTCTGTGAAGCGCGATGTGATGCCGATTGCTAAGCGTTAAGCGCTTACCGACAGCATACAAACCCGCCTTGCGCGGGTTTTTTTATGGGTTCAAGATAGCGCCATCGCGCATTTATCGTAGAGGCGTCATCTCAATTTGAAGTCTGCCCCTTGCAATCCTAGGGTTTATACTTATATCTTGAACATGAAACACCCAAAACAGCTGATTCAAGCCACTTTGCAAGTGCCAGGTGAATTTTGGCGTGGGCAAGAGCATGTGCGAGACAAAGCAGCCGAGCCAGAAGTTGGTATCAATCCGCAGGCTTATCCAGAGAGCGATGCCATTGGCCTGCAAGTTGCTGGCAGCGATACTGACGGAAAAATCAAAGCGGATCATGGCCTAGTGCCCATTCGCGCGCTCACCAGTCGGCATCGCCGCCGCATTGCTGAGCACTTGCTGGCCTTGCCTGCGCATGACCGTTATCTGCGTTTTGGCTATGCTGCCTCAGATGATCAGGTGCGCCGCTACGTTGAGTCTTTGAATTTCAAACGCGATGAGATTTATGGTGTTTTCAATCGGCGCTTGGCTCTGATTGCCATGGCCCATCTGGCCCTCGCCTGCGATCCCCAAAACCCCAATTGCGCAGAATTCGGCGTGTCTGTCAGCGCAGATGCTCGCGGCAAAGGCCTAGGCACGCAGCTGTTTGAACGCGCGATTTTGCATGCGCGTGCAGAGCACATTGACATGATCTTCATTCACGCGCTACGTGAGAACGAAGCGATGCTGAAAATCGCCCGCAAAGCGGGTGCTCTTGTCGAGAATTTCGGTGGCGAAGTGGAGGCTCACCTTCAGCTTCCTCCTCAAGATCTGTCGGATCGCGTGGAGCTGGCCGTCCGCGATGCGGTGGAAGATGGTCTGGGCGAAATGGATTTTTTGCTCAAGCGGCGCGCCCTGCAATTTTGGGAATTTCTTGCTTCCTTGCAAGAAATTCGCCAAGGTTTGCGCGAAGCACTAGCCGCTGAGAAAACATAGCGAGCGCGCCGAGGCGGTTTTCCGCTATCCTTCAGGTCTGTTTAACTTTTAAAGCTTTTCGTGTCTGACTCCCCCACCGCCGCTCGCAGCGCCTCTCGCGCTGGCGGCAACACCTCACCTGGCGATTTGCCCGCGCAAACGGTTCATAAAAACGAAGACCGCCGGGGCATCCTGCAGAAAATCGCAGAATTCATTCACCCTGGCCCCGACAGCAAAGAAGAGCTGATGGAGACGCTGGCCGAGGCGGAAGACAACCAAGTGATTGGCGCCGAGAGCCGCGCCATGCTCGAAGGCGTGCTGCGCATCACGGATATGACGGCTGGCGATGTGATGGTGGCAGCGCCCCGGATGGATTTGATCAACATCGACGCACCCTTTGATGAATTGCTACATCTCGTGATTGAGACGTCGCACTCACGCTTCCCGGTGTACGAAAAGGATCGAGAAAATGTCATCGGTATTTTGATGGCCAAAGATTTGCTCAAACTCCAGCGCGCACCAGAGCTGCATCTCAAAGCCTTGCTGCGCCCCGCCGTGTTTGTGCCCGAGAGCAAAAAGCTCAATGATCTGCTGCGAGAGTTCAAAGGCAACCGCAACCATCTAGCCATCGTGATCGACGAGTTTGGCCGGACTGCTGGCTTGATCACGATTGAAGATGTGCTCGAAGAAATCGTGGGCGAGATCGAAGATGAGTTTGACGATCACGCCACAGAAGGTGATATCTACGCTTTGGCCGACAAGACTTACCGCGTGAGCGGAGACACGCCGATTGAGCGCGTGGAAGAGAGCTTCGCCATCGATTTGAAGACGCGCGATGGCGATGAAGCCACTGAAGAATTCGACACGATTGGCGGCCTGATCGCGCACGAGATCGGCCATGTGCCCAAGCGCGGCGAGCGCTGCGAGCTGGCTGGCTTACAGTTCGTCGTTTTGCACACCAAGGGCGGTGCGGTCAAATGGTTCAAAGTCTCGCCTGCCGCTACGGCGAAGGTCTTGGGCAGCTAGCCCGAAGCGGCATTTTCGCGCTATAATTCAAGGCTCAGCAGATTTGCTGGCGGAGCGCGGTGGTTTGGATTCCCAAACCGCACACCCTCACGGGGGTATAGCTCAGCTGGGAGAGCGCTTGCATGGCATGCAAGAGGTCATCGGTTCGATCCCGTTTACCTCCACCATCAAAGCTGTTGTTGTGAGTTGAAAAACTCAGAAGTTTTTTAGGTCGTGATGAGAAACGCAAGTTTTTAATCATTGCCCTAGCGCCTGACCCTATCGTCTAGAGGCCTAGGACATCACCCTTTCACGGTGAGTACCGGGGTTCGAATCCCCGTAGGGTCGCCAGTTTTGGTCTGATCGCACGCAAGTGCAATCAGCTACCGGGAGCGGTAGTTCAGTTGGTTAGAATACCGGCCTGTCACGCCGGGGGTCGCGGGTTCGAGTCCCGTCCGCTCCGCCAGTCAAAAAGGTTTGCAAAGAAATTTGCAAACCTTTTTTGCTTTGGCGTTGGCTTATGTGAGGCAGCCGCGTGTGTCCACGCGAATCACGCGCTCGATGTGGCCCTTGCTCAACCCACCTCTCACACCAATCATGGCGTCATGCAGATTCACCGTGGGATCGCAATGGCCGGGAATCAGCCAAACCACATCGCCGATCTCGGGCAAGCTCGAGCCGCGCAAGATGCCATGCTCATCGCCGCCATTGAAAAACTCCCAATCGGCATGATGGCCGGCCCAGATGGTGGGCAAACCGGAATCTATCGCATGGCTTTTGTGGCCTGCGTCAAGCACAGCGCGATCATCGCCCGCCGTGGTTTGCCGGCTGATCACTTGGGATTTCACAAACAGCGCATGCTCGAAGCGTGGCATCGCGGGATCTGGCTCATTCGCGGCGTAATCGGTATCCATGAAGAGATAGGAGCCGGCCTGCAACTCGCCATACACGCCGCTTGCGGCCTCGTGGATGAAGCTGCCTGTGCCCGCGCCAGTAACAAGCGGCACGGCAAAGCCAGCCGCTTGCAAAGCAGCTTTCGTGGCTTGCACTTTTTCAATCACGCCAGCAATCGCGCTGCGGCGCTCAGCGGCGCTGCGCAGATGCTGCGCCCTGCCGTGATAGGCCTGCAAACCTGCAAAGCGCAAATGCTCAGATTGCGAAATGGCTTGCACGAGCGGCACAGCCGCTTCTCCCGGCGAGACGCCGCAGCGCCCTTGCCCCACATCGATCTCTACAAACACATCCAATCGCTCGGCTGGCGCATGTTGCGCCATCGCCTGTGCCAAATGCGCAATACCCACCAAGCTGTCCGCAGCCACTGCAAGCTTGGTTTTTGAAGCATTTTGGCCTTCTGGCTGGGATGAAATCAGCGCGAGTTGCTCACATTTCTGTAGCGCTGTGACGACGTTGCTCACGTAAATATCACCCACGCCCAGCTCGGCCAATACAGCTGCTTCCGAGACTTTTTGCACACACACGCCCACTGCACCCGCTTGCATTTGCAGCAAAGCCAGATGCGCGGATTTATGCATCTTGGCATGTGGCCTGAGCATGATGCTATGCGCTTTCGCGAAGCTTTGCATGCTCGCCAGATTGCGCTCCATGGCATCCAGATCGATCACCAAAGCGGGCGTGTCGATAGCTGCGACGCTTTGCCCGATCAAAGTATCCAATCTTGAGACATCACGCATGTTGCTCATCCAGCCCTGCGCCGAGATGGCTGGTATCGCTCCAGCCCACCAAGCTCAAATGCTCGCCGTTGAAGAGCACGCGATTGATCGATGCATTGCCCAGCTGCCAGGTGCGCGGCGCTTGCAAATCCAAGCCCGTGGCCTCGCGGTAGATCACATCCATCACACCGCCGTGGCTCACGACGACGATATGTTTACCAGCATTTTCTCGGACTAGCTTGTATAAACACTGCGCAACGCGCTCTCGAAACTGTAGCAAGGATTCGCCGCCTTCGGGTGCAAAATCTGGCACACGTTTGCGCCACTTCAGCGCCTGCTCGGGCAGTTGCTCCTCGATTTCTGCAAAAGTTTTGCCTTGAAAAATGCCAAACTCGCGCTCCCGCAAACCGCGATCCACCTGCACCGTGAGGCCATGGTGTTTGGCCACGGCCAGCGCCGTTTCATAGGCTCGCGCGAGATCGCTGCTGTAGATCGCATCCACCTGCTCTGAAGCCATGGCCTTGCCTGCTTGCTCGGCCTGCCAGAAGCCGGTTTCGTTCAGACTCACATCGAGCTGGCCTTGGATGCGGGTGGCCACATTCCAAGCGGTTTCGCCGTGGCGGATGGCGGTGATGCGGGTGATGGCGGGAACAGAATCGGTCATGCACCAACTTTAGCCTGAAACTCAAAGCCTTCCAGCACATTCACCGCATTGAGCCCCAGCTCCCGCGCCGCATAGCCGCCTTCGAGGATAAAAACTGTAGGTAAGCCGAGCTTTGCTATCCGCCGCCCCAAGCGCGTGAAGTCTGGGGTTTGCAAAGCAAATTTTGAAATCGGATCGCCGGCGTAAGTGTCTAAGCCCAGCGAGATCACGACTGCCTGTGGATCGTGCTGAGCAACTCGCGTGCAAGCGATCTCCAGCGCTTCAAACCATTGATCTGCAGAGCAACCCGCAGGCAGTGGCAAATTCAGATTAAAGCCCTGCCCTGCGCCTGCGCCCATCTCATCTGCATGGCCGAGGTAGAAAGGAAACTCGGTGCGCGGATCGCCATGCAGGCTCACAAAAAGCACATCGGCACGCTCATAGAAGATGCTTTGCGTGCCATTGCCGTGATGGAAATCCACATCCAAAATCGCCACGCGCTTTTTGCCTTGATTCAACAAGGCTTGCGCGGCCACGGCGGCGTTGTTTAAAAAGCAATAGCCGCCCATGAAATCTTGGCCTGCATGATGACCGGGCGGGCGTGTAGCGCAAAACGCTGCTCGCTCGCCTTGCTCAATCACTCTCGCTGCACTGGCCGCCGCATCTGCTGCAGCTTTCGCGGCTTGCCAAGTGCCAGCAGCCATCGGTGTGCCGTTGTCCATGCTGTAGAGGCCGAGCTGGGCGATGAAGTTATCGGGTTGTACGTCGCTGCGCAAGCTGCGCACGGGCCAGACCGAAGGAAAGGGTTGCTGCGACGCATTGGCAGGATCGAGCGCGATCCACTGTGCCCATGCGGTCTGCAAAAAATTCAAATAGCGCGCCGTGTGAATTTGGCGCAGCACCGGCATGCTATCCACATCGGGCTCGCGCAGACTGTGGCCACGCGCTCTCAATTGCTCAAGCACATAGGTGGCGCGCTCGGGCTTCTCAAAGCAAGGCACGCGCTGCCCGCGATAAAACTCATATTCCGGTGCATGCAGCGCATGCGCAACTGTGAAAAAACTGATCATCGGGGGATTTCGATGTTCACCAGCCGCTTGCCTTGTGGCGGTTTGGGGAAATCTTTGAGCGCTGCAGTCAACATCGCTGGCAACACGGCCTCATCATCGGCCCAGCGGCCTTCGTGGCGAGCCTGCGTTTCATACACCACGCGGCTATCGGCCGTATCGCGAATGATCAGCCCCACCTCGCGCACAAACCATGGCGGCGGCAAATAGGGGAAGACGGGCGCGTAGATCACGCGGCCAGAGCCCGTCACCACGTAATCGCGGCCGGGCAAGAGCCAGCCTTGATGATAGGGATACCAAGCATCGAATGTGGGATCAAACGGCCCGCGATCCAGGCGCTGGAATCGCGCGGAAAGCTGCACGCTGTATTTCGCTGCTGCGCCTGTGGTTTCTGGCTGCGGCTTGAAGCCCAATTTCGCCAGCTCCTGCGCGGCCATGGTCTCCAGCTTGAATTGCCGCGTGGCTTGGCTGTCGGACAAATTTTGCTGCGAAGGCAAGCGCTCGAACCGCCAAGAGCTGGCTGCGGGCAGCGCATCCAGCTTGGAAAAAGCGGCCACTTGGCTGTCTACAATGCGCAGGCCGGAGCAGGCTGTGAGCAAACCGCTCGATATGATCGCTATAAAAATAATAGCTGCTCGCGCAATAGATATGCCGGCCAACGGCCTAAAACGCTTCAAGAACCCGCTTTCAGACGAAGCGGATAACTTGGGCTGCAGCGTCTTCACCGGCAGGGCTTGTGCAAGCCTCATCCGTGCTGTCAAATGATTCATGGTCAAACCCCTTATCGCCATCGGGCGTGGCAATGCCATTTGCTTTGAGGCTCTTGAAGTCATGAAGTTTCGCATCCATCAAATGCGAGGGCACAACGTTTTGTAGGGCATGGAGCATGTTATCCAGCCGGCCGGGAAACTTGCGCTGCCATTCTTTGAGCATATTGCCGACCTGCTTGCGCTGCAAATTTTCTTGGCTGCCGCAAAGGTTGCAAGGGATGATCGGATGCTGCTGCCATTCGGAATAGCGCACGATATCGCGCTCATCCACATAGGCCAGAGGCCGAATCACGATATGGCGGCCATCATCGCTTTGCAGCTTGGGTGGCATGCCTTTTAGTTTGCCGCCGAAAAACATATTCAGAAACAAAGTTTGCAGCATGTCATCGCGGTGATGGCCGAGCGCAATCTTGGTGCATTTCAATTCATCGGCCACGCGATACAAAATTCCCCTGCGCAGACGGCTGCACAGCGAGCAAAGCGTCTTGCCCTGCGGAATCTTGTCCATCACGATGGAGTAAGTATCCTGCTCTTCGATGTGGAATTTCACGCCTTTTTGCTTCAAGTAAGCAGGCAGCACGTCTTCAGGAAACCCCGGTTGCTTCTGATCCAAATTCACCGCAATGATCTCAAAATCAATCGGCGCACGCGCTTGCAATTTCAGCAAAATATCGAGCATCGTGTAGCTGTCTTTGCCGCCAGACAGGCACACCATCACCCGATCACCCTGCTCGATCATGTTGTAGTCCACAATCGCTTTGCCCACTTCGCGGCACAGGCGCTTGTCGAGCTTGTTGTTTTCAAAGGTCGCGCGTGTGACATTTTCACGCGCAGTGGCGGCCGCGAGTGGCTCGGGGCTTGGATGGATGGCGGCAAGGGCAGACATACCTGTATTGTCGCATCTTGACCATGATCCATCGATTGCTTAAGCTTACTGCCACCAGCCTGAGATGGTTCGTGGGGCGCATGGCGTGTTTGCTGCTATTGGCCAGCTTTTGTTTGCCCGGCCATGCACAAAGCGTGGTGATCGAGCCAGCCCAAGCCAAGCCAGCTCGCTTCGCGCTCAAGCTAGCGGATGTGGCGGTGTTGCGCAGTGCCAGCCCGCAGCTAAATTTGGACGATGTATTGGCGGGGCGCAGCGGCGCTTTTGTTCCTCAAGACGGGCTCAATATCGATGACCCCGAATGGGATCACACGGTTTTGTGGATGCGCCTGACGCTACAGGCCGTTCCCATCGCAGCCGATCAAGTGGCCGCGATCATCCATGTGCTGGAGTTTCAAAAGCCCTTCATCGATGACATCCGCCTGTATCTGCCGCCCAGCGGCGAGCGGCAAAACTGGCAGGTGCAAGCATCGGGTGACCATCTCGCAAAAAGGGATTGGTTTGTCAAAGGCTTGAGCCCTCGGTTTTTGCTGCCTGATATCCACGAGCTCGCAGATAGCCCTGATGGCCGGCAAGTGATGTATGTTCGCATCGAGCATAGCGTACCCCTGGCTGTGAAAGCGAAGATCCTATCGGCTGCGCAGACCTCCGAGCGCTCACAAACCGTCTTTTTGGCGTTGGGCTTGGCCTTTGGCGCGATGTTGATCACAGCTGTTTTGGTGCTCATGCAGGCGCTTTGGAGCAGAGACAGCATCTTTTATTGGTTTGGCTTGTATGCCATCTCGGCGCTGCTTGCTTTGATGAGCTTTTCCGGCCTGGCTCACGCCATGCTGTGGCCAGTCTCCGGCTTGTGGCCCAGCACCGCGCCCTTGTTTTGGCTGTTGGTTGCGGCGGCTGCGCAACTGCAGTTTTGTCGAGTACTGTACGAGCCACAGGGCATCCGGCGCTGGGCATCAAAGTCTGCGATCATCTTGGCGGGCGTTTGTGTAGCCATCGCTTTGCTTTTTCCTTTTGTGCAATCTGCATGGATCACGTTCTTTTCGATCAGTCTGGCAATGATATTGCCCACCATCGGCTTGACGCTGCTGTTGGTGTTTTTGGCTTGGCGCCAAGGCCGACGGCTGGCGCTGGTGTGGCTGATCACTTTTGTGCCTCTGTTCTTCACGCTAGTGATGAGCTTAGGGGGCAGCCTCGGTTATGTTCACGCGGACTGGCTGGAGAACATGACGACCCACGCGGGCGCGCTAGAGGTGGTTTTGCTGGGTATGGCGCTGCAGTGGTACGCACGTGAGCGCCACGGGGTGGTCGAGCGCGCCAAGGCATTGGCTTCCACAGACCCGCTGACCGGTTTTTCAAGCGCTGAAGCCTTTCATACCCGGCTACAGCGCGATTGGTCCAGCCCTAAAACAAAGGTTCAGGATGTCGCGGTGGCCTATGTGCAATTGCGCACCCAAGCCACCAATGCAGCACAAGCCGACAAACTGCTTACGCGCTGCATCAGGGCGTTGCGCGCAGCCACCCGCGAGCACGATATGGTCGCGCGTCTGGACGATCAATTCTTGGCGATCGTGCTGCCCAATATCAGCCTGGGCGACGAGCTCAGCCAACGCCTGTCGCGCATTGTGGCGCTGGGCTTGATGCCGGATCAAACCATGCCCGAGGTCAGCACCTTGCGATTTCGCATCGTTGCCACAACGCGCCGGCACTTTCGCCGACCCTTGGCAGAGCTGGACACACAAATGCGCGAATTCTTCTCGGAGGAAAAGCGATGGGACAAGCGACCGATCCGCGTCATTGATCACCTCAACAGCTCAGCGGTATTTGGATCGAAGCGTGAGCTTTTCGGCGGCGAGAGCACGCCTGCATAGGTTTATGATGGCTGCTCGCCAGAGCGCAGCTTCCCTAGCTGCGTACCTACCCGCTAGCCATCTTGCAACGTATGCCCGGTTCCCTGAGCCTCGTTTTGAATTTGTCCAGACTATGGGCTTGGCTGGCGTGCGTCATGGCTTTGCAAGCACAGGCTCAATTGATCAGTCTGCCGTCCTCTGGCATTGCACTTGCTCGCTTAGAAATTTTGGCTGATGCCGCGCCGGGCTTGACGCTTGAGCAGGTTCAATCCGGGCAGGGTGGACAATTCATGCCGCACACCAGCTTGCGAGTCTCAAACACCACTTGGCATCGCGCCGTTTGGCTGCGCATCCATTTAGCGGCCTTGCCCTCAGCACTTTCGCCGCAAGCACCACCTGCACCGCCGGCTTTCGCCCCGGCAATCCTCGCGCTGCCAACGCCCTACTTAGACGCCGCCCGCCTTTATACGCCGGGAGCACAAAAGGATGCGCCTTGGTCGGTGCAACAAGCGGGGGATTTTTTGGAGCCGCATACTTGGGCTCAACGGGGCTTTCATCCCAAATTCAGCCTGCCACCCCTGAACGATCCGGCTTGGCAAGGCAGCCGTGAGCTCGTTGTGTATCTGCAGCTGGATCATTTTGCGCCCGTCTCCTTTGATGTGGAGCTGGCGAATGCCGCACAGGCGCTGGATCGGGATTTGCTCAGCTTACTGATCTACAGCATAGGGCTGGGCATGATCTTGCTTGCCGCAATGCTCACCGCCTCCATGGCCTGGACGCATCGCGATCCGATCTATGCATGGTATTCCGTGTACGCGATCTGTGCCGCGTTAGGCTGCGCTAGCCATGCGGGCATTGCGCAGAATGTGCTTTGGCCGGTGGGTGGTTATTGGCCAGGCACAGCAGCGCTGTGCTTCATTTTGCTGTGTGCGCTGTGTCAAGTGCAGTTTTCTCTGGCTGTGAATTCTGAGCGGTTTGCGCGCCACGGCCTGCGCTATTTTGCGCATGCCATCAGCTTGCTCTGCCTCTTGCTGGCCATCTGCTTTGCGATTTTCACGGCGTATTGGCAAGCCTTTTACTTCGCCACATTGCCTTTGCTGGCATCTGCGATGGCCTTGTCAATTTGGTTGATCGTGATCGGATTGAAATCTGGCCATCGTCTGGCGGCAGCTTGGCTGGTGAGCTATGTGCCTTTGTTCCTCACCATCGTGGTGGCTTTGCTCGAAGGCATCGGCATCTTGCCCTCAGGTTATTGGCCCTACAACCTCGTGATTTATTTGGCCATTGTGGAAGTGCTCATCCTTGGCTTGGCCTTGCAGTGGTTTTCCAGTGAGCGGCATGGCGAGGTTGAGCGGCGCAAAGCTTTGGCCACGGTGGATCCGCTCACTGGCTTCGTTTCAGGCCAAGCTTTTGACAAGCAGCTTGCGCACGATTGGAATATCAGCCGCCGCCAAGGCAGGCCGCTGGCTGTGGCTTATGTGCAGTTGCAAACACGTGCCAACAGCGATCAGCATTTGCAGCAGCTGCTCACGCGCAGCGTGCGCATTCTGCGATCAGCCACCAGCGCGCAAGATGTGGTGGCGCGGCTGGATGGCAGCCTGCTGGCCGTGCTGATCCACGATGTGCCAACAGGTGATGATCTCAATCAAAGGCTCTCGCGCATCGTGGCGCTCGGCTTGATGCCAGATGCCAGTGATCGCTTGGTGAGTGTGCTGCAGTATCGCATCGTCGTCACCACCAATCGGCAATTCAATAAGCCTGTGCAAGAGCTTGATGCGCAAATGCGCGCCATGCTAGCCGAGCCCAGCGGCTGGGGCAGCAAGCCGATTCGCTACATCGATCACACACAGCAATCTCGCATCAATCCTTATGTGCTTGATAGCATCGCCCTCGAAGAGAAATGGGATGCTGCGTTTCAGCAAGAATCTCGCGGTGCAGCGCAAAACGACTCCTCGTTGCGATAAACCGTTTCTCGCTCACCACTGGCCGGTTTCAACCGCGATGGCCACTTCGCAATCGCTGAAAATTTCCAGCTTCACAATCTTCACGCGCACGCCCAACACGCCGGGCAATTGCATCAATCGAGTTGCCACTTTGCCGATCAGGCTTTCCAGCAAATTGATATGCCGCTCGGTGCATTCGTCGATGATGATTTGGCGCACTTTGCGGTAATCGAGCACATGGTTGATCTCATCGTCTTGCGGCGAGAGTGGCTGCGTGCCGAGGTTGAGCTCGGCATCGACTTGAATCGGCTGCGGCTTGATTTTTTCGCTCTCTAAGATGCCTAGATTCGCATCGAAGCGCAGGCCGGTGAGCTGGAGGATTTGCGTGCCGCGTGGGATATTGGTGTGAGGCATGTTTACATGAGCGAAAAGTCGCGTTCAAATTTCATGAGATGCTGGCCGCCATCGACGAGCAGCGTCGTGCCGGTGATGGATTGGTTCGTCAGCGCAAAGAGCACAGCCGCGCACACATCTTCTGGCGTGGAGCTTCTACCCAGAGGTGAAAGCTTGTGCAGCGCTTGGAATTTTTCATCCGCGAGCATGTGGGAAGTCAGCGTCAAGCCCGGCGCAACGCCGACGACTCTCACTTGCGGCGCGAGGCCGATAGCAAGCATCGTATTCGCCGCCTCCAAAGCCGCTTTGGAGAGCGTGTAGCTCAAAAAATCAGGGTTTTGGTTCCAGAGCTTTTGATCGAGCATGTTGACGACTGCGCCGCTGCGGCCCAGCGCTTTCACATGCTCATGCAAGGCTTGCGCAAGCAAAATCGCCGCGCCCGTGTTGCTCGCCAAATGCTTTTGCATCGCCGCGTAGCTAAAACTTTTCGGCTCATCGTGCTCAAAAAGTGCCGCGCTGTTGACCACGGCATCCAGCCGCCCCATCTGGGCGATCACCTGCGCTGCCAAGCTTTGAGTGGCGGCTTCATTGGCTAAATCTGCTTGGAATTTTTGATGATTTTGGCTGTTAGCCAGCATAGAAACTGCGCAAACAGCTACAGTTTCGATAGCATCCGCCTCTGAATCTCTGTAATGCACAGCCACCCGCCAGCCCGCTTTTGCACAAGCCAGCGCGATCTCGCGGCCCAAGCGCTTGGCGGCACCTGTGACCAAAACGACAGGTGGTTCGACGCGAGAATCGTTAGAAATACTCATGTTTGCGAGACAATCTCTGGGTGACTAAAACATCTTCCAGTGTATCTGAGGCTTTAACCCAGCATATCGCCCAGCTGATCGCCAAAAACGGCGGCTGGCTGCCTTTTGATGATTTCATGCAAGCCGCTTTGTATGCGCCCGGCCTTGGCTACTACACCAATGGCCTGCCCAAGCTGGGCGATCAAGCCGGCAGCGATTTCATCACAGCGCCTGAGCTCTCACCACTGTTCGGCCAATGCCTTGCAGATCAAGCGGCGCAAGTCATGAAAGCCACAGGCACGAATGCGATTTACGAATTCGGCGCTGGCAGCGGTATCTTGGCGCTACAAATATGTGAGCATCTCACGCAGATTTCTTCCCAGCTGGAGCGGTATTTCATCATAGAAATCTCTTCTGAGCTACGTGCAAGGCAGCAGGAACGGTTGAAACACCTTGGCGATCAAGTGCAGTGGCTCGACGCTTGGCCAGAGCAAATGCAAGGCGTGGTGATCGGCAATGAGGTGCTGGATGCGATGCCAGTGAAGCTTCTAGCGCGCATCAAAGGGCAATGGCACGAGCGCGGTGCAATTCTTGAAGATGGCGCGTTCCTTTGGCATGATCGTCCCACTCTGCTTCGCCCGCCGCTTGAGATCGCCGGCGATCACGATTACCTCACCGAAATTCACCCTCAGCAAGAGGCCTTCCTGCGCTCACTCGCTGATAGCCTCAAGCTCGGCGCGGCTTTTTTGATCGACTACGGTTTCCCCGAGGCCGAGTATTACCACCCCCAGCGCCACATGGGCACGGTGATGACGCATCAACGCCACAAGAGCGGCACTGATCCGCTGAGTGAAGTAGGCATGAAAGACATCACCGCTCATGTGAATTTCACGGCTTGCGCCCTCGCCGCGCAGGATGCTGGCCTCGATGTGCTCGGCTACGCCACCCAAGGCCGCTTTCTGCTGAACTGCAGCTTGCTCTCAAAAGCGGAGCAGCTCGCGCAGATTCCAAGCCAGCTGATAGCCAAATTGATCAATGAACACGAAATGGGCGAGCTCTTCAAAGTCTTGGCACTTGGCAAAGGTTTAGACTTAGAGTTGATCGGCTTCACGCAAGGCGATCGCAGCCATACGCTTTGAATCATGACGACCACTTATCGCAACCAATCCGTCGAACACACCGAGCGCCCTTGGGGCTGGTATGAATCCATCGATGAAGCCTCGGGCTTAAAAGTCAAGCGCATCAGCGTGCATCCTGGCAAACAGCTCAGCCTGCAAAAACACGCCCGGCGCGCCGAGCATTGGGTGGTGGTGCGAGGCACGGCTGTTGTCACGCTCGGCCAGCCTGATGGCAGCCTCAAAGAAATCACGCTGCAACTCGGCCAACATTGCGACATCGCCATCGGCCAAATCCATCGCTTGGCCAATCGCACGGCAGAGCCGGTCGAGATCGTGGAAGTGCAACTAGGCAGCTATCTCGGCGAGGATGACATCACCCGCCTACAAGACGATTTTGGCAGGGCATAAACCTTCTCATGCGCTGGCTGCTCATCACTGTCCTTGCCCTCTTCCTACTCAGCTGGCTTGCCCCCTTCCTGCGCCGCTTCGGCTTTGGTAAGCTACCTGGTGATTTCACTTTCAAAATGCGTGGCCGCGACATCAACATCCCGCTGGGCTCCACCATCGTGCTGAGCTTGCTGTTTTCCTTCATCAGTTATGTGATTTAAGTTTCCGTTCGGGCTGAGCTTGTCGAAGCCTCACCATCAAACGCCTTCAAACTCCCCCTAGAATCCCCTCATGAGCATCAAATCAGACAAATGGATCCGCCAAATGGCGAAATCGCACGGCATGATCGAGCCCTTCGAGCCCGGCCAAGTCCGCCAATCGCCTGAGGGCCACAAACTCATCAGCTACGGCACCAGCAGCTACGGCTACGACATCCGCTGCGCCCCCGAATTTAAAGTGTTCACCAACATCCACAGCACCGTGGTTGACCCGAAAAACTTCGACGAAAAAAGCTTCGTCGATTTCCACGGCGACAGCTGCATCATCCCGCCCAACAGCTTCGCCTTAGCGCGCACCGTGGAATACTTCCGCATCCCCCGCAACGTGCTCACCATCTGCCTGGGCAAAAGCACGTATGCCAGATGCGGCATCATCGTCAACGTCACCCCCTTCGAGCCCGAATGGGAAGGCTATGTGACCCTAGAGTTCAGCAACACCACCCCCCTACCCGCCAAAATCTACGCCGGCGAAGGCTGCGCCCAAGTGCTGTTCTTCGAAAGCGACAAAGACGACGTGTGTGAGACCAGCTACAAAGACCGTGGCGGAAAATACCAGGGGCAGCATGGGGTGACGTTGCCGAAGGCTTGAGATCTAAAGCAAATGCCACCACGCATAACTCGCCTTAAGGTCACCAACTTCAAAGGGTTTAGCTCATATACAGTTGTCATCAAGGACATGAACGTACTTGTTGGCGCGAACAATGCTGGCAAATCTTCAATACTTGATGCCTTTCGTGCGTTATCAGGGGCTTTCCGATACGCACGAACTCGACTACCTGAGAGATTAAGAAATCACGATGGGCAACTCATCTACGGCTACAAAATCCCTGAATCGAGTATCCCAGTCAATCCACAAAACCTCCAGACCGACTACTCTGATGCGCCTTCGGTTTTAGAGTTTTTTATCGAGGGCGGAGAGATTATTCGTCTGTATTTATCCAAATCGCTTAGCCCCGTTCTATGTTTCGATTCACAAAGAAAAATCACCTCACTTATAAAACTTAAAGAATCTTTTCCTACGCTAATTGCAGTTGTACCAACTCTAGGCCCTTTCGAAGAGCAAGAAGAGTTACTTAATAAAGAGTATGTGGAGCGGTGGGCCTCCACCAGACGAGGTCATCGACTTTTCAGGAATTATTGGTTAAATCAACCAGCTACTGTTTTTGAAGAATTTAAAGCTCGATTGGAAGCAACTTGGAATGGGATGACCGTATTACGCCCCGAAGTAGATTTTTCAAGCAAAGATGTCCGCATGTTTGCCAAAGAAGGACGGATCGATCGAGAAGTTAGTTGGGCTGGTTTTGGCTTTCAAGTTTGGATGCAAATCTTGACTCACCTATTGAGTGCGCAAAGCGCATCAGTTTTGATAATTGATGAGCCAGAGGTCTATTTGCATCCAGATTTGCAACATAAACTCTTTGCACTATTAAGTGGCATGAATTGCCAAGTAATACTAGCAACTCACTCCATAGAGATTATTAACGATGCTGATGCAGACGATCTTGTAGTGATCAATAAATCTAATCGCCACGCTAAGCGCTTAGGTGATATTGACAGTATTCAAAATGTGATCCAAGGCCTTGGGTCTACTCAAAATATTGTTCTCTCGCGGTTGTCGGCAAGCAAGAGAATGTTGTTCTTCGAAGGACAAGATTTCCGTTTAGTTAGAAAAATTGCTGCGAAACTTGGGCTTCAAAACTTAAACGCTGCAAGCGATTTGCATGTCGTTCAAGTTGGCGGATTCACTCAAGCACATAAAGTTGAAAATGTATCGTGGACTTTCAAGCAAATTCTTCAGACAAACATTGACGTAGCCGCACTATTCGATAAAGACTATCGCTGCAAAGAAGAAAACGACGTTTTTCTCACCAAACTACGTAACCACGTTCCATCAACTTTTCTTCTTGATCGTAAGGAAATCGAAAACTACCTTTTGGACATAGTTGCCATCGAAAAGGCAATTAATGATCGCCTTCGAGAGCGCGATCGTGAGCCTGTAGACGCCACTTATGTCACAAGCTTGATTGAAGCAGTCACGGCATCATTCAAAAGCGAAGTTGGTGCTCAAGTTGCAGCTCACAAAAGTCGTTATCTGCAAAACTCTGGAACCAAAAACGACATATCAACCATTATTACCACTTCACTAAGTCAATTTGACAAAGACTGGACTGATATAAGCAATAGGTTGGCACTGATTCCCGGAAAAAGCGCGCTAGCTGAAATCAACAGAGCACTACAAAAAGATCTTCAAATTAACATCACCGAATCTGGCATCGTAAAGTATTTAACAGCAGCAAGCGTTGGGGAGCAGTTTGTCGCAATCTTGTCGGCACTTGACAAATTCTCAAAACCTTCATGACTCCATTGATTTGAGGATTTCAACAGCTCGCAACCTATCGAACCAAGTTTTGCAGTGTTTCACCCAGCTCAAAATTGTTAGTGATAGTCAATCTCACGCTGATGCTTGATCGCCAAAACCGACACCACACCTTCAGGTCGGATTTCAAACAAAGCGATGTAGCCTGAGCTGCCTTGATCAATGATCAACTCGCGCAGTTGTACGCCATCTTGAAAGTCCGCTTTACGGCAGCTATGCGGGATGATTTCTAGTTTTTTAACAGCTTGATCAATCCGCTCCAAAGCGGCATCTGCATATTCTGGGGCTGCATCCATGAGAAATTCATGGAGTCGCTTGAGGTCTTCTATTGCGTCCAGTTCATATTCAATTTGATAACGACGCATCAAGCGCCTTTCAAATTTGCTTCAGCCTTGAGTGCTAGTTCGCGCTTTTTCTTTTCGGTCATATCGCGCAGCATTTGCATCACTTCCTCATGAGAATAGGTTTTGCCACCGGCGTCGATTCGCTTGGAAGCAGCAATCGCTCTTGCGTAAAACGCTTCGTCTTCTTTGCGCCTTTGGGCTCTCTCCATCACGCTTTCTTCAATGAAGCTGGAGAGTGTTTCGTTCGGACGCAGTGCGGACTCAACGAAGGCGCGGTTTTCGGCGGTGGTGCGGACGACGGGGAATGTGGCGGCGGTCATTTTGGATTCCTAGCAATTGCATTGCAATTGTAATGCAACACCTCAAATCGAGGCAACTGCTAGCCTAGCAGCCGCCAAATCCCAGCCCGCCCAGCCGCAGCTTTTGAATAGGATGGGGCTGGTGCGTTTCGCGCTGGCCTCGCCGCGCACGATCTGGGCGAGGGTGGGGAACGTTGAAACATCTAAACCGGCTTGGATCAAGTCGCCAGCCTCATGCCCTGCGTCTGCGGTGTCGACCACGATCTGGCCTTGGGTCGCGAAGTGTTGGCAAAGCGCAGGGCTGAGCTCGACCATGCTGGGTTTGAACGCGCCCACTGCTGCGATGAAAGCATCGGGCCTTGGTAGCTCAGAGAGCACAATTCCATTAGCGGGCGTGCACGTGACGACGAGCGGGCAATGGGCAAGCGCGACATTGGGCTCGTGCGTGATGCTGGCTTGCAGGCCGAGGCTTCTTGCATGCGCTGCAAGGCGCTCGCTGCTCTCAAGAGTGCGCGACGCGATGATGACTTCTTGGATACCCAAGCCCTGCGCAAAGGCTTCCAGATGCGCCCAGCCTTGCACACCTGCGCCGACGATGAGCAGCGGGCCAGAAGGGTTGGGCGCAAGCTTTTGAGCCGCGAGCAAGGAGACGGCGGCAGTGCGCCTTGCAGTGACGGTGGGGCCATGAAGGATGGCGATGCGTTGGCCAGTTTTCACGTCGAAGACGATCACATCGCCTTGGATCGTGGGCAAGGCTTGCGCGGCGTTGGCAGGTGTGAGGCTGATCAGCTTGGTGATGGCGATGCGCTCATCGCAGGCAGGCATCACAAAGAGCGAAGCGCCTGCGGCCAAGCTTTGCACAATGCGCTCAGGCACTTGCGCGCCACCGCCCTCCAGCAGACAGGAGATTTCAGCAGCCAAAGCGCTGTAGGGCAGCTTGGCAGCAGTTTCAGAGGCATTCAGGATCATATTTAGACGAAAATAGGGCAATGACTGGTATAAAACCTGCATAGTATGCTATGAAATCAAGAGCAATAAAATCATAGATTCTGTAGCGCGCAGCGCTCACCCTTGATCCGATCTTCTCAGAAAACACAACAATGACGCAAGAGATTCCGCTCTCCCATCCTTTAGATTTTTCAGGCCGCGTGGCTATCGTTACCGGTGCGGGTGGGGGCTTGGGGCGCTTGCATGCGCTGGCGCTGGCCTCGCGGGGCGCGAAGGTGCTGGTCAATGATTTAGGCGGCATGCTGGATGGCACGGGCGGCTCGCCCTCTTCGGCGTCAAGTAACTCGGCTCAGAAGGTGGTGGATGAAATCGTGGCGGCAGGCGGGCACGCTTTGGCCAATGGCGCATCGGTCACGGATTTTTCTGCCGTGCAAGCGATGGTGGCGCAAGCCGTGAATGCTTGGGGGCGCGTGGATATTTTGGTGAACAACGCGGGCGTGCTACGCGATAAATCGTTTGCGAAGATGGAGATGGAGGATTTCCGCTTTGTGGTGGATGTGCATTTGATGGGCGCGGCGCATTGCAGCAAGGCGGTGTGGGCGCAGATGATGGCGCAAAAATATGGCCGCATCGTGATGACGACTTCCAGCACCGGGCTCTATGGCAATTTTGGGCAGGCGAACTATGGCGCGGCAAAACTCGCGCAAGTGGGCTTGATGCAAACGCTGGCGATTGAGGGCGCCAAACACGGCATTCATGTGAACGCGCTTGCGCCCACGGCCACCACGCGGATGACGGAGGCTTTGTTTCCTGAAGATGTGCACGAGGCTTTTAAGCCTGAGGCAGTGGTGCCAGCCATGCTGGTGCTCGCACATGAGAGCGCACCCACGCGAACGATCCTCTGCGCCGGCGCGGGGGGCTTTGAGGCTGCGCATATCACGCTAACGCAAGGCATTCATCTCGGCTTGGGCGATGGCGTGCCTGAGCAATTGGCAGCTGCCCTTGCGCAGACGACTGACCGCGCAGGCAGCACCGTGCCAGGCAGCGGCGCGGAACAAGGCGCGAATGAAATGCGCTTGGCGCGTGGACAATAATCGCTTTCAGGGAACGCCACATGCAAATCATCGCCTCCGCCTTCAAAGCTTACGACATTCGCGGCATCGTGCCGAGCGCTCTCCATGAAGACTTCGCGCTTGGCTTAGGCCGCGCCTTTGGCACGATGGCTTTGCGTGAAGGACAAAAGCTTGTCGCAGTTGGCAGAGATGGCCGCTTGAGCGGGCCTGCGCTCTCTGCTGCCTTGGTGCGCGGGCTGCAAGAAGCAGGCATGCAGGTGATTGACGTTGGTCTCGTTACCACCCCCCTGCTCTACTTTGCTGCCAACACGCTCTGCGAAAGCGGCATCCAAGTTACGGGCAGCCACAACCCGAAGGATTACAACGGCTTCAAAATGGTGATGGGCGGCCGCGCGATTTATGGCGACGAAATTCAGGCACTGCGCCAAATGATGGAAAGCGAAACCTGGACGCTGCAAGCCGGCGGCGCGGTGCGCAATGTGAATGTGGAGGCGCCTTATCGGGATCGCATCGCTTCTGACATTCGCTTGAAGCGCAAAATGAAAATCGTCGTCGATAGCGGCAATGGCATTGCTGGCGCAACAGCACCTGAGATCTTCCGAAAAATCGGCTGTGACGTGATTGAGCTGTACAGCGAAGTGGATGGCAATTTCCCCAATCATCATCCTGACCCAAGCAAACCCGAAAATCTACAAGACCTGATCCGCACTTTGCAAACCACCGATGCCGAGCTTGGCTTTGCTTTTGATGGCGACGGCGACAGGTTGGGTGTCGTTACGAAAGACGGCAATGTGATCTATCCAGATCGCCAGATGATGCTGTTCGCGCGTGATGTGCTCTCGCGGGTGCCAGGTGGCACGATCATGTTTGACGTGAAATGCTCACAGCGCTTAGCGCCCGCCATCACAGCCGCAGGCGGCGTGGCGGAGATGTACAAAACCGGCCACTCCCTCATCAAAGCCCGCATGAAGCAAAACGGATCACCGCTGGGCGGCGAGATGAGCGGCCATATCTTCTTCAAAGAGCGCTGGTTTGGCTTTGACGATGGCACCTATGCGGGCTGCAGATTGCTGGAGATTTTGAGCGCCTCGCCCGATGCCAACAAAGTGCTCAACGATTTGCCCACAAGTTTTTCCACGCCTGAGCTCAATGTAGCCTGCGCCGAGGGCGAGCCGCACGCGGTCGTAGCGACCCTTCAATCCGAAGCGAAGTTTGCGGCGCCAGCAAAGGTCAACACCATTGATGGCTTGCGCGTCGATTGGCCAGATGGCTTTGGCCTGATCCGCGCCTCCAACACCACGCCTGTGCTCGTGCTGCGATTCGAAGGCCACACCGAGGCTGCGCTGCAGCGCATTGAGCAAGAGATGATGGCTTTGCTCAAAACCGCCAAGCCGGATGCACAGGTGCAGGCATCAGCACACTGACGCAGCCATTTCAATGCAGGCCTTCGCGCTCTCTGTCTATCGCCTGCTCACTTGGGCTTTGCAGCCCTTGGTGCGCCTGCGTTTGAGCCGACGCGCAGCAAAAGAGCCGCTGTATGGACAGTGGATTGGAGAGCGCTTTGGCAGCTACTCGCAGCCTGCATCGGAAGGATGGATTTGGATTCACGCTGTCTCTTTAGGCGAGACACGCGCCGCTGCGATTTTGCTGCGCGAGCTGCGTGCGCAAATTCCTGGCATGAAACTGCTGCTCACGCATGGCACAGCCACGGGGCGAGAAGAAGGCGCAAAGCTCTTGCAAGCTGGTGACTTGCAAGTTTGGCAGCCGTGGGACAGCAGGAAGGCCACGCAAAGCTTTTTCAAGTGCTTCAAACCACGCATCGGCATCGTGATGGAAACCGAGGTATGGCCGAATCTTTGCGCTGCGGCAAAAGAAGCAGGCGTGCCGATGGTGCTGGCTAACGCAAGATTGAGTGATCGCTCTTTGCGCAAGGCGCAGCGTGTGAGCCTCTTGGCCAAGCCGGCGTTTGCCAGCTTTGCCGCTGTGCTCGCGCAAACCGATGATGATGCAAAGCGTTTGCAGCTGGTGGGCGCTAGCCAAGTGAGCGTGGTGGGCAATTTAAAGTTTGATGTGAGGATCGATCCCGCTTTGCAGCAAACAGGCCGAGCTTTCAAGCAGCAGCTGGGCGATACGCGTGTGATCATGCTGGCCATCAGCCGGGAGGGCGAAGAAGTACAGTTTTTAGAGCAAATACGCTTGATTTCCGGCATAAATACTGCGGAAAGCGCTATTGAATCAATAGCAAATAAGAGCGCATCCAAGATCCAATGGCTGATCGTGCCACGCCATCCGCAGCGTTTTGATGAAGTGCAACGGCTTTGCGAGCAAGCAGGGCTCGCCGTCTCGCGCAGAAGCCAATGGAACGACACGCCCACGCCCGCCGATATTTGGCTAGGAAATAGCTTGGGCGAAATGGCGATGTATTACAGCTTGGCCGATGTGGCGCTCCTTGGCGGCAGTTTTGAGCCGCTCGGCGGGCAAAACCTGATTGAGGCGATTGCTGCCGGTTGCCCGGTGATCATGGGCCCACACACTTTCAATTTCCTCGAAGCAAGTGAAACGGCCCAAGCCGCCGGAGCAGCTGTGCGCGTGGCAAGCATGCAAGCCGGCGTGCAAGAAGCCGCTGCGCTGATGGGCCAGCCCGCAAAGCGCCAAGCCTTACAGCAAGCAGGAGCGCATTGGCTGGCGATGAGCCAAGGCGCAGCGCAGCGGCAAGCGCAGGCCTTGGCGGATGTGCTGGCTGAGTAAGCCCGCCGCGCGGGGCGCTAAAACCCCGAGCTTTGCAGGGGATTAATGCCGGGTTTCTGACAAGAATCATGCTGATTGAGCCGATGCCAGCCCTGCCCTTTGGCTAACCGCAGCTGGCAGACTCGAATCCCCACTCTATTCCTGCGCAGTGTTTTCCCCTGTTGCCTAAGGCTCTGCCGCGCTTTACTATGGCAGGTTGACATTATCACTACAAGGATCTTCATGGCCTCGACCAAACTTCTCCTCGACTATATCTACGAGCACGAATCCAAGCGTGCGAACGACATCGTCTTCACGCAGCCCATGGGCGGCGGCAAAGTGGTGGATTTCACTTGGGCGCAGGCAGCGGACCAGGCCCGCCGCATGGCCACGTATCTGAAAGCGCAAGGCTTTGAGCCCGGCGCGCGCATCGCGATTTTGTCCAAAAACACCGCCCATTTCATGATGGCCGAGATGGCCATTTGGATGGCGGGCTACACCACCGTGGCGATTTTCCCCACCGAGGGCGCAGACACCGTGAAATACGTGCTGACCCACAGCGAGGCATCGCTGTTGTTTGTGGGCAAGCTTGATGCATTTGACACGCAAATCGGCGGCATTCCTGCAGGCCTGCCCTGCGTAGCCTTGCCCCTGTCTCCGAAAAACAGCTACCGCACTTGGGATGACATCACCACCCAAACGCAGCCTATCGCCGGCAAGCCTGCGCGCGCTGGCGGCGATCTGTGCTTCATCATGTACACCTCGGGCTCCACAGGCACACCGAAGGGCGTGATGCACACCTTTGAAGGCGCAACCCGCGCCAGCGAGGGCATCGTCACGTTCACCAACTCACAAATGGGCAATGCGCCCTATCGCGCACTGTCGTATCTGCCTCTGGCGCATATTTTTGAGCGCGCGTGGATTGCGTGTTCTGGCTATGTCAAGGGGAGTGGCCGCATTTTCTTTGCGGAAGCGCTTGAAACCTTCGTGCAAGATTTGCAGCGCGCTCGCCCCACGGTGTTTATCTCCGTGCCGCGCCTCTGGCTCAAATTCCAGCAAGGCGTGTCTGCCAAGATGCCGCAGAAAAAGCTCAAAACCTTGCTCAGCATCCCGATCCTCAACAACATCGTGCGCAAAAAAGTGCTCACGCAGTTGGGCTTGAATGAAGTCGTGCTCGCAGGCTGCGGCTCTGCGCCGCTACCTCCTGCGCTCTTGCAGTGGTATCGCGATCTGGGCCTGCATTTGTCGGAAGGCTACGGCATGACGGAAGACTTCGCTTACTCGCACTCCACCAACAAAAACCAGCAAGAGCTCGGCTACGTGGGTGTGCCTTATCCCGGCGTGCAGCGCCGCTTGGATGACGATGGCGAAATCTTGATCAAATCTTTGGGCACGATGAAGGGCTACTACAAGCAGCCCGAGCTGGATGCCGAAGTGTTCACCGCCGACGGCTTTTTCCGCACCGGCGATTTAGGCGAGGCTCTGCCAGACGGCCAGCTCAAGCTCACAGGCCGCAAGAAAGAGCTGTTCAAGACAGCCAAGGGCAAATACGTGGCTCCTGCGCCGATTGAAAACATGATCAACGAAAGCCCGATGGTCGAGCTGTGCTTGGTCTCAGGCGTCGGCCAACCTGCCGCTTACGCAATTGTGGTGCCCGCCGAAGGCCTGCGCCCCCAGCTGAAAGATGCAACGGTGCGCGCTGAGTTTGAAGCCGAAATGAAAGCGGTGCTCGCTCGCGTCAATGCCAAAGTGGCCGATTACGAGCAGTTGTCAAAAATCGTCGTCGCCAAAGACCCATGGACGATTGATAACGGCCAACTCACACCCACGATGAAAATCAAGCGCTCCAAGATCGAAGCCAATGTGGCACCGAACGTGGATAAGTGGTATGAGACCAAGGGCCAGGTGATTTGGGCTTGATACTTTGATCATGGTTTGCTACTGATTCAGTAGCATTCGGCGCAGATTCTGTATTGAGTCTGCGCCGATCTTCTTTGTAAATCTGGTTATTTTTTCTGCCAGAAACTGCTGTGCAGCTCACCGATCTCTGGCTCGACTTCGCTCACAGGGCCGATCACTTCAATGGCTTTTTGGCCATGACTGAAAACCACTCGGCACGGTAGATTCAATGTCGGGTTTTCCGGATGGCTCCCTGTGAAAGCCAGTAGGCACGCTTCGGTCATGCCATAAACCACGCGGCCAATATTCGCCCAATAGAAAGTGCCGGCGCACATGGCGCAGGGCTCGACGGTGGTGACCATCGTGCATTGCCACAGATAATCAGCGCTGTATTTTTCAGCCGCCGCGCGAATGAGCGTGGCTTCTGCATGGTTGACCGTATTGATATTGCCTTGGCGCATCAAAACGGTTTCGCCATCAGGCGCAATCAACACCGCGCCAAAAGGATGGTGCCCCGAGCTCATCGCCTCCCGAGCAACTTCGTTGGCTTCACGCAATGCAGCGACGACTTGGTTTGGATTCATATCAGTGATTCTGCGAACCGCACGACACGTTTACGTGTTTTGAGAACCACGGTGAGCCCAAGCCGTGGTGTGCTTCTCGATGTAAGAGAAGAACTCATACATCGCCATGGCCATCACGCTGATCAGCACCAAGCCAGCAAACGCGAGCGGCAGGCGCTGCTGGCTGCCAGCGGTTTGCATGAGCGAGCCAATACCGGAATCGCCAGCCGTCATCTCAGCGAGCACTGTGCCGACGAACGCCAAAGTGATCGCCACTTTGAGCGAGCCGTAGAAATACGGCATGCAGCGAGGCAGGCCGATCTTCGTCAAAATATCCCAGCGCTTCGCACCGAGCACGCGCAGCACATCTTCGAGCTCGGGCTCCAGTGTGGCTAAACCCGTTGCGATATTCACCGTGATGGGAAAGAAGCAAATCAAAAAGGCTGTGAGCACACCTGGCACCACGCCGATGCCAAACCAGACCACCAAGATCGGGACAATCGCCGCTTTAGGCACAGCGTTGAAGCCCACCATCAGCGGATAAAGCGCAGCATAGGCCATGCGTGATGAGCCGACGATGAAGCCAAGCAACACGCCCACCACAATCGCAATCGCAAAGCCCACCATCGTGACCCAGAAGGTCTGCCACGCGGCTTTGAGCAAAGGCTCTTTGAATTGCACAAACTCTTTGGCAATCTGCAAAGGGCTGGGGAAAATGAATTCAGGGATTTTGAACAGCGTGACGATAAGCTGCCAGAGCAGCAACATCACAATCAAAACGGCGACAGGTGCAATACGCTCAAAATTTTTATTCATCATGTATCTCCCGATCAGTTAGGCGTCACAGCTGTGGTTTTACGGATGGCACCAATGTGCCCGCGCAGCTCTTGCACAATCGCAGTGAATTCAGGCGTGTAGGTGACATCCAAATCACGCGGGCGCGGCAGATCAATATTGCGCTCCACAATAAAACGACCCGGGCTCTTGCTCATGCAGTAAACGCGATCCGCGAGGAAGACACTCTCGCGCAGATCGTGCGTGACCAAGATCACATTGAACTTTTGCGCGGCATGCAAATCGCGCAGCGCACACCACAGCTCCTCGCGGGTGAAGGCATCCAGCGCACCAAAAGGCTCATCGAGTAGAAGCATCTTGGGCTCATGAATCAACGCACGACAAATCGAGGCACGCTGCTGCATACCGCCTGAGAGCTGCCAAGGATACTGACGCTCATAGCCGCCCAAACCTACGGATTGCAAAAGCTTGGCCGCGCGCTCTTCATACTCTTTGCGCTTGGCTTTGAAATTGCTGCGATAGGGCTCGACGATCTCCAGCGGCAAGAGCACGTTATCCAGGGTGGTGCGCCAAGGCAAGAGGCTTGGCGCTTGGAAGGCCATGCCTGAAATCTTCAAAGGACCAGTGACGGGCGTGTTGTCCACATGGATCGTGCCCTTGGTGGGCATGCGCAGACCCGTGGTGAGTTTCATGAAGGTGGATTTGCCGCAGCCCGATGGCCCGACGATGGCGATGAATTCTCCTTGCGTCATTTGCAAAGAAATATCTTCCACCGCATACTGCCCTTTGGCAAGCAGCTCATCGTTGTAAGCAAGCCAGACGTTTTGGAAATCAACAAAAGGGCGTGGGGCGGTGGTGGAAGTCATTTTATGCCTAATAGGTATATGGCCGGCTTATTTATTGCGCAGAGTGCTCTTAATTAGATAGCAAAAGACCAGAAGATTTTTCAAGGCTTCTGGTCTTTGGGGGGGGATCGAGGGCTTACTTCTTCACGGGAGGGAGCACATTGAGCTCTGCTTTGCTGGGCAGGAAGCTGCCATTCCACACGTCATCCACTTTCACGCGGTTTTTCGTGCTGAAAGCATCTGACACTTGCGAAGCCATCAGTGCCATGCGGCCTGGAACGATTTGGCCAAAGCCTTCAGCGCGTGCATCGGGGCTGTTGATCACGGAATCAATCGCCATTTTCAAGCGGCGCTCTTCCAAATCGGTATTGATGATGCCATCGCGATTTTTCACGTACTGGATTGCGACTTCAGGCTTGGCCATCACGTCTTTTGCACCTTTGGTGAAAGCTTGCAGGAATGCTTTCACTGCTGCGGGATTTTCCTTGATCAGCTTGGGGCTGGCGATGATGGCATTGCCATAGAGCTTCACGCCGAAGCTGGAATAAGGCATCACCACGATGTCTTCAGTTTTCACATTGCGTGCTTCCAGATTGAGCAGCGAGGTGAAAGAGAAGCCTGTGATCGCATCGACTTCGCCGCGCGCAAGCATCGTCTCGCGCAGCGGGGGATCCATCGTCACCCAAGTCACGTTACCTACGCTGTTGGCTTTTTGGAAGATCGGGAAGGCGCGGCGGCCAGCGTCAAACACGGGTGCGCCGAGTTTCTTGCCGACGAGATCAGCGGGCTTGCTGATGCCATTTTTCTTGAGGGTGAGCACGGCAGCTGGCGTGTTGTTATAGACCATCATCACAGCCACGGGCTTGTTAGGCGCATCCGGATTGTTGGCGTGGAATTCCATGAGGGCAGCCATATCGGCAAAGCCCATGTCATACGTGCCAGAGGCCACACGCTGCACGGTAGCGCCAGAGCCTGTGCCAGCGTCCAAGTTCACATCAAGCTTGACGTCTTTGAAATAGCCTTTAGCGATTGGGGAGAGGAACAAAGCGGAAGGGCCTTCGAAGCGCCAATCGAGCTGAAATTTGATGGGGGTCATGGCTTGCGCGAAAGCGCTGGTGGCCATGAGGCTGGCTGCGGCAATGCTGGTGGCAGCCAAGGATTTAAGGGCGGAACGCTTGTTCATGAAAACTCCAACGATGAATAAAAGTGACAGCAAGAAAGCCGTGTTTAGAGGGACTGCAAGAAGAGTGCCGCACCGTCAACGCGCTAGGCAGAGCTCTCGTGCACAAGTAGCGTGCGAATTGTATACAAACTGTTGCATAAAGCGGTGCGCACAAACCCGTAAGCTCCGTATTGGGGCGCGTTGTTCAGGCCAGTAAGTCGCTCAAACTGCGTGCAACGACCTTGGTGGCGCGCCGTAAATCTTCCAAATTCAGGCGCTCATCGGCTCTTTTGGCATTGGATTCCAGTACCGTGCGCGGCCCAGCGCCGTAAATCACGCCGGGAATGCCGCGCTCCACATAGAGGCGTACGTCGGTATAAAGCGGCGTGCCCAAAGCGGGGATGGGCTCGCCAAATACTTCTTGGCCATGTTTTTGCAGAGCTTGCACCAAGGGCTGGTTACCCGCCAAGGGCTTCATGGCTTGGGCGAGCAGCATGCGGCGGATGTCTACTTTGATCGCGCCTGAGCCACGCGGGGGCTGATAGCTGGCTGCGGCTTGGGTGATGGCATCACGGATGCTCTGCTCGACCTGCGCTGTATCTTCTTCGGGAATCATGCGGCGATCAAGTTTGAACGTGACTTTACCGGGCACCACATTGGTGTTCGTGCCGCCTTGGATCAGGCCGATGTTGAGATACGGATGCGTGATGCCTTCGACTTTGGAAGTGATCTTCTTGTAGTCAGCGTTTAGCGCGTAGAGAGCGCTCATGATGTGATTCGCGCCTTGCAAGGCATCGCAAGACGAATCAGGAATCGCCGCATGGCTCATCTCGCCCTGCACCGTGACTTCCATTTGCAAGCAGCCATTGTGTGCCACCACGACTTGGTAGCTGAACCCGGCGGCGATCATCAAATCAGGCTTCGTGATGCCTTCTTTCAGCAACCAATCGGGGCCGAGCTCACCTCCGAATTCCTCGTCATAGGTGAAGTGCAGCTCTACGCTGCCTTGGCTTGGCTTGGCCACGGCTTCCAAAGCACGCAGCGCAAAGGTGAAGCTGGAATAATCGCATTTGCTCACCGCTGCCGCGCGCCCATAGATGAAGCCATCTTTGATCACGCCGCCATAAGGCTCGACGCTCCAGCCTTCGCCGGGTGGGACAACATCGCCATGAGCGTTCAGTGCAATGGTCTTTCCGCCCGAGCCGAATTTTCTGCGCACGATCAAATTCGTGATGCTCTCAAGACCTGCTGCTTGGACTGCAGAGGGCGGCGGAGAGTGTTGCTCGGCCTCGTAGCCAAAGCCCTTCAAAAGCTCTGCCGTGCGCAAAGCATGCGGCGCGTTGTTGCCCGGTGGTGTGTCGGTAGGTACGCGGATGAGCTCTTGAAGAAACTTAACCTGTTCGTCAAAGTGCGCATCGATCCAAGCATCGAGTTTTGTGAAATCTGTCATTGTTGTTCTTGAGCTAAATTGTTGAGTAACTGCATAAAGGCATCGATGCCCAGCTGCATATCGTCTTGTGTGGTGGATTCGAGCGGGTTGTGGCTGATGCCGGAGTTTTCGCCGCGCACAAACAGCATGGCTTGGGGCATGATTTCGTGCAGCTTCATCGCATCATGGCCAGCGCCGCTGGGCATTTTGTAGATGGGCAGGCCCGTGCTTGCAACGGCTTTCTCCCAGCGCGCTTGCCAAGCGGTGTCTGATGGCGCAGCAGCGGCTCGCATGGTTTCTTCAATGGAATAGCTCACACCACGCTTTTCGCAAATCGCTTTGAGTTGATTCAAAACATCGCCTACGAGCGCATCACGCTGCGCATCCGTGGGCGCACGAAGATCGAGGCTGAAGCTGCACTTACCGGGCACGACGTTGATGGAGCCATTGGGCACATTGAGCATCCCGATGGTGGCCACTGAATCGCCATCTTTCAAGGAACGCTGCTCCATATAAACACTGAGCTCGGCAAGCGCAGCAGCGGCATCACGCCGCGTGGCCATCGGCGTGGTGCCCGCATGGCTGGCTTGGCCGATGATGTCGCCGAGAAAGCGCACGCTGCCGTTGATCGATGTGACCACGCCGAGTGGCAAATTCATCGCATTGAGCACCGGACCTTGCTCGATATGGACTTCCACAAAGCCAAGGTAATTGGCAGGATCGCGCTTCAAGGCCGCTATATTTTTCATAGCACTTTGCGCAGATTGCTTGCCGGCAAACAGGGCATTTTTCATCAAAATACCGTCTTTATCCGCTTGATCCAGCCATGCTGGATTGAAATGCCCTGTGAGCGCGCCTGAGCCGAGGAAGGTGGCTTTGTAGCGCTGGCCTTCTTCTTCGGCAAAGGCTACCACCTCGATGCCAAAGGGCAAGCGCTTGCCTGCCTTATGCAGCTCACGCACGCACATCATGGGCATGAAGATGCCCAATCGACCATCGTATTTTCCGCCATTGCGCACGGTGTCGTAATGGCTGCCTGTGATCAATGCTTTTTGAGGCGTCTTAGGCACTTCGCCGGCATGAATACTGCGCAAGGCGCTACTACTTTCATAGCGACCTACGACATTGCCAAGTACATCTATTTCTACCGAATCAAAACCGCATTCCTGCATGCGAGCGGCGATCTCAGCAGCACAGGCTTTGTGCGCCTCGGTCATGTAAGTCACGGTGAGCTGGCCGTTTTCTTTGAAGCCTGGATCGCTGTGTTGCGATAGGCTTTCGTGCCAATCCCAAAGCTCACTGCCCAAATCAGGCTGCGCACCAAATTTATCGTTCAAACGAATTTCTGCAATACGATGGATATTGCGCAGGCATTCAGCCAATTCAAAATCTTGATGCCCGTGCAGGCGGCGCTCAAAACTTGAGATGATTTGCTGGCGAGAGAGCCCCAATCCGCGCGGCCCGCGCACGGCGAGGATGAAAGGCCAGCCGAATTTGGCCTTGTAATCCGCGTTGAGCTTTTGCAGCTTGGCAAATTCTTCGGGGCTGCAATTCGTGAGCCCTGCTTTGCTTTGCTCATTCGTCGATTCAGCCGTGAGCGATTGGCTCACCATGGCTTTACCAGCTAGCTCGGGGTGAGCACGAATCAATCCCAATTGCTGATCTCGGCTGGCTTGCGTGACGACTTGCGCCATCGCATACTTCAAAGCAGCCAGCGTCGCAAACGGGCGCTGCGCCATCGCTGCTCGCGCGATCCATGGCGAGTGCTCATAGATGCCGTCTAGCAGCTCTGTAGCTCCATCTACAGAGGCAAAGTTCAATGGTTGTAGGCTTAAGTTCATGGCACTGGATGCACTTTCGCCCAATGCTTGGCAATATCAATCCGCTTGGCCACCCACACTTTGTCAAAATGCGCAATGTGATCAAGAAAACGCTGCAATGCGGTGATGCGCCCCGGCCTGCCGAGCAAGCGGCAATGCATGCCGATGTTCATCATCTTGGGCTGATTCAAGCCCCCATTCGTCGCGTTTGGATCGCCTTCAGCGTACAAAGCATCAAACGTATCTTTGAGGTACTGAAAAAACGGATCAGCATGAGAATAGCCCTGCGGCAAACTAAAGCGCATGTCGTTGCAATCCAGCGTGTAGGGCACGATGAGCTGGTGCGTATCACTGCCATCTGTCTTTTTTAGCTTCATCCAAAACGGCAAATCATCGCCGTAATAGTCGCTAGCATACTCAAAGCCTTGATCGGCAACGAGCCGAAGGGTATTCGGGCTATCGCGCCCGGTGTACCAGCCATGTGCTTTGATACCTAAGGATTTGAAAATCGCCAAAGCCTCCGCCATATGCGCGCGCTCTATCTCTTCCGGCAGATTTTGATAGTGAATCCATTTGAGGCCATGGCAAGCGATCTCATGGCCGAGTTCCTTGAAGGCGGCCGTCACATCTGGGCAGCGCTGCAAAGCGGTGGCCACGCCAAACACGGTGAGCGGCAAACCTCGCTTTTCAAACTCGCGCAAGATGCGCCACACGCCCTGGCGCGCGCCGTAGTCGTAAATGCCATCCATGCTCATATGCCGCGCGGGAAAGCTCGCTGGATTGAACATTTCTGAGAGAAAAGTCTCGCTGCCCGCATCGCCATGCAGTACGTGGTTTTCGCCTCCCTCTTCAAAATTGAGCACGAACTGCACCGCGATGCGCGCACCACCCGGCCATTGCGCCTGCGGCATGGTTTTGCCGTAGCCCCCGAGGTCGCGCGGATAGGTGGCGGTGCTGTCGTAAACGTGTGCCATGTCTCAAAGCCCAGCAAAACTATGGTTCATCTCGCCATACTCGCGTGAGTCAGCATCGGCGGGACGCTTTTCCAGCTGCAAATTGCTAAACACTTGGCTTAGATGCGCATCCATCAGCTTCACGGATTTCTCCACATCGCCTTTGGCCAAGGCTTCAACAATTTGGGCATGCTCATCATTGCTTTCCTGCGCAGCATCGCTGCTTTGATACATCAGCGTGATCAGGGCGCAACGAGAGATCAGATCACTGAGCAGCTCAGCCAGAACTTGGTTGCCCATGAGCTCCGCCATGCGCACATGAAAATCGCCCAGCAACTCAATGCGCCCTGGCGCATCGCCGCTCTCCACAGCCGCCCTCTCTTGCGCCACATGCTCGCGCAGGGATTTGATCTGTTCGGGTGTCGCTTGCTCCGCGAAATGCCGCGTCATCTGCGCTTCCAGCATGCGGCGCACATCAAACACCTGCGCGGCTTCCTCAATCGAGGGCGATGCCACAAACGCACCGCGCGCTGGCTCCAACACAATGAGGCGTTGGTTTTCCAGCTGATACAGCGCTTGGCGCACCAAGGTGCGCGATACACCGAAATGATCTGCCAGTTTTTGCTCAACAAGCTTCACGCCCGGCGCGAGCCGATGCGCCACAATCGCCTTGGTGAGCGCTTGCACGATGTGTTGGGTGGTGGAGACTTCCAATTTTGTGCCCCTGAACTTGCGAATCTTTGAAATTGTATACACTTATCTTCAACGCGAAGGAATCAAGGCCATGGGCTTATCTACCCACGTTTTAGACACGATGCACGGCTGCCCAGCTGCTGGTATGCCAGTGAGCTTCTTTACTCGGCAAGGCGAGAGCTACAGCTTGGTCAAAAGCTTCATGCTCAACGCCGATGGCCGCAACCCTGATGGACTGCTGTATGACAACGCCAGCTTGAAAACTGGCCGCTACCGCTTAAGCTTCGATGTGGCCGCGTATTTCAAAAGCAAAGGCGTGGCGCTGGCGGAGCCGATGTTTTTAGAAGTGGTGCATCTGGATTTCGGCATCGCCCATGCCGATCAACATTACCATGTGCCTCTACTGTGCTCGCCGTGGAGCTATTCCACCTATCGTGGAAGTTAAGGTGGAAGTTGACATGAATGTGTCATGCCCCCATATGACAATGTCTCAAACTGAGTGAGTTCTTTATGACAAATCGCCGCCAAGCCCTGATCAAAACTGCGCAAGCAGCTGCTGTTTTCATAGCTGCACCTGTCTCTTTACGCGCGCAAACCGCCATCACAAAAATCATCGTGCCCTTCGCCCCTGGCGCGGGCACTGATGCCGTCGGTCGCTTGGTCGCGCAAAAGCTTGGTGAAGTGCTGGGCGCGAGTGTGGTGGTGGAAAACCGCACAGGCGCGGGCGGTGCGATTGGCGCGAAGTTTGTGGCCGATGCCGCTCCTGATGGGCAAACTCTGCTGCTGGCAGCCGCGCCATTCACCACCGTGCCTGCCGCATTGCCCAATGCGGGCTACGATCCCGTCCGCCAATTCGCGCCGGTTGGCATGATTGCCAGCGGCCCATTGGTATGGGCAGTGAACAAAGAATTGCCGGTCAGCAACCTTCGAGATTTCGTGCAATTGGCCAAGGCCAAGCCCGGTTTTTACAATTACGGCAGTGCAGGCGCGGGCGGCATCAACCATCTGGTGCTGGAAATGCTGAAAAACCGCGCTGGCGTCTTCGTCACACATATCCCCTATCGCGGCATCGCACCAGCCACGATGGACATGATCGGTGGGCAAATTCATATGGTCACAGGAACGGTACCTGCGCTCAACCCTTTCATCAAAGATGGGCGCGTGAAAGCGCTGGCTGTCACAGCCTACAAACGCTCGGCCGCATTGCCTGATGTGCCCAGCATGGCAGAGAGTGGTTTTGCAGGGTTTGATGTGCTCAACTACTTTGGCCTGATGGCGCCCAGAGCCACGCCACAAGCCACGATTGATCGCCTGAACGCTGCTCTGGGCAAAGTGGTGCAGTTGCCCGATGTGCGCGCCCGCTTTGCCAGCGATGCATTGGAGCCCGTGACATCAGCCAATGGCTCACCCGCTCAACTGGCCAGCTTTATTGAAAAAGATTTCTCGGGCTGGCGCCAGGTGGTGGTTGCGCAGAATCTGAAGATTGACGCGGCGTAAAAAAGCGCCGCACCACGTCAAGGCTTCCAGTTTTTCAAGACTTCCAATGTCGCATCCGTGAGCTGATCAATCCTCGCGATCTGCTCGGCTGCATCCGATGGCCAGCCAGTCGTCTTGCAAGCATGCTCAAGATCAGAGCAAGCATTTGACAAGACCATCGCACCCACATTCGATGCCGAGCCCTTGAGTGCATGCGCACGCAAGGAAAGAAGAGCGGGATCAGTGGTGGCTAAGCTGGCATTGATGTCATCGCGGCGCATTGGCGCATCTTGAATGAAAAGCCCCATGACCTCGCGCGTCATACTCAGCTCTTCATCATCAAACTCTTTGAACTGATCCAGACGGCTCCAGTCGATCAAATCTTGCTCAGACTCATCCTTCACCGCGTTTCGAGGCTCATTTTCTATAAGAGCCGGCATAGAATCTGCGGGAGCAGCTACCAAATCGATAGCGCCTTCATCAATCCGTGCGTACTGTGCCAAGCCTGCGGACAACTCGTCGATGCGCAGCGGCTTGGGTAGGAAACCGATCATGCCAGCATCCAAACAGCGCTGGCGATCTTCTTCCATCACCGATGCCGTCAGTGCAATGATCGGTGGCGCAGCACTGCCGTGCTCAGCAATGATCAAGCGCGCTGAGCCATAGCCATCGAGCACTGGCATATTGGCATCCATGAGCACGGCAGCAAAGCGTTTGCCGCCAGCTTGCAAGGAAGCAGCTACGCTATCAAAGGCTTGCTGGCCATCCATCACACTCACGGATTCATAGCCCAGCTTGGTGAGCATGCTGACTGCCACTTTGATGTTGACCAAATTATCGTCAGCCACCAAGATCGTTTGGTTTTTGGTGGTGACTACTTTGGGCACAACCACTGGATTCATCGCACTGTTGACGTACAAAATACGCGCCAATATATTGAAGAGCTGAGCTTGCCGATAAGGCTTGAGCAAGCGACCAGCAAATTGATGGGCTTCCTGCTCGCTGGGCAAAGTACCCGATGTGAGCAACACCAACTGCGCCTTGGGCTTGATCTTGTGCAGCGCCTGCGCCAGCATCAGCCCATCCATCTCGGGCATGTGCATATCGGTAACGACCACATCTGCATCGCGCGTAGCCAACCATTGCAAGGCTTCAGGTGCATTGTTAAATGCCACTGTGTTCATCTTCCAGCGTTTGAGCTGCTTGTCCAAAATCTGGATATTCACAGGCATATCGTCCACGATCACTGCCAGCTTGCCTTCTAGGCTGGCCAGCTCCATGATCGAGGTTTCAGATTGATCGGGCGCATCGCTGTAGTGCATGCGAGCGGTGAACCAAAAGGTCGAGCCCTGCCCCATGTCAGACTCCAGCCCCACCGCGCCACCCATCATCTCGGCCAAGCGCTTGCAAATCGCCAAGCCCAAGCCTGTACCACCGTATTTGCGGGTGGTGGATGCATCGACTTGCGTGAAGGATTGAAACAGCGCAGCTTGGCGCTCTTTCGGAATGCCAATGCCAGAATCTTTTACACGGAATTCAATCAATGCACCGGGCCGCGGTACGTCATCAATCACGCGTTTCTCATCAAAATCTTCTTTCAGATGCGCCGTAACGACGATCTGCCCCTTCTCGGTGAACTTGATGGCATTGCCCAGAAAATTCAGCAGGATTTGGCGCAGGCGCGTGATGTCGCCGCGCACCCAGGCGGGTACATCGTCGCCCACATCGACCAGCAGCTCCAGCCCCTTCTCCCGCGCACGAGAAGCACCAATATCGCAAGCCTCTTCAATCGCCCCCTGCAAAGAAAGCGGCTCACTTTCTAGATCCATCTTTCCTGATTCGATCTTAGAAAAATCCAAGATGTCGTTGATCACCGACAGCAGTTGATCGCTGGATACCCGCATCGTGTGCAGGAAGTCCTGTTGCTCATCGTTGAGCGGCGTATCAGCCATCAGCGTTGTCATGCCCACAACGCCATTGAGTGGCGTACGGATCTCATGGCTCATGGTGGCGAGGAAGGCAGCTTTGGCTTTGGCCGCTTGCAGCGCCTCTTCGCGCGACTCCTCCAGCTGCTTCGTACGTATTGCCACGCGTTCTTCCAAATGCTCATTGGCATCCAGCAAGGCTTGCTTTTGCTCTTCAATAGACGCGCGATTGATTTGGATTTCCTGAGCACTCTCATGCAGTGTGCGCGCTAACTGCCGCACCTCCAGCACCTGCGCTTTTGATTGCAGAGCGGGCACCTCGCCGCGCCCCATCTGAATGGCCGCCTGCATCAACGTGCGAAAGCGCTGAGACAAGCGCCAAGCCAGCACGGCAGCCAGCACTGCGCCCAAGCCCACCACAATCGCCATCAGCGTCAAGGCATGTTTGAGGCCGGCGAGCACTTCGCTGGAAAAATCCATCTCTGGCGCGGCGACGATCAGGGTCAGCGGCAGACCCAAATGCTCGGCAAAGGGCCGCATCGAGACCAAGGTTTCGCCGGCAGCGGTTTGTATCGCTCCATTGAAGCGCTCGCGCTGCACCGAATCCGCTTTGTATTTACCGATCAAGGAGCGAATTTGCGCAAACGCTTCGCGCTCAATCGGATTGGCGCTACTGCTGGGTGATTGGCGCTCTATTTTTCCGCCTTGCTCAACAAACAAGGGATCCCCCGTTGAGGTGGCCACCAGCATGCCTGTATCGTCCACAATGAAGGCCACTCCCCGCGCAGAGATGTTGATGATTTGCAGGGCTTCAGACAGCTGTTTCAAATACAAATCCGCAGCAAACACCCCAAGCACGCTGCCATCATCTTCAAAAACAGGCTGAGCCACTGTGATGAGCAATTGCTTCTTGGACGCCGAGAGGTACACTGGCGTAAAAACACGCTCACGCTTGTTCACAGCCTCGGCATACCAAGGCCGGGTACGCGGCTCATAATTTTTTGCCTCGGGATCGAGCTTTTGACTGCGATCTCCGGGAGCCACCGCAGAATAGAACTGCCGCCCCTCATCGCCTTGGCGGCGAATGCCAATGCGCATCAAGCCAGTGCCGCCGCGTGCGATTTGCTCCACGCCATGAAATTCGCCTTTGTTGGTACCCAAGTAAAGATACGGCACATCAGCGGCCATGCGCGTGAGCGATGTCGCTAATTTTTCAAACTCTTCGGGTTGGTTGAGCAAGCGACGTGCAGTCTTGGTTTGTGCATCGCTGGGAGCTGGAGGGATGAGACCGTTGAGCACCAACCCAGCTGTTTGCAATTGCACCTCAGCATCGGCCTGCACACGCTGCACCACGTCGTTGATGATCTTGGCCGAAAGCTTATCGACCGTCTGCGTGTTGCTTTTGTATAGCAGCCAGCCCACCAGCATGGCGGGCACGATCGCAAACACCAAAAGCATCGTCATGGAGAGGCTGCGAACTGTCCAGCCACCGCGCTCCTGTCGCGCGCGTTCAATCGTCTTCATCTCAGCGTCTTTCAATGATGCAAGCCAAGTATTTCCACCGCATCCACTCCACCAGCGCGCCCTGGCACAGCCACCATACCGCGCCGGCCAATACGGGCAGCGCGATCCAGTAAATGATTGGTTTGTACCGTAGCCGCAATGGCCCAATCGGGCGGTTGAGCGCCTTGGAAAAACTTCAGTGTCGTACTCACCGCCTCACCCACAGGTGTCGATTGCGAGCTGGTAGAGAACAAACCATCGAGTTTGGTAAACGTCACGGGGCCGCTGTGCAAAGCGATGTTGAGCGAAAATTTTGGCAAATTCCGCTCGGCGAAGCGCTGGTTCACAAAGTTATCCAGTCGTTTGCAACCGTCGATCAGGCCCAGCGCCGCTTTCACGGCGCGCAGCGCATGATTCACCGATTGACTGTCGCCACTTTCCACAAACACACACAGCATGCCATCGCCCACAAACTGCATATGCCGCGCGCCAAAGAGATGCACGGTATCGCCCACGCCTGAATAAAACTGCGTGATCACTTCGCCCAGCTCGTTGGTGGAGAGGCGCTGCGTCCACTGCGTATAGTCGCGCACATCGGCATACAGCACCGTGGCGCTAGGATGGCGCTCATTGCCTTCAAACTGTCCACTGTCTGGCCACTGCTCAGACAGCTCCTTGGCCATGCGCCTTTCATACAAACGGCCAATTTTTTCTTGCTGCTCGGCCAATGCCGTGGCTACCGCCTGATCAACCTTCTGCGCTTGGGCAGCCTCTACCCGCACGAGCTTAGACAGCTGCGTGTTCACGGCATCGCGCAGCTCTTGAGGAGCAAAAGGTTTGGTGAGGTAATCATCAGCCCCTGTTGTCATGCCTTGGCGCATATGGGCACGATCCTGCAAGGAGGTGAGCAAAATGATGGGGGTGGTGGAAATGTCTTCATTGGCGCGCACGGCCTCAAGCACACCGAAGCCATCCAGATGAGGCATCTGCACATCGCTGACCACAAGATCGGGCTTGTGCTCACGGATCAAAGCCAAGCCTTGCGCGCCATCGTTTGCAGCGAGCACGTCATAGCCTTCTTTGCGCAGCACTGCGGACACCAGCACACGGGTGCTCGCATCATCATCCATCACAACGATCAAGGGCATGGTGTCATCTCCAATCGCGTTAATTTAAACTGGCCATGCAGGCCTGCTGTATATCATTTGAAAAAACAAGCTGCACATGAGCATAGCCTGCAATGTGTTGATTGTCCGCGCCGGGCAAGGTCGCGGTGTTGGCGGGGAAGACGATATTGTCACAATGGGAGAAGTAGCAGGTGCAATACTTCGCAAAATCGTGGGGTAAGAGAGACGCATTTTCCATCAGCCATTTACTGGCTTGGCGCATTTGGTGGCCATTGAGCGTGTGCGAGGCTGCGGCTATAGCTGTGCCGTGATGCGGTGTGCCGAGGGTAAAAATGCGGTGAATGCGCTGCATATCGCCACTTTTTCCAACGTGCTTTGCTGCCCAAGCGCGAATCGCCAAGCCGCCCATGCTGTGGCCGACCAGCACAGGGGGCAAGCCTGTGGCTTGTTCGACTTGCTTGATTGCAGCTTCTACGGCGTCTGCGTATTCACTGATCGAGCCAAAAGCAGGCTCTAAATCTACAGCCATAAAAGTAAGCTGCTTCTGGCGAAGCTGCCTCATCCAATCTGTCCAAAGCGCGCGATTGCAGAAAAAGCCGTGTACAAGCACGATGCCGCGCTGATTCGGTGTGAGCTTCAGGTTGTTGGCGATGGCTAGATGACGAAACGGCTGCCACCAGGTAAAAACTTTGGTAGCGACTTGCCACTCGGAGAACCAAGCCCCAAGCCATTGCCCCAAGCTTGCTGGCCGCACCATCTTTTCGCTGCGATTGATCAGCGCCGCCCAAATGCACTGAATGCCCAAAAGCAAGGGCGTAACCAACAATGGCGCTAAAAGGCTAGCGACGGCCCACGCACGATGGTTGCCCCAAGCCCATGCGGCCAGCGCCCACCAAAAAATAAAACTGCCCAGCGTGATCACGCGCTGGAGCCAAGCATTTGTCATTGAATTTCCTGTCGTCCAATGCTGATGATACAGACAGATGAGGGCGACGCGCGAGAAAATGTGTCGCAAAAGAAAATCCCTGCGGCCATCAAATGCATGAAGGCAGGCAGGGATTTCAGATCTGGTGGTGATAGGTGGATTTGAACCACCGACATCAGCATTATGAATGCTGCGCTCTAACCAACTGAGCTATATCACCAGAGGAACAAGATTATACCGAAGATTGTTTCCGTACTTTATTCGTGCTTGAAAGCGGCTTTGCGCTTGTTCACAAACGCATCCATGCCTTCTTTTTGGTCGCTGGTGGCAAAAAGCGCGTGGAACAAGCGTCGTTCAAACATCACGCCATCGCTCAGGCCGCTCTCAAACGCGCGATTCACGCTTTCCTTCGCTGCCATCACCGCGATTTGGCTGTATTCACAAATCATGTTGGCAGCAGCGAGCACTTCGTCTTGCAGGCCAGCCAAAGGTACGACCCGGCTCACCAGCCCCGCGCGCTCAGCCTCTGCCGCGTCCATCATGCGACCCGTCAAAGCCATATCCATCGCCTTGGCCTTGCCCACTGCGCGCGGCAGGCGCTGCGTGCCGCCCGCGCCGGGAATGATGCCCAGCTTGATCTCGGGCTGGCCGAATTTCGCGTTATCCGCTGCGATGATGAAATCGCACATCATCGCCAGCTCGCAGCCACCGCCCAGCGCAAAGCCGCTAACTGCAGCAATCACCGGCTTGCGAATGCCGCGAATCGTTTCCCAATTCTTGGTGATGTAGTCGCCCTTGTACACATCAGCAAAGCTGTAGGTCGCCATTGCGCCAATGTCTGCGCCTGCAGCAAAAGCTTTCTCGCTGCCCGTGATGATCATGCAGCCAATCGCGGGGTCAGCATCAAAGGCCTTAAGCGCCGCGCCCAGCTCGTCCATGAGTTGGCCGTTCAAGGCGTTGAGTTGTTTGGGGCGGTTCAGTGTGATCTTGCCCACTGAGCCGAGCGTTTCTGAAATGAGGAGTTCGTAGGTCATGCACCAATCATAGCGCCGCTGGAGAAACTCGCCTCCCAACAGAATTTCCCGACTACGCGGTTGGGAAATGTATTTTTGGAGTAAATTAAGGCTTGGAGACACCATGACCGAACAAACCATCCTCTATGAAGAGCGGGCCGCTGGCAACGCAAAAATCGCGCTGATCACGCTCAATCGCCCTGCTGCGCTCAACAGCTTTATTCCCGCGATGCATGAAGCGCTGCGCGCGGCCTTGGCCAAAGCCAGTGCTGACGGGGACATCAGAGCCTGCGTCATCACCGGCGCAGGGCGTGGCTTTTGCGCAGGCGCAGATTTGGGTAGCTTTGATTTCACGCCCGGCCGAGGCTTGAAAGAGCGCGGCAATCCCGGGCCAGTGATTGAGGCTCAATTCAACCCGACAGCCCGCGCTGTCATGAATCTGCGCATGCCCACGATCTGCGCTGTGAATGGCGTAGCAGCGGGCGCAGGCGCATCGCTCGTGATGAGCTGCGATATGGCGATTGCCGCGCCCGGCGCCAGCTTTGTGCAGGCGTTCAGCAAGATTGGCTTGATCCCTGATGCCGGCGGCTCTTGGCTGCTGCCGCAGCGGCTGGGGTTGGCGCGCGCGCTTGGCTTGGCATTCACGGGGGACAAGCTCTCGGCCGCGCAGGCCAAGGAATTTGGGATGATCTGGGATGTGCAAGACGATGCGCTAGGTGCAGCGCTGGCTCTGGCCGAGAAGCTCGCGCAAATGCCAACCCAAGCCTTGGTGGAAACTCGGCGCTTGCTGCGCACAGCACAAAATCGCAGCTTCGATCAGCAGCTCGACATTGAGCGCGATGCACAAACCGCGATGGGCATGACGGATGACTACATCGAAGGTGTGAACGCCTTTTTGCAAAAGCGCGTGCCGCAGTTCAAAGGGCAATGAGCATGACTGCCAACGAACTGGCCACAGCGGTCGGCGAGCAAATGTTTGCCAGTGATGTTGCCTCACGCGAGACCATGGGCATGCGGCTGCTTGAATGCAAACCGGGCTACGCGCGCATGAGCATGGAGATCAAATCCCTGCACTTGAATGGCCACAAAATTTGCCATGGCGGCTTCATCTTCACACTCGCCGATTCCACATTTGCCTTTGCCTGCAACTCGCACAACAAAATCGCCGTAGCCGCTGGTTGCAGCATCGAGTTCCTCAAACCTGGCCAGCTTGGCGACGTACTCACCTGCGAAGGCATTGAGCAAACGCTCTCAGGCCGCCACGGCATTTACGACATGAAGGTGACCAATCAAAACGGCGAAGTGATCGCGATGTTTCGCGGTAAGTCTGCTCAAATCCAAGGCTCGGTATTGGCAGCGCCTTAAATTCATTGACTACTGATTTAATAGCACTCCGCGCAGTATTCATGCCGGCGAAAGATCGAAAATGCTTCAAAAAACATCATTTTTATTGGAATCCATCGAGAAAGCACCGATTGCCGAGCTGCGCGCCTTGCAACTCAAGCGCCTGCAATCCACACTCGCGCATGCCTATGAAAATTCGCCGGTGTATCGCGCCAAATTTGATGCGGCTCGCGTGAAGCTCAGCGATGTGAAGACACTCGCCGATTTAAGCAAACTGCCTTTCACCACGAAGAAAGATTTGCGCGATGCTTATCCTTTTGGCATGTTCGCCGTGCTGCGTGAGCAAATCGTTCGCATTCATGCGAGCAGCGGCACGACCGGTAAGCCCACCGTGGTGGGCTACACGCAAAACGATATCGATATGTGGAGCAATCTCGTCGCTCGCTCCATCCGAGCCTCTGGCGCGAAGCCGGGCGATCTGGTGCATATCAGCTACGGCTATGGCCTCTTCACAGGCGGCTTGGGCGCGCATTACGGCGCAGAGAAATTAGGTTTAACTGTCGTGCCTTTCGGTGGCGGGCAAACAGAGCGGCAAGTGCAGCTCATCATGGATTTCAAGCCCACGATCATCATGGTCACGCCCAGCTACATGCTCGCGATTGCCGATGAAATGGAGCGCCAAGGCATCGATCCGCGCAAGACAAGCCTGCGCATCGGCATCTTCGGCGCCGAGCCGTGGACGAATGAGATGCGCGCCTCGATTGAAGCGCGGCTGAATATTCAAGCCGTAGATATTTATGGCCTCTCCGAAGTGATGGGCCCCGGCGTGGCCAATGAATGCGTGGAGACGAAAGACGGCCCCACGATTTGGGAAGACCATTTCTACCCCGAGATCATCGATCCCGAAACAGGCGCAGTGCTCCCCGATGGAGAATTCGGCGAACTCGTCTTCACCAGCCTCACCAAAGAAGCCCTGCCCATCATCCGCTACCGCACGCGAGACTTGACGCGCCTGCTCCCCGGCACCGCCCGCACGATGCGCCGCATGGAAAAAATCACCGGCCGCTCAGACGACATGATGATCGTGCGCGGCGTGAACGTTTTCCCCTCGCAGATCGAAGAGCTCATCCTCAAACAAGCTGCCCTCAGCGCACACTACCAATGCATCCTGAGCAAGGACGGCCACCTCGATGCGCTCACCGTCGCAGTAGAAACCAAACCCGGTATCGCTATCGATTCAGAAGCAGCCCGCGCAGCATCCAAGGCGCTGGCGCACGATATCAAGACATATATTGGCTCATCGGCTGCGATTGAATTGCGCGCTGAGGGTGGTGTGGAGCGTAGTGCAGGCAAAGCCAAGCGCGTGGTGGATTTGCGCAAATAGTTTTATCTTCGGACAGAGCGGCCTCAGCTGCGCTTGGGCTGTCCCCCTCCACGAAAGTCCTCCGGCTGGCGCTGCGCGCGTGCCTCCCCCTTTATTTCGTTGAGGGAGACAACCCAATCACAGCCGAGGCCTAACGGGCGCTCGAAAGCTATTGCCTATAGACCCTATATATTGCTAAAATGCAATATAAATGAACCCAGCCACTTTGATTGCCAAAGCTAAGGAGGTACGAGACGACGACTCAATCATCGAGATCGTCGTTTGGCAAGTGCCCGAACCACTGGAGCCTTGTACTCACAGCTACAAATATAGGCTGTACTTTGGCACTGGCGGTGATTGCCACATTCGCTACGACAACGAGCGTGGCAAAGGCGATCATCGGCATGTGGCTGGCGAGGAAGAGCCCTATGCCTTTCAATCGCTGGATCAGCTTTTGACAGATTTCCAACGTGATATTGAGAACTGGAGCACCCCATGAAAGCCATCATCGACATCGCCCCTCGAGCCTCCGTCTTCGCTGTAGCGCGAGCGCAAATCAGCAAGGCACAAACTCAACGCAAGCCGGTGGATTACCACCTCAGCTTTGAATCCGCACGCACCCTCTTCTCAGAACTCAGCCCCGCCCGCATCGACCTGCTCGAATCCCTGCGCCGTACAGGCCCCAGCTCCGTCTATGCCTTAGCCAAAGCCACACAACGCAACTACTCCAACGTCCACACCGACATCGCCAAACTCGAAGAGCACGGATTGGTAGAGCGAACACAAGACGATGCCGTGTTCGTTCCGTTTGATGCAGTTGAAATCAGGTTAGATTTGTTCCGAAAAGTCGCATAACTTCCCAAATTGGGAAACAATGCTATAATTGTTTCCCATGAAGGTAATTGGCAGAAATAAGATCTTTGAAAACAGCGAAATCGGGCAGCATGCCCGAGGAGTTTTGTCGTTGTGGATACAGCAAATTAAAGAAATGTCATGGAGCAATGACATGCAGATTCAAGAATGTTTCCCGCAAGCCCAATTGACCCCACCAAATAGGATCATCTTCCCATTCAAGACTGCACATGTTTACTTAGAGGCATCTATCTCGCTAAGTCAAGGTATTGTGCTGATTGAATGCGTCAATTCTGAAAACAAAAAATGAGCATCGTCACCAACACTCCTGAAAGCGCTTCACCACTGCAGGTCATTAAAAATGATTCGCAATATCTTCGCTATCTTGAAGAGGCCAAGGTATTAATTTCGTTGGCACCAAACTCAGGCACTATTAGCTCTGACCGGTTAGAGTTGTTAACTGTACTGTTAGAGAAATATGAAGAAGGCCGGTACTTGCTTTCTGCGATTGATCCGATCGATGCAATCGGCATGCGTATGGCAGAACTTGGCCTAGAACAAAAAGACTTAGCGAGAATTCTGAACAGCGCATCTAGGGCATCGGAGGTAATCAACAGAAAGCGTCCGCTAACTTTAGATCAAATTCGAATTCTTCATCGCGAACTAAAAATCCCTGCCCATATTTTGCTGGATAGAGCAACCGTAGATACTGAATTCAGTGAAGCAGATTACAAAAAGCTACCGCTTGACATCATGGTGAAGCGCGGTTGGTTTGGAAATCAAGTGGACACTGCAAATGATTCACTTTTAAAGTTCAAAGAGTTTCTAGCGAGAGTCTCGCTTGATGCCAATCCTGTGTTTATGCGACGCTCCATTTACGGAATGGCAGATCGCGAAAATCAGATTACCGTGTACGCTTGGTTAGCGAGAGTTGTACTGAAAGCTCGTGAAACAAAAAATCTCTCTGGGAAGTTCACTTTCAACAGTTTTGATCTAGATTTTCTGAAGCAAGTGGCCAAACTCAGCGCTGCCAATAATGGTCCACTTCTGGCACAGCAGTTCCTTGCAATGAAAGGCATATCTCTTGTAATTGAACCTGAGCTACCAGGAATGAAGCTCGACGGAGCCGTGCTGCGAGATGACGATGGCACACCAATCATAGGCATGACTATTAGACGAGATTACCTCGATAACTTCTGGTTTACGCTCATGCATGAACTAGTCCATTTGCTCAAACACTTTGGCGCGCAAACTGTGGCCTTTGTTGATGACATCAGCTATATCGATGCGACTGACACTAGAGAATTTGAGGCAGATGCCATTGCAGCTGAATGCTTAATTCCTAAAATGATCTGGAATCGATCTAATGCACCCAGAACCAAACGAAAGTCTGATATCGACGAGCTTGCAAATCAACTTTGTATTAGCCCCTCCATCGTTGCAGGGCGTATAAGAAAAGAGACAGACAACTGGTCTATTCTTACGAAGCTACTTGGTATTGGTGAAGTAAGAAAACAGTTTCCCGATGTGATTTGGAAATAGGAGCAAGTATGGCAATTTATTACCCGCTAACAAAGATAAAAGAGGGCGAGATGAGAGCCTGGCAGGAGGTAGAGCCTCGGGTTGAGGAAGTCGCAATGCCGATTTTTGAAATGCTTCCAGATAACAAAACCTACAAACCGCTTAACCGAGTCGAAAATGCATTACACCTTCTCAGAAGCTCATGGAAAAAAGTTTCCCGAGAATTTATGCTCGATTGCACCGCGATAAGTTGCGATAAAAAATTACCTAACGGCAAGTCTGTGCTGCTTGAAATGGCAGAGCGGTTGCATTTCAATAGCTATCATGTAATTCACTGCTATCGATTTAATCAAGAAACTGCCCATGAGGCTGATTTAATTGAAGCCGTTTTGAGATTAAAGTTAACCAAAATTGCTATCCGTTTTGAAAGCGACGACATCAAACTATGGCAACAATCGGCTGAGATACTTGAATCTTTACTCGAAAAATGCGGTTTAAGCTACGATCAAATTATTGTGATATTGGACTTCAAAAAACTGCCAGCAAACACTGATGAATGTACGCGTTTGTGCGATATTGCATACAAAAATTTAAACGGCATGGGCGTAAAAGAAATAGTATTCCTTGCTACCAGCATGCTTGATTCAGCCGAAATAAAACCTGCAAACAAAGTAATTGAAGTTAAACGTAGTGACTTTGCTCTTTGGTGTCAGTTAATCACTTCTTTACCCAAACTTCGATATGGCGATTACCTTGTGATTCAACGCTTTGTTGATGATGATGCTGTAAACGCAAAAGAGACATCTAAAAAAGGGTTCTATAGATCTTCTTCCCCGAAAGTCAGATATCCAACTGGAAGCTGCTGGCTTGTAATTAAAGGCGACCCACTGAAAGACGGAGAAAATAATCAATACCCGCGACTAGCAAGAGAAATAATCAACCATTCTCAATTCAGATTGAATGAGCTTACTTGGGGTCATGAGGAACTGAAAGATCTTGCATCCTATCGATACCAAAAAGCTAAGAACTCGGAAGTAATCGCAATCGATGTAAACAACCACCTAAACTTATGTGCTGATCAAGTGCAGGCGGTTGTGGAGAAGTTACGCGTACAGACTACATCCCTGTAGAGCGTTGCTAACCGCAGATACATTCATCCCTCATTTGCTCTAAAACATAACTCACTCGTCCACCGTCACCTTCGATGACCGGCTGTGATTGGGTAGTCTTGCGTAGCGAAATAAAGGAGGAGGCACGCGCGAAGCGCCAGCCGGAGGACATTCGCGAAGCAAGACTGCCCAAGCGCAGGTGGGCATCGAAGGTCTAAAAATACCCTCCAAGTTATCAGTCTATCAACGCGCCCGAATCAAAGCAAATTGTGCCATCTCGCCACGACGGAAAAGCACGTTGATGGGCTTGCTGCGGTCTGCTTTTGACAGTGCGGCATCGAATTCTGCGACGGTGTTGATCTCAGTATTGGCTACTGCAACAATCACATCGCCCTCACGCAGACCAGCTCGCGCAGCGGCTTCTTGAGCAGCTGTGACGCGCACACCACCTTTGAGCTTGAGCTCTTTCTTTTGAGCGTCGGTGAGTTCGGCCACAGCTAAGCCGACTGCTTGACCTGCGCCTGTGGGCTTGGGTGGCTCGGCGGGTGCGGAGGCTTTTTTAACGGGGGTTTCTGCGGGAATTTCAGCAACAGTCACAGCCAAATCACGGTTTTGGCCTCGACGAAAAACTGTTACCGTGCTCTTCGTGCCGGGCTTGGTACCGCCCACGATGCGAGGCAGATCGGTGGAGCGCTCAATCGTTTTGCCGTCGAATTTGGTGATGATATCGCCCGCTTCCACGCCGCCTTTGGCAGCAGGTGCATCAGCTTCTACCGAGCGCACGAGTGCACCAGCGGGCTTGGGCAGGCCAATCGATTCGGCCACTTCTTTTGTGACCTCACCAATCTGCACACCAATGCGCCCGCGCACCACGCGGCCTGTGGCGCGCAGCTGATCACTCACGCGCACGGCTTCGTCAATCGGAATCGCAAACGAGATGCCTTGGAAGCCGCCAGAGCGGGAATAGATTTGGCTGTTGATGCCGATCACTTCGCCGCGCAGATTGAGCAGCGGGCCGCCGGAGTTGCCAGGGTTGATCGCCACATCGGTTTGGATGAAGGGGAGGAAATCGCCCGTCTCGCGCGCTTTGGCGCTCACGATGCCAGCAGTCACGGAATTGTCAAGGCCGAAAGGCGAGCCAATCGCCATCACCCATTCGCCCACGCGCACGCGATTCGGATCGCCGATTTTCACAGCGGGCAAGCCAGTGGCCTCGATCTTGATCACTGCTACGTCGGTGCGCTTGTCTGCGCCAATGATTTTGGCTTTGAGCTCGCGCTTATCAGTGAGCGTAACGATGACTTCGTCTGCACCTTCAACGACGTGCGCATTGGTCATGATGAAGCCATCGGCTGACAAGATAAAGCCTGAGCCAACGCCGCGCGGCACTTCTCGCTCTTCTTGTGGGGCGTTGTTGCGAGGAGGCGTGTTTCCGCGTGGGCCACCAGGCATGCGATCGCCGAAGAAGCGGCGGAAGAACTCTTGCATCTCTTCATCCATGCCTTCAAGATTGCCGCCGCCTGCGCGCGAAGACACTTTGGCCAGCGTGCGAATGTTGACCACGCTGGGGCCATTGGCTTCTGCCAAATCCGCAAAATCAGGCAGGCCGCGCACGGCAGATGCAGTTTGCGCTTGCGCGCTTTGGCTCGGGAGAAGTGTGAGACCTAACGATAAGCCGAGAGCGCAGGCCAATGTGGTCGATTGCAGATGCTTGAAGAGAGATTTTGTTTTCATGAAGCGTGCCAAAAAAGTGAATGACAAAGATTTGAGTTTGCAGAGTTTATTTTTTGCGTTCAAGTGCGGAAGCGAAATTCCGCAGAGTTTGCGGGGGCACTTCGCCCACTGCCGTGAGGAAATACTCGTTCATACGGCGAAAGAGCGAATGCGTCGCGCCCGAGCTGGCTAGGCCTTCTTGCGTGTGGCGGGCTTTGTCAAAGGCTTCTAGGAAAAGCGAGACGGTGGCCAAGCCATCGGAGAACACCCATTGCACGGTATCGTCTGCCGTGCTGCTGCTCGCCACGCCGCGCTTGTGGCAGCTCACGCTTTTGAAGCCGGGCACGGCAGTTTTAAGATTCCAGCCTTCTGCGGAGGCCGTGGTTTTGATCACATCGGCCTGCTCGACGCGCCAGCCATCCGCGGGCTTCATCATGCTTTTGAGCTTGTCCATTTTCACGGGCGCATCCATCTGCAATTCAGAGAATGCGGCTTGCTCCAAGACTGCGCCACTGGCATCCAAGGTTTGCAGCTTGAGCACGAGGGCGTTCTTGCGCTCTGTCCAAATGCGATAGCCGTAACGAAAACCATCGCGCGGATTGAGCTGCACCACTTCCGCATCCAGCCCGGCAATGCGCTCAGCGCCTAAAGATTTCACGGTGTAGAAATCGGGGATTTGATTTGCACCGGGCTTGAGCAGCTCGGTGAAGCTTGCGCCTGCGCCTAAGCCTTCGCGCTTTTCCATGCGCACGAGCTTCATCTCGGGCATGAAGGTGACGAGTTTGTCGTCTTTGCGGATGGAGCTGCGCGGCGCTCCGGTGAGTGATTCAATGCGCTCGATCTGACTCGTGCCATCACAGGCATGCCAAATGCGCGCGCTGCTCATGCCATCGCGAGACGATTGCACCAGCGTGCCGATGTAGGAGCGCTTTTTCATCGAGGCTTCATGCATGCGCGTGAGCCATTCGTTGACCGAGATCGCGCCATCACCCGTAGGCGCGGGAGCAGGAGTTTGTGCGAAAGCCGTCATCACGGACATACTCATCGCTATAAAAACAAGAGCATTCCGCGCAGATTCTATGCCGGCGATCATCGGATTTTTATTAAAAAACTGCATGATAAATGAGGATCGAGGCTCAAGGCCGCTGGGTGGCCAACGAGACGCTGCGCAGCGAGCCCGCAGGCTGCTGCAAGGCAGACACGCCACCAAACTGCTTGTGCGCCGCTAAGAATTCATCCAAACGCGGATCGCGAATCATCGTGACTTCTTGGCCTGCCACTTGCCCGCCCACGGCGATCAAGGCTTGGCCGGATGCGTTCACAGCAGGCGCAGTTTGGTTTTGCGCCAACACAGGCGCTTGCACGCCAGCTTTCTCGCCCACATTGCCGATCAAGCCCCAAACGAGTGAGCCTACTGCTGCAAATGCCGCAAAGCCTGCGACCATCTTCCAGCGAAATACGCCATCGTTCGCAGCTTCTGGCTGTGGCGAGAGTGGCAACGCGATTTGCGGCGCAAGCGCTGGCTTCGCAAAGCTGCCCTGCTGCTCGCGGAGCACGCTGCCAATCGCGCTCATGCTGCGCCATTGCGTCATTAAGCTTTCATCGGCAAGAGAGGCGCGCACCAAAGCTGCGGCCTGCTCGCCAGAGAGCTCGCCATCATGCAAGGCAGACAGCTGCTCTTGCAAACTCATGGATTCGGATACGGATTCAGGGTACTTCATAAACAGATTCCAAAAATCATACTCACTACTTCACTCACCAACGCTTGCCTGTTTGCCGCTCAAGCATCGGCTTGATGCGCGCCGAGATCGCTTCCCGTGCCCGGAAGATGCGCGAGCGCACGGTGCCAATCGGGCAATCCATCGTCTCGCTGATGTCTTCGTAACTCAAGCCTTCCATTTCTCTGAGTACCAAAGCGCGGCGCAGTTCCTCAGGCAAGGCCTCTAAAGCCTCATTCACGGCCTCTGCAATTTCTTTGGCAGCATAGGCGGCATCGGGTGTGTCGGCCTCACCCGCGCCATTCATCAGCGCTTCCGTCATCGGGTTTTCTTCATCATCCCCACCGGAGGAGAGGCTTGATTCACTGATGACTGGATTCTTGCGCGCGGCCACCAAGTGCTTTTTCGCGGTGTTGATCGCGATGCGATACAGCCAGGTGTAAAACTGCGATTCGCCGCGAAAGCCTGCCAGCGCGCGCCAAGCTTTCAAAAAGCTCTCTTGCACCACATCTTGCATCGCGCCATCATCGCGCACCATGCGCGAGATCATGCGCTCGAGCTTTTTGCGGTATTTGATAAAGAGCAGCTCGAAAGCGCGCTCGCCTTCTTTGCCACCCGCCTTGGCGATCTCTACCAAGGCTTGATCAGGATCGGGCTGTTGCGCGGGGTTAGCACTGACCGTGCTCACGGCTTCCATTTCAGGCGGCCACAGCTTCATCAGTGGGCTCCATCGGTGAATAGACGGCACGGCGCAACGCAAGCCAAGCCTCGGCCTGCGCCGGGGGAGCTGCGTGATCTGCGTGCCTCGCTTCGAGATGGAACCACTGTGTTTTTGTTTGGAAAAGCTTGTCTTGCGCTGTGTGAGCCGTGAAGCTCACCAGCATGTAGCTTTGCAGATCAAGATGGAGGCGCAAAGTTCCCGCGATTTCTTTATCGTCATTGAGCCAAAGCCATTGGCCTTGCGCGTAATGCAGGCTGCCTTTGGGTTTCTTCCAAGCGTCAAACAGCAGCCAGGCGCTGGCGAGCCCCGCGAGCGCCATAAAAATCCCGTATTTATATGAAAAACCGCCACTCGCCGGCATAGATATTGCGCAAGCAGCTATCAAAGTAATAGTAATCAGCAAGGCCATCACGCGATACACCCAGCTCGCGCGGGGCGTGAAGCGGAGGGCGGGCGGGTAGCGCATGGCTTGGATGAGTCAGCGCTGGCTCGTGAGTAGATCAAATGCGCTTGAAAACCAAAGCGCCATTCGTGCCGCCAAAGCCGAAATTGTTTTTCAGTGCGACTTTGATGTCTCGCTTCCGTGCGGTATTGGCGCAGTAATCCAAATCGCACTCAGGATCTTGGTTGAAGATATTGATCGTGGGCGGAATGGTTTGGTGGTGCAAGGCGAGCACAGTGAACACACTCTCCAAGCCGCCTGCACCGCCGAGCAAATGGCCAGTCGCGCCCTTGGTGGAGTTGACCACCACGTTTTTCGCGTGATCGCCGAGCGCGGCTTTGATCGCATTGGATTCGTTGATATCGCCCAGCGGCGTGGAGGTGCCGTGTGCGTTAACGTAATCCACATCGCTCGGTTTGAGTCCGGCGTTTTCAATGGCAGAGAGCATCGCGCGGCGTGGGCCATCCATATTCGGCGCGGTCATGTGCCCCGCATCGGCGCTCATACCGAAGCCGGAAATTTCTGCATAAATCTTCGCGCCGCGTGCTTTGGCATGCTCGTATTCTTCGATCACCATCACGCCCGCGCCTTCGCCGAGCACGAAGCCATCCCGGTCTTTGTCCCAGGGACGAGAGGCGGTAGCGGGATCGTCGTTACGGGTGGAGAGTGCGCGCATCGCCGCAAAGCCGCCAATGCCCAAGGGCGAGACGGTCGCTTCTGCACCGCCGCAAATCATCACATCGGCATCGCCATACTCAATCATGCGAGCAGACAGGCCAATCGCATGCAAGCCCGTCGTGCAAGCCGTCACCACAGCGATATTCGGCCCCTTGAAGCCATACTTCATGCTCACATGGCCAGAGATCATGTTGATGATGCTGGCCGGCACGAAGAAGGGCGTGATGCGGCGCGGGCCGCGATTGGTGAGCTCGGTATGCGTTTCTTCAATCAGCGGCAGGCCGCCGATGCCCGAGCCAATGTTGACTCCGATGCGCACGGATTGCTCGTCGCTCAGCGCGTCGTTGATCGCTAGGCCTGAGTCTTTCACAGCCTGCACCGCAGCAGCAATGCCGTAATGGATGAAGGTATCCATCGTGCGAGCTTCTTTGGAAGTCATGTACTCTTCCACATTGAAGCCTTTAACCTCGCCCGCGATCTTGCAAGAGAAAGCGCTCGCATCGAATTTGGTGATGGTGGCAATGCCTGACTTTCCGGCCACAAGAGCTTCCCAGGCGGATTCCACCATGTTACCCACCGGGCTGATGCAGCCCAGACCTGTGATGACGACGCGACGTTTGCTCATAGACCGTCCAGACTCCAAATCGATTGCCAAGTCAAATTCCAATGAAAAAGGGCAGGCAGCCTTGCAGCCACCAGCCCTTGGGTTGCCAAGAAGCGCTTAAGCCTTCTTGTGCGAGGTGGCGTAGTCAATCGCTGCGCCCACCGTGGTGATCTTCTCTGCGTCTTCGTCAGGAATTTCAATACCAAACTCATCTTCCAGAGCCATCACCAGTTCCACCGTGTCAAGTGAGTCAGCGCCCAGATCGGCCACAAAGGCCTTCTCGGGAGACACTTGCGACTCTTCCACGCCGAGCTGCTCGGCAATGATCTTTTTGACACGTGCTTCAATATCACTCATAAGTCCCTCTGAGGGTTGTTAAAACAAAATCTATTCTAACCTTTTAGGTACTGGCTCCTGATGCCAAGCACTGATTAAAAAATCATATATCGACTTCCATCAGGCGTTCTTAGGCAGCTGCCATAACGAAATATGCCGGTACAAAAACTTACAATAAGCACTATGCGTCAAAATAATTTTCTTCCAAGTCTAAGATCCGCACTGCTTCAGTGTGTCTTGATGGTTGTGGGTCTCTGCGTGAGCCAAACTGCGGCCGCACAAGTATGCGCTGCGCCAGGCAAAGATGCGCCTGCCACGATCAGTGGCGTCGTCAATACATACTACCAAGGCAATGGGAATTTATCTGTGAATGCCACCAACCTGACGTTGGGCAGTTCCACAGGTGCTGCAAGCACGGTCACCGCGGGCGACATGCTCATGATCGTTCAGATGCAAGGAGCCAGCATCAACAGCACAGATAGCGATGCTTATGGCGACGGCACTGCGTCAGGTGCGGCCAACAACACAGTATTTTCATCAACCGGTCAAGCCAGCGGATACACCAGCCTAGGGCAAGCTGGCCTGTTTGAATATGTGCGAGTGACGAGTGCGTCTGGCAACAACATCACATTCACACCTGCCTTGAGCAACTCGTACGAGCAAAACACAACGGTGCAGCCCCGGCGCACCTACCAGGTGATTCGGGTGCCGCAATACCCCAGCGCCACCATCAATGCCGCCAGCCCGGTTACAGCACTCGCTTGGAACGGCACAACGGGTGGTGTGGTGAGTATCGATGTGGCGGGCGCATTGAATCACACAGGCTCAGGAGCGCATATCAATGCCTCCAATCAAGGTTTTCGAGGGGGCGCGCAAGGCGGCTCTGATTCAAGCTGCTGCGATGGAAGCTATTGGTTTTTCGCAGGCACTTTGACGGCTAACGGCGGCGGCAAGGGCGAGGGCATTGCGGGCACACCGCGATTTTTATCTCTCAACACGGCGGGTAGCTTCGATAGCGGCACGGGCTACAACGATCCTGGCATTCTGATCAACAACATGCTGGACAACACCGCCGGCAATATGGGCTACCCCAATGGCGATTTTGCGCGCGGTGCACCGGCCAACGCAGGTGGCGGCGGCACATCGCACAACTCGGGCGGCGGCGGTGGCGGCAATGGCGGCGTTGGCGGCACTGGAGGCCAAACATTCAACGGCGACGGCCTGCGCGATGTCGGCGGCTTTGGTGGCTCGCGGGTGCCTCAGACTGGCAGCCCAGATGCTAGGCGCATCTACATGGGCGGAGGTGGTGGTTCAGGCAGTTTGAACAATGACACCGTGAACTTGGGATCAGGCGGATATGGCGGCGGCATCATCGCGGTGCGCGCGGGCTCGATTTCTGGCTCGGCCGCTTACCAAAGCAATGGCCAAAAAGGAATCGATTCTTATGCAGGCCAAGATGCAGGCGGCGGCGGTGGCGCGGGTGGTTCGGTTCTGGTGATCGCAGGCTCTGGGCATGGCAACGTCACAGCCATTGCTCGCGGAGGCTACGGCAGCAATTCCAATTTGAACAATTCCAACCTCAGCTCTGCCCCGCCAAATGGTAGCTCCTTTACCAATTGCTGCGGTGGCGAGCGCGAAGGCCCTGGTGGCGGTGGCGGCGGCGGTGTCGTCATGTACAACTCGCCACTGGGCAACACGGTGCTCACACGCGGTATCAACGGCCTATCTCGCGAAGACAAGGCTCAAGGCTTTTCCGGCAATATGCTTGCCGGCCCAGGCACGGATGGCGCACAAGCCACGGTGAGCAGCAGCTCTATAGTTGGCGTGCGCCCCGGCTATGAATGCCTGCCCGTACTCACGGCAACCAAATCCACCAGCACTCCCACGCGCACCGTACCACCCGATACCACAGGCTCTTATGTCGTGGTGCTCAGAAATGCTGCAACTGCAGGCGTCGCTTATGCCGTGGGCTTGAGCGATCCTTTGTCTTCGCCTTTCACGTTGAGCGGCTCGAGTGCCACCGTCACATATGGCGCAGGCGCATCGGGTCCAGCATCGCCTATCGCCGCCACAGGCACGAATACTGTGATCATCGGCACAGCGGGCAACTTCACCAACAGCTTCACACTCAACCCCGGCAGCAACTTAACGCTGACTTTCACCGTCGCGCTCAATGGTGCAGCTGCAGGAACGTATCAGAACCCGATCAATCTACGCTTTGCCGATCCCACACGTACCAGTGGCGGAACTGCGCAAGGCGCTGTCAACAACACCGTATCACCCGGCGGTACCTATGCCAGCGGCCAGCCCGTGGGCGGCAGTAATTACAACGCTGCGAGCAGTACGCAAGAAGATATCGTCATCAGCGGCGCGGCGGGTACGACTGCTGATCTCGTGATCACGAAAAATGGCACGACGGCGGCAGAAGTCGGCCAGCCCGTGGTCTATACCTTGGTCGTTAGCAACAACGGCCCGGCCAACGTACCGGGTACGGTCACCGTGAGCGACATCGTGCCGGCCAATATCGGTACGGTCACTTGGGTTTGCACCTTGTTCGCGGGGGCTGGTGATTGCGACACCTCAACCATTGGCGCAGGCAGTGCGGGCAGCGGTAACACCATCAACCTGCCCCGCGTTGCTTTGAACAGCGGCGGGCAAATCCAAATCGTTGTCTCAGGCACAGCCATCACTGCAGGCCTGATCACCAACACCGCTACCGTGAGCTTGCCCGCGGGATTCAACGACCCCACACCCTCCAACAACCGGGCCACCGCTACCACCACCATCACGACGCCGAGCGCTGACCTTTCCATCAACAAAAGCAACAACGTCACGACACTCACCAGCGGCAGCGTCACGGCCTACACCGTTGTCGTAGGCAACGCGGGCCCGTCTGCGGCCAACAACTCAGTTATCACCGACACGCCCTCGGCTGGCTTGGTGCTTTTGTCGATCAGCTGTAGCGCGCAAGGCGGTGCGGTTTGCCCCGTATCCATCAGCCCAAGCAGCTTCCGAACTGGCCAGACGATCACCACTTTCCCCGCAGGTAGCAGCTTAACGTTCACCGTGAATGCGCAAGTCACCGCTACCAGTGGCAACGTGACCAACTCGGTGAGCGTTGTTCCACCACCCGGCACGGTGGATCCCACCCTGCCAAACAATGCCAGCGATGCCGATGTCGTTGTGCCTGCGGTCACTCGCGTGCTTAGCAGCGGATCCATCTGCCCAGCGGGTACCACCGAGCAAATCACCAATTTGATTTCAAACGGCGATTTCGCCAACATCAGCCTTGCAGTGGGCGCGAGCGTGATCCAAAGTTCTGCCGACACCTATCCCGCTGACACTCGCGTGGCTCTGCAAAGCGGCACGAAGAATTATGTGGGTGGCGTTGTGATTCAAAACCCCTTCCCCGGTGATCCAGCAAGAAACGTTGCAGCCACCAGCAATTGGCTCTACAGCAACGGCAACAGCACGGGCGCAGCCTATCGTATTTGGTCACAATCCGTGAGTGGTTTGGTACCAGGGCGTACCTACACATGGCTTTATTACGGCTCAAACGCACTTGCTTCAGGCAGTGCAGCCACTGATATTCCAGCGATTGATTTCCGCGTTGTCACTGGCACGGCCACGACCAGCTTGGGCACCGCGGACAGCTACGCCAACGAAGGCGCAGGCGTCACAGACACCTGGACGCTACGCCAGCGGGTCTTCGTGCCAAGCGCAAATGCCGTCACATTGCAGCTGTGGGATACCGTCTTGGGCATAACTGGAGACGATTTCGCCAGCACACAAATCACCCTGCGCGAATGCCGCCCCAATGTGGATGTCATCGTGGGCAAAACCAATGGCGTGAGCCAAGTGGCTGCACTGGGCACCACAGCATATGTGATCACAGTTGGCAATGCTGGCCCTGGCGATGCAGATAGCGTGACCGTGCGCGATCCTGTCGCAGTCGGCTTGACCAAAACCGGCGTGAGCTGCGCAGCCACTGGAGCGGGGGCAGCCTGCCCGCCTTTGGTCAACGTGAGCGGGCTAGAAGGCGCTGGGCTTTTGATCCCCACCCTGCCTGTGGGCACGACGATCGTCTTCACCGTGACTGCTAACGTAACAGCGCTCAACGGCACAGTGACTAACACGGTCAACCTAAGCTTGCCAGCTGGCGTGACGGATACCAATCCTAGCAACAACAGCGCCAACGATGTGGATCGCGTGCAAGGCCAGGCTGCCATCGCGATTGCTAAAACTAATAACACCACGACGCTCGTGGCCGGCGGCACAACGAGTTATTCCATCACCGTCACCAACAACGGCCCATCAGATGCCAGCAACGCGGTGCTGCGCGATCCAGCGGCCGCTGGCCTGAGCTGCACCAGCCCGGTAGCCTGCTCTGCGACAGGCGGCGCATCCTGCGGCGGCCCGAATATTCCATTGGCCACACTGCAAAGCGGCTTCACAATTCCCAGCTTCCCCTCAGGCGGGCAGCTGGTGCTTACACTCAATTGCAGCGTCACAGCGACCGGGCAATAGCTATTGAATTTATAGCGCTTCCCGCATATTCGACGCCGCTTACTGGCCAATACGATCTCAAAATCGCTCCTCAGGGAGCGATTTTGATTTACATGTACATGCCACCGTTGACGTGAATTTCTTGCCCCGTGATGTAGCCTGCTCTCGGGCTGGCCACGAAGGCGACGGCATGTGCAATGTCGGCAGGTTTGCCCAAATGGCCCAGCGCAATTTGCGTGAGCAAGGCTTTTTGCTGCTCTTCGGGCAAGCTGGCCGTCATATCCGTTTCGATGAAGCCTGGAGCAATGCAGTTCACCGTGATGTTGCGGGAACCGAGCTCGCGAGCCAAGGCACGCGTCATGCCTGCCAAGCCGGCTTTAGCAGCAGCGTAATTGGCCTGTCCCGCATTGCCCGACGCACCGACCACCGAGGTGATGTTGATGATGCGCCCATAACGCTGCTTCATCATCGGGCGGATCACAGCGCGGGAGAGGCGAAACACAGCTTTGAGATTCGTGTCCATCACGGCATCCCAATCTTCATCCTTCATCCGCATGGCCAGTGTGTCGCGCGTGATGCCGGCGTTGTTGACGAGCACTTGAATGCCGCCGCGCTCTTTGACGATTTGGTCAATCAGTGCATCGGTAGCCGCAGCATCCGTGACATTGAGCACCACGCCATGGATGCCAGCGGCAGTGATCTTTGCAGCGCCTTCCGCGCTCGTGGCAGTGCCAATCACCGTCATGCCAGCGGCTTTAAGCTCCTGCGCAATCGCCGCGCCAATGCCGCGTGTGGCGCCTGTGACTAAGGCTATATGTTGTTCCGATGGATTACTCATAATTTCTTTCTGCTTAGGTTGTTGGTTTTATGGAGATGAAGAGAAATTTCCGGACGCAAAGGGCGCAAAAGTTGCGCAAAAGACGCAAAAAATACCAATAAAAAAAACAAATAAGGCACTTGCTTCGATCACTGCAACTTCATTTCTTTGATATCTTTTTGTATTTCTTTTTTGCGTCTTTTGCGCAACTTTTGCGTCTTTTGCGTCCGGATGTTTGTGTTTTTATGCCACGAGCAGCTTCGCCTCAGCCAAAGAAGCCGGATCAAACACCGCGCCGCTGGTGATCTCTGCATCGATGCGTTTGCACATCCCCGCCAGCACCTTGCCCGGCCCGCATTCGATCACGGTGTTCACGCCCCGTGCTTCGATCGCAGCAATGCATTCCACCCAATGCACCGGGCCGAATGCTTGGCGATACAGGGCATCTTTGATTCTTGCGGCATCCGTCTCAACCGCCACATCAATATTGTTCACCACCGCAATTTGCGGCGCATTGAAGGTGAGAGTTTCTAGTTTCGCCTTCAGCTTCTCAGCCGCCGGCTTCATCAAACTCGAGTGAAATGGCGCAGACACCGGCAGCGGCAAGCAGCGCTTTGCGCCCTTGGCCTTGAGCAATTCGCTCGCCTTCTCCACGCCCGCCTTGCTCCCCGCAATCACCGTCTGCGCCGGATCGTTGAAGTTCACCGCTTCCACCACTTCGCCGCTCGCTGCCGCAGCTTCTGCGCAGCCCGCGATCACGTCGCTAGCGGCCATGCCCAGCACAGCCGCCATCGCCCCCGTACCCACCGGCACAGCCTCTTGCATTGCCGCAGCCCGCAAGCGCACGGTTTGCACCGCGTCTTTGAGTGTCAACACGCTAGATGCCACAAGCGCAGAATACTCACCCAGCGAATGCCCCGCGACAACAGATGGCACTGCCCCACCTTCAGCGAGCCAAGCCCGATAAGCCGCCACCCCCGCCACCAGCATCACCGGCTGCGTGTTCGTGGTCAAAGCCAGCGCCTCTTTCGACCCTTCCTTGATCAGCTTAGCCACATCCTCACCCAGCGCCTCCGAGCTTTCTTGCAACACGGCAACGACAGCGGGATGATCACCCCAAGCGTCCAACATGCCCATAGCTTGCGAGCCTTGGCCGGGGAAAACAAATGCAAATTCTTTCATTCAATCCATCTCCAAATCATTGATTGTTCTAAAGAACCAACGTCATAAAACAGCTATTTTCATCTGGCAAATAGCCTGCAAACGGCTCGCAGACTGTGAAGCCGAAGCGCGAGTAAAGCGCCCGAGCTGGTGCAAATTGAGGTTGAGAGCCTGTTTCCAAATTCAAGCGTGTGATGCCTCGCTCACGCGCCTGGGCAATGATGTGCGTCAACATCGCTGCACCCACGCTTTGCCCACGATGCGCATTGGCTGTCCGCATCGATTTGATCTCGCCTTCGCGCTGCCCCAAATCTTTCAACGCACCACATCCCAAAAGCGATTCACCGTCCCAAAGCGTCCAAAAATTGATGTCAGGCTGGCGCAGTTTGTCCAAGTCCAATGCATGCACACTCTCCGGCGGCGACCAAGCTCGCATGTCACGCAAATGCTCCTCCAGCAGCAAGCGAATCGGCTCGCCACTCAGATCATCTAAAAGGATGCGCCTCATAGCGTCAAAAGCACTGCGCCCCAAGTGAACCCACCGCCTACGCCTTCTAGCATCAGCGTTTCGCCTTTTTCGATCTGGCCGCTACGCACGCCATGATCGAGCGCCAGGGGAATCGACGCAGCAGAGGTGTTGCCATGATCGGCAACAGTGACGATGACTTTGTCTTCACTCATTTTGAGTTTTTTGGCTGTGCCGAGCATGATGCGGATGTTGGCTTGGTGGGGGATGAGCCAGTCGATATCGGCTTCCGTTTTGCCCGCTTTGGCGAGCACGGAGCGCGCCACATCGGCGAGTACGCCAACGGCAAGTTTGAAGACGGCTTGGCCGTCCATTTTGAGCAACGGATCGCCCAAAATTTGTCCGCCATTTACCGTGCCAGGCACGCAAAGCACGCCGACGTGTTTGCCATCGGCATGGAGCTCGCTGGCCAAGATACCGGGCTCGCTGGATGCTTCCAAAACGACCGCTCCCGCGCCATCGCCAAAGAGCACGCAGGTGGTACGGTCTTTGAAATCGAGGATACGGCTGAACACTTCGGAGCCAACGACCAAGGCGCACTTGGCTCCGCCCGTTTTGATCATGGCATCAGCCACGGTGAGCGCATAGACAAAACCGCTGCACACAGCTTGTACGTCGAAGGCGGGGCAGCCTGCTATGGATTTAGTAGCTGCTTGCGCATGATTTATGCCGGCTACCTGCTCTTTTTTCTCAAAAAATTGGCCTAATTTGTGCTGCAAGATTGCTGCAGTGGAGGGAAAGATCATGTCTGGCGTTGAGGTGGCGCAGATGATCAGATCCACATCGCCCGCCACCTTGCCGGCCGCTTGCAGGGCGCTCACGCAGGCAGGCAAGGCCAGATCGCTAGCGGATTGGTCTGCGGCGGCGAAATGCCGATTGCGAATCCCGGTGCGCTCTACGATCCATTCGTCGGATGTTTCGATGCCGTCTTTGGCGAGGCGGGCAGCCAAATCAGCATTGGTGAGTTTGTTGGTGGGCAAATAACTGCCCGTGCCAGTGATGCGAGAGTAGATCGTGGCGCTTGTCATGGGTGAGAGTTTGCCATGCTTTTTCTACGGTTCTGGCTGGCTAGTGGTGGAAGAAAAATACCGGACGCAAAGGGCGCAAAAGTTGCGCAAAAGACGCAAAAAAGAAATTCAAAAAAACTGCCTTGAGGCCATAACCAATTCAGAGTTTTTAAATTGGTTTTCGGTATTTTTCGCGTCTTTTGCGCAACTTTTGCGTCTTTTGCGTCCGGTATTCGGTATTCAACTCTCAGCCACGCCAACCCCAGAAGCCGCAGCCAACACCGGCGCAGCATGAGAAATTCGAGTTTTGAGTTTATCGAGCAGTCCATGGCTGGCAGCTTCATACGCTTTGGCCAAAGCCGCCTCAAAAGCCAGTGCATCCGCCGAGCCATGGCTTTTGAAGATCAAGCCTCTGAGCCCCAAAAGCGCTGCGCCGTTGTAGCGACGGTGATCCACGCGATCTTTGAAGGCATTTAGAACTGAATAAGCGCCGATAGCGGCAGTTTTGGTGAAGATGCTGCGAGAAAACTCATCTTTGAGGAATTGGCCGATCATTTTGGCGAGGCCTTCGCTGGCTTTGAGAGCGACGTTGCCTACAAAGCCATCGCACACCACCAAATCCGTCACACCGGTGTAGATATCATTGCCTTCAACATTGCCATAAAAATTCAAATCGCCATTGTTAGCCGCAGATCGCAGCAATTCGCCGGTTTTTTTGATGATTTCGTTGCCTTTAATGACTTCTTCGCCAATGTTGAGCAGGCCAACGCTTGGGTTTTCATCGTTTTTGAGCACCGACACCAAGGCCGAGCCCATGATGGCGAATTGAAACAGGTGTTCGGGCTGGCAATCGACATTGGCGCCGAGATCGAGCACGGTGGTGCTGCCGCCTTTGATGTTGGGCATCTGTGTGGCAATCGCGGGGCGGTCGATACCATCGAGCGTTTTGAGCACATAGCGGGCAATGGCCATGAGCGCGCCGGTGTTGCCGGCAGACACAGCCGCTTGCGCTGCACCCTCTTTCACCTGCGCAATGGCGACGCGCATGGATGAGTCTTTTTTCTTGCGCAGAGCAATCTCAATCGGGTCATCCATGCTCACTACTTCGCTGGCGGACACGATGCTGGCGCGTGGATGCGCGAAGCCTTTCAAGGATTCGGGCAGGCCGACTAAAACCAAACGAGCCTGCGGATGGCTCTCCAAAAACGCGCGGCAGGCGGGCAGCGTAGAAGCGATGCCATGATCGCCGCCCATGCAATCAACGGCGATGGTGATGACGCTTGGCGTATGACCAGTAACGTGACCTGTGGGCTGCGGGAAAGGCGTTGTCTCGCTCATGGATGAGAGTTTAGATCACTATTATTTTAATAGCACTTCGCGCAGTGTTTGTGCCGGCGATATGCTCAAAAGGCTTCGAAAAATACTAAAAAACCATGCAAAAAGCCCGCGCTCTCGTGAAAGAGCATCGGGCCTGCATTGGTTTGAACTTGCGAGGCACAGCATACAAGCTGCGCCTAGGCAGATTACTCAGCAGCGACTTGCTTGGGCTTGATCACCTGGCGGCCACGGTACATGCCGTTGGGGCTGATGTGGTGACGCAGACCGGCTTCGCCAGTGTCTTTGTCGGTGACGACGTTCGCGGCCACGAGGGCGTTGTGTGAACGATGCATGCCGCGCTTGGACGGCGATTTTTTATTCTGTTGAACGGCCATGATGGGCTCCTAGAATTTGAATTTCGCTGACATCTTCATCAGCAAAGGGAAAGGTATTCGGGCTTGCTGCCTAAGGTATG
>JAAFJC010000050.1 GCA_013297925.1 Comamonadaceae bacterium
ATTCGTCAAGATTTAGCAGCTCAGGGCATCGTGCTCAAAGACAGCCCGCAAGGCACCACATGGGAGGCTGCGGCATGATTTTTTTAGGTGTTTTCAGCATTTGGCCGGCGTATTCATTGCGGAAACTGCTATGAAAAATATAGCGCCTAATTTGGCCACACCCGCCTATTGGCAGGAAGCCTGTGCGCATTTGATGAAAAAAGATCGGGTCATGCGCAAGCTGATTCCGCAGTTTGGCGATGCCTGCCTACAAAGCCGTGGCGATCCGTTTGTCACGCTCGCTCGCTCGGTGGTGGGCCAGCAAATCAGCGTGCAAGCTGCGCAAACGATTTGGGATCGGTTTGCCAAGCTACCTCGCGGCAAACTGACTGCGCCCAAGGTGCTCAAGCTCAAGGTGGACGATATGCGCGCATGCGGCCTCTCCGCTCGCAAGATCGAATATTTGGTGGATCTCGCCCTGCACTTTGACAGCGGCGCTCTGCATGTGAATCAGTGGGACGGCATGGATGATGAGGCCATCATTGCCGAGCTCGTGGCCATTCGCGGCATTGGTCGCTGGACGGCAGAGATGTTCTTGATCTTCCACTTGATGCGCCCCAACGTCATGCCGCTGGACGATATCGGCATGCTGCGCGGCATCAGCGAAAACTATTTCTCTGGCGAGCCTGTGAGCCGGAGCGAAGCCAAAGAAGTAAGCGCAGGCTGGGCGCCCTATCGCAGCGTCGCGGTCTGGTATCTGTGGCGTTCGCTGGATCCGCTGCCGGTGGAATATTGATTTTTTGAGTGTTTTGGGCTACTAGCTGGGATGTTTACTGCGCAGCCTGCTATCAAATTTGAAGTGCCTGTCTAACGGGCAAGCAGCCAAAGCGCGAACACTGCCTCAATACTGATCACGCTAAGCGTGAGCACCATGCCGCCTCGCCGACTCCATGCAGCATTGTTCGTGAGCAAGCTTTGCGCGTGGAGGATACGGCCGAGCAAGAGCATCACACCGAAAGCGATGAGCCATGTGCTGCCCAAACCATTCATCTCCAATAGAAGCATCAGCAGCAATGCCATGGGCGCGGTTTCAGAGAAATTGCCATGGGCGCGGATACGGCGCAGAAGTTTTTGATCGCCGCCATCCATCAAATCAATACCGGTTTGTGCGCGGCGGATGATCACGAATACGGTGAGCGCGCATTGCAACAAGGCGCAGCAAGCGGCAAAGAATAAGGTGAGAGAGACGGTGTTCATGAATGAGGCGCGTCAGTGGCGTGTTGGATTGAGAGATATTGCCACGGGAAGCCTTGTTTGTTTCGTTACTTACTTTCGGCGGCTTTTTTCAAGCCAGCCAGCGCAGCAGGCAAGGTTTTCTTCATGCCCGAGCCGATCAAGCGGCTCCAGATGGGCGCGAGCAGGCCGGAGAAAGTGGTGCGGTGTGTAGCCATGGTGCCATTGCCCTGGGCTTGCAGCTCGTAATCAAAATGCATCATGCCCAGAGGCAGTTTGCATTCCATGCGCACGCTTTTGTCTTGGATCACTTCCACGAATTTGAGCTCAGACTTGGGGCCGCTGTGCGGCTTGACTTCCCCAACTGCGCCCGATACGAATGCGCCTTTCAAGCTGGAGGCTTTGAGATCAGGATCCCAGCTGGGCCAGTTGCCCACATCGGCATAGAGCGCGAAGACGGTGGCGATAGGTGCATTGATGGTGGTGTTGGCTTCGAATTGCATGGTACTTCTGCTTTCTTGGGTTGAGGAATAGGTAGAGTTGATGGAAGCGGTGTTCATGATAGGTGCCCTTGAATGTCGGGGTAATTACATCGGGGAATAAGCCACTTGGCGCACTTCGAGCGCTCCAAACTGGGCGGCAGGGCATTTGGCCGCCCAGCCGGTAGCTTCTGGCTCGCCGGGCACGTCGATCAAGTAATAGCCGCCGATTTGCGTGTCGCCCTCAAGCGCCATGCCTTCTTTGGTTTTGATGCGGCCTTTTTGCGTGAACACGCGCTGAGCGGTCTCAGGAGGAGCGAGCTGGCCAGCGGCGAGCAAGACGCCCGCTTGGATCAGCTGCTGGTTGTAAGCCATCATGGATTGCATGATTTGCTGCATGGCGCTCTCAGGCACATCGGCAAAAGAGGCTGGCTTGGTTTGGCACAGGAGGAGGTATTTCATGGTGAGGTCCTTTACAAAATTAGCTCCAAATTGAGCATGGGTGAACTTTAAAAGGCATCAAAGCATTGCGCAATTGACCTAATACTTCATAAATGCCAAATAAAAACTTTGTAATCAGGCGGTTTTAAGCCAAAATTGAGCCTATGCAGACATTACGAGGCATTCTCAATTTCGCGCGCACTGCCGAGCTGGGCAGCTTTGCCAAGGCGGCCAAAGAGCTAGGCATTTCCGCTGTAGCCGTGAGCCAAAACATCAGCCGCTTGGAGGCTGCGCTTGGCGTGCGTCTGCTGGCTCGCAGCACCCGCGCCTTGCAGCTCACACCCGAAGGCCAAGCCTTCTTAGAGCAATGCCGCCAGCCACTCGCGCAGTTGGATGCGGCGTGCAAGGAAGTGGCTAGCGATGCGAGAAGCGCCAGCGGCAAATTGCGCGCGACGGTCGTCTCCCCCGTGGCTTATCTGTATCTCATTCCGTTGCTGCCCAAATTTCAGCAGCGCTATCCTGATATTCGGTTGGAGTTGGAGCTGAGCGAAGACTCCAGCCCCCTGATCCCCAAGCGATTTGATGTGGGCATTCGTATTGGCGCGTTAAACGATGCGGCTTTTGTGGCGAGGCCGCTAGGGCCCCTGCGCTTGCTCATCTGCGCTTCCCCCGCCTATTTGGCGGAGCAGGGCAAGCCACAGAGCTTGGATGATCTGGCTCAACATCGCTTGCTCATGCTGCAAATCACCGGCAAAGAGCAAACCACTCCTTTCATCGTGCAAACGCGCAGCGATGGCGCGCGCAATATGCAATTTCTCCAACTGCCTGCGCACTTCATCTGCAATGATTTTCGCGCTTTGGCGCAGGCCTGTGGCGATGGCTTGGGCATCGCGCAATTGCCACAACCTGTGGCTTTGCCGATGTTGAAATCAGGTCAACTCAATGCGCTGCTGCCCGATAGCGTGGCAGAAAATATTCAGCTCTTTATCCACTACCCAAGCCGCAAGCAGCTGCCTGCAAGGGTCAGAGCCTTCGTTGATTTCGTGGTGGAACATTTCGCCGGGCATCCGGATTTGACGGCAGATATCTCCGGCTTCGTCGCCTAGGGCGCAAAAGCCTTCTTCAATATCTCCTGCACTTTTTGCCAAGAGTCTTCCCGAGCCCCAGCGTTTTGCCCCACTTGTACGCCCAAGCCTTTGCGAGCCGGTGACCGGCTAGGAATATCGCTACGCGTACGAACACCAGGCAAGGGTGTATCAAAATCGTGCACCGCATCGGGATAGACCTTCACCGTCACATCATCACCTTTGCCTTTGAGCTGCTCGCCGAGTTTGATGCAGGGCTCAGGAAGCGTCCAATCGTCGTCTGCACCGAGCAGCAAGGTCAGCGGCGTGTTGGGGCGATAGCCCGTGCGTGTGGCCTCAACGCAGCCGGGATAAAAAGCAATCGCGGTTTTGAAAGGCTGGCCTGCGGCTTTCACGGCACGATGGCCTGCATCCGTGGAGGCGAGCAGAGTTTGCGCGCCGTTGCTCCAGCCCAGCAAAGCAACATTGTTGCGCACTGCATCAGCCCACGGCTGCGCACGCACCCAAGCCAAGGCAGCCAGCACATCCGCTCGGCGCTCATCCATACCCACCTGAATGCCATTCCTCAGGCGCTGCGCCTCTGAGCAAATGCTCTCGATGCCACGCGAACCAAAGCTATCGGGAAAAATGGCGTGATAGCCTTGCGTTTGAAGCATCTCACCCATAGCGTGATGCCGCGCATTGAGCTGGCCTTTGCGCTCACCTGCTGTGGCATACAAACCGCCACAGCCATGCAGAGCAATGACCACAGGTTTCGCAGCGGCGGCATCGCCAGCCGGTTTGTAGTGCCAAGCCTTGAGCGCTATGCCGCCGGGGCCTGGCAATGAGATGGCATCTTGAGCCTGCACCGCGCAAGCAGCGCCGAGCGTGACGCCCACAAAAATGAGCTTTTGAAAGAAATCCATAGAAGTTAGTCTAACGCCCTCTCGTAGCGCAAGAAACTAGCGCCGCCGAGCCGCTTTCACGCTGTTGTCGTAATACTCGGGCGCTTTCTTTTGCACCCAGACGATAAAGGCAGCCATATCCTCATGCGCTCGAAGCGCTTCCCACGTGCTGTAGCTTCGCGCCAGCTCTTTCTCGGTAAACGTGGCGTGAATTTTTCGGTGGCAGATGCGATGCACAGTATGCGTCTCGCGGCCGCCTTCGCTTTTGGGCAGCAGATGATGCTCGTCAACGCTTTTTCCAGCCAAGAGCGGCCTGCCGCAAAGCGGGCAGTTGCCCAAAGCCTGTGATTCTGCCCCCAAGGGCAGCTCACTGCGCAAAGATCTCTTCCCAACCATTTTTAGGCGAAAGCAACGGTTAGCTGGGAAGAAATATAGATAGTTTGCTACTGATTTAGTAGCATACAGCGAGGCTTAAAGTTTGCCGCTCACCCAGCCCTGAACGCTGGCCAAAGCTTCGCTGAGCTTGGAAGCATCTGTGCCACCAGCCATGGCCATGTCTGGCTTGCCGCCGCCTTTGCCGCCGACTTGGCTTGCAACGAAATTCACCAGATCGCCGGCTTTGACTTTGGCGAGTGTGTCAGCAGTGACGCCCGCTGCGATCTGCACTTTGTCGCCATCTGCAGCAGCCAGCACGATCACTGCGGTTTTAAGCTTGTCTTTGAGCTTGTCCATCGTGTCGCGCAGGGCCTTAGCGTCTGCGCCTTCGAGCTTCGCAGCCAAGACTTTGATGCCTTTGATGTCGATCGCTTGGTTCACCAATTCATCGCCTTGATTGGAGGCGAGCTTGCCTTTGGCTTGCGCGAGCTCTTTCTCCAAGGTTTTGACCTGATCTTGCAAGCCACCAATACGCGCGGCCAAATCGTCAGGCGTGGCTTTGAGCGCGGCAGCCGCTTTGCTCACTGTGGCTTCCAGATGCTGCACAAACTCCAAAGCGCCCTGCCCCGTGACGGCTTCGACGCGGCGCACGCCTGCGGCCACACCGCTCTCAGCCACGATTTTGAAGAGGCCGATGTCGCCTGTGGCTTTGACGTGCGTACCGCCGCAAAGCTCGGTGGAATTGCCAATGGAGAGGACACGCACTTCCTCGCCGTACTTTTCGCCAAAGAGCATCATCGCGCCGGTGGCTTTGGCATCGTCAATCGCCATCACGCGCGCTGCTGTGCCTTGGTTACTCAGAATCTCAGCATTCACGCGGCGCTCAATCTCGGCGATTTGTGCATCCGTCACAGGCGCGTTGTGCGTGAAGTCAAAGCGCGTGCGATCCGCCGTCACTTCACTGCCTTTTTGCTGCACATGCGTGCCCAGCACGGCACGCAGGGCTTCGTGCATCAAATGGGTGGCACTGTGGTTGCGCACCGTCCGGTTGCGCGCTTCGGCATTTACCTTGGCCGTGACGGTATCGCCCACTTTGATCGAGCCTGTGTGCACATTGCCGTGATGCCCAAACACATCGGCTTTGATTTTTTGCGTGTCGAGCGTGGCGAAGATCGCTCCGTTCGCACCATGCAACAAACCTTCGTCACCCGCCTGGCCACCGCTCTCGGCATAGAAAGGCGTGGTGTCCAAGACCACAATACCGTTTTGACCGGCTTTGAGCTCATTCGCCGGCGTACCCTCTGCGTAGAGTGCTATCACTTTTGCAGTAGCTTCCAGCTTCTCATAGCCTACAAAAGTGTTCGAAGCGCCGCTGTAATCCAGCGCTTTGTCCATCTTGAATTTGCCTGCAGCGCGCGCTTGGTTCTTTTGCTGCTCCATGGCTTTGTTAAAGCCCGCTTCATCCACGGTCAAACCACGCTCTCGGCATACATCTGCGGAGAGATCGAGCGGAAAGCCATAGGTGTCGTGCAGCTTGAAAGCCACATCGCCTGGTAGCACTTGTTTGCCGCCAGCCAATGCGCTTTCCAAAATCTCCATGCCGTTTTCCAGCGTCTCGTAAAAGCGCTCTTCTTCAACTTTGAGCACATCCATCACGCGCTGCGCATTGGCTTTGAGATTCGGATAGGCCTCGCCCATCAGCGCGACGAGATCAGGGACTATTTTTGAAAAGAAAGGAGTTTTGCGGCCGAGTTTGTAGCCATGGCGAATTGCGCGGCGCACAATGCGGCGCTGCACATAGCCGCGGCCTTCGTTGCTCGGAATCACGCCATCAGCCACCAAGAAGCTGGTAGCGCGGATGTGATCAGCAATCACGCGCAGGCTGGGGTTGTTGAGATCAACAGCAATGTCTTTACCAAACACCTCGCGCGAAGCGGCGGCGATCAGCTTTTGGAAGAGATCAATCTCGTAGTTGGAATGCACGCCCTGCAAAATCGCGGCCAAGCGCTCCAAGCCCATGCCGGTATCCACGCAAGGCGCGGGCAGCTTGGTGATTGAGCCGTCTTCGGCCATGTTGAACTGCATGAACACATGGTTCCAAATTTCGATGAAGCGATCACCATCTTCATCCGGGCTGCCGGGCGGGCCGCCGGGAATGTGAGGGCCGTGATCAAAGAAGATTTCTGAGCATGGGCCGCAGGGGCCCGTGTCAGCCATCATCCAGAAATTGTCAGATTTGTATTTGCCGCCTTTGTTATCGCCAATCCGCACCACGCGCTCGGGAGGCAAGCCGATTTCTTTCGTCCAGATATCGTAGGCTTCGTCATCGTCGATGTACACGGTGGCGAGCAAACGCTCGGGTGGCAGCCCATACACCTTGGTAAGCAATTCCCAGCCCCACTTCAGCGATTCGCGCTTGAAGTAATCACCAAAGCTCCAGTTGCCCAGCATCTCAAAGAAGGTGTGATGCCGCGCGGTGTAGCCCACGTTTTCCAAATCATTGTGCTTGCCACCGGCTCGCAAGCAGGCTTGCACGGAAGCGGCGCGCACATAAGGCCGCTTGTCTTCGCCCAAAAACACATCTTTGAACTGCACCATACCGCTGTTGGTAAACATCAGCGTGGGATCGTTGCCCGGCACGAGCGGGCTGCTGGCCACGGCGGTGTGCGCCTGCTTTTCAAAGTAGGCAATAAACGATTCGCGAATCTCGGCCACGCTGAACTTTTTAGCAGGCACGAAGGGTTTCAAATGGGGGTTGAGGCTGGTGGAATTCGACATAGCCCTCCATTTTACTGGGCAGAAGAATCAGTCTTTAGCCAACATCCTCCAGGCCAGCCGCACCAGCTCGTCTTCAAACTCTGGTAAGCCCAGCAAAGGCGAGCGCTCCAGCGAAGCGCTGCGAACCACGCCCACGGCTGCCCTCGTCACCACAAACAGCGTAACGGGAGAAACATTCAGACGCTGAGCGCCATTCTGATCAGCATGTGCAAGATAGACCGCGATGCGATCTGAGGTTTCGCGGATTTGCGCAAGAATGTGCTCTTGATAATCCATCTGCCAAGCCACGCGAATCATCGCGCGAGCCGCCTTGCGATACAGGGAGCTGCCGCGCCCGGAGCCAAAGCCTTCAATCAATTGCTGAATGTAGGCACGCAACACATCCTGAGGCGGCAAAGCGCGCGCCTGCGCATCACTGAGCAGGTCATGCAAACCCTGCTGTACCCGGCTGCGCTCCCGATCAATGATGGCCGCCAAAATCGCCTCTTTGGTGGGAAAGTATTGATACAGGGTGCCGATGGAAAATCCCGCCTTCGCCGCGATTTTATTGGTGCTTAAAGCCTCCAATCCTTCCTGCTCCACAATCTGAGCAGTGGCCTCATAAAGCGTTTCCATCGTGGCTTGCGCACGAGCCTGTGAAGGCTCCCGGCGCAGGAAAGACGTGGCTTTGCGGGCAATCGAGGGTTTAGGCGTGGGCATTTTCAAAATCTGAGCAACAAGCGAGTTTGAAATCTGAGGAAAGCTCAGTATATTACGAGTCATGAAAACCATCAAATACACAATGAATGTGCCGCAACCTACATCTGCGAGCATGACCATCCGCGCCTTGCAGGTCGATTTCTCCCAAGGCTTTGATCGCCGCTGGTTTGGTGGCGATGCTTTTCGCTCGGCCTATTTCAACGCCATGTCAATGACCTTCCCGCTCGGCGAGCAGAGCTTCATCGATTCAATCAAGGGTGTGGATCACTTGATTGATGAACGCATTGAGAGCCCGGCCGAGCGAGCCGCGCTGCGTGCCCAGCTCACAGATTTCAGCGCTCAAGAGGCTACGCATCGCCACATTCACGCGCAATACAACACCGTGCTCGCCAAACAAGGCTTTGAAAATGCGGTCGAGAAACGCATTGAAAAGCGCTTGGTGCGTTATAGCAAAGAGCATCCAATGAACCTGCTGGCCGCCACCTGCGCCTACGAGCACTACACCGCGATTCTGAGCGAGACCTTGCTCAAAAACCCAGCCACCAGCTCCGCCATGCATCCCATGATGCGCCGCCTGTGGCTCTGGCATGCGCTGGAAGAGACGGAGCATAAAGTCGTGGCCTTTGATCTCTACAAGCGCCTAGGCGGCCATGAGAAAGGGCGCATCGTGGCTTATCTCTTGGCGATGGTGTTTATGCAAATAGATGCCTTCTTGCAGACCACCAACAATCTGCGGCGCGACGGTGCACTTTGGAAGCCTTCCACGCTCTGGGGCATGCTGACCTTCTACTTTGGCCGCCCCAGCAAAGGCAACGGCTGGATTTGGATGACCACGCGCCCGCTATTGGCCTATTTCAAACGCGATTTTCATCCCAATCAACTGGGTAAGGCCGATTTGCCGCAAGCTTATGCAAGTGAGCATGCGCTGGATTGGCGCGTGGTTCGATCAGGTTCGATCACCTCTTACCAGCAAACGGCTTAGGCCGTGAAAATGGTAAAGATTGCTGTATTGCGGTGTTTCGACCAAGCGCAGCCTCGGTAGGCGCTCAAACAAAATCGGCAGCGCCGTAGTTAGCTCCAGGCGAGCCAATGGAGCGCCAACGCAGAAATGCAGGCCTGCGCCGAAACTGGCCATGGGTTTGAGTTCTCGTTGAATGTCGAAAACATGCGGCTGCGGCCAGACGGCCGGATCGCGGTTCGCAGCCGCAAGCAGCAGCGCCACTTGATCGCCGCGTTTGAAGCTTTGCCCGAGGATCTCCACATCTTCATACGCCCAGCGGGTGAACATATGCAGCGCAGGATCGAAGCGCAGGATTTCTTCCACGCAAGCTGTAGCGTTGTGTCGTGTGATCTGGGTGCCGGTTTGCAGCAGTGTTTTAACGCCATTGCCTATCGTGTGCACCGTGGCTTCATGGCCGGCATTGAGCAGCAAAATGCAGGTGCTGATCAGCTCGTCGGTCGATAGCTTTTCGCCTTCCTCTTCGGCGGCGATCAGTTCGGTGATCAAATCGTCTTTCGGATCTCTGCGACGCGCATCAATATAGCTGCGCAGAAAGGCCACGAAGGCTTCGGTAGCCGCCACGGCACGATCTTCCGTCTCGCGCGTGCGCCCCGCCATGTACATGCCCACCATCGCCCGAGACCATTTGAGCAAATCATCGCTCAAGGTCTCTGGCACACCAAGCAGACGCGCAATGATGATCACCGGCAGTTTTTGACCAAAATGCGGCAAAAGATCAAATTCATCAGAAGGTAATTGATCAATCAGTTCATGCGCCAAGCTTTCGATTTCTGGCTGCAATGCTGCGATACGCCGCGACGTAAAAGCACGCAGCACCAGATTACGCAACCGCGTGTGGCGCGGCGGCTCCAGCTCCAGCATGGAATGCGCTTCTACCGCATAAAACGGTTTCAAGTGCTCGGGAATCACGGGCGCTTTCTCGGGCAAAGCCTCGCGCCCAAAGCGCCGATTGCGCAAAATCGCATTCACCGCCGCCCAATCACCCGTGGCCAGCATGCCATATTCTTCCCAATGAAAAAACGGCCCATGCGCACGCGCCACTTCGTAAAAAGCATAAGGGTTTTGCACAAAAGCAAGATCAGTGGGCGATTGCGAGAGGCGCATTCATAGATTCTAGGCTGACGCTAAGCGCGGGTAAGATTCATGCATGCCTACCGATTCAACTCAAAGCACTACGCCCTACCCCACCTTCGTTATTGGCGTTGCAGGCGGCAGCGGCAGCGGTAAATCTACCGTGACGCGCGAGGTGCTGGCAGCGGTCGGCGCAGATCATGCTGCCGTGCTCATGCAAGATGACTATTACCTGCACCAAGCCGAGCCTTCATACGATGTGCGCTGCAAGGTCAACTACGACCATCCGGATGCGTTTGACTGGCCGCTGCTCATGCAGCATGTGCGCGCCCTGCGAGGGGGCCAAGCGATTGAGATGCCGCAATATGACTTCACCGTGCACAACCGATCGAGCAAAACCGTCACGATTAAGCCCGCACCGATCATTGTGATCGAAGGCCTATTTGCCCTGTTCGATCCGGAGCTGCGCGGCATGATGTCGCTCAAAGTGTTTGTAGATACCGCCCCCGATGTGCGCTTCATTCGCCGCTTGCAACGCGACATGGCCGAGCGCGGGCGCAGCGCAGAAAGTGTGATCGGGCAATACCTGCAAACCGTGCGCCCCATGCACAAACAATTCATCGAACCCACCAAGCGCAATGCCCACATCATCCTGCCCCATGGTGCCAACGGCCCGGCGGTGGACATGATCACCACCAAGGCGGTGTCATTTATTCGTGAATTGAATCACGCTGGATCGCAATAAGGCTTCTTTACCTTCAGATCATTTCATTCAAGATGTTTTCTAGCAGCTCTTGACGACCTGATGCAGGACGCACATCAGTATTGCGATCAAGCGTTCGCTGAGCCAAGCTATCTAGCGTTTGTTTTTTCTGCAAGATTTGCTGACCCAGCTCCTCCTGCCAACCGCGATAGCGCTCCTTCACCAAGCTGGCAACGCGGCCATCTGCAATCATTCGCTCTGCAATCAGCAGCGCTCGCGCGCTAACATCCATCGCTCCGATGTGACCAATCAGCATATCGTCAGCTTCAAAAGATTGACGACGTACCTTGGCATCAAAATTCAAGCCACCATTTTTAAAGCCACCGCCTTGCATGATGTAGTACAGGCACAAGGCTGTTTCCGGAATATTATTGGGGAATTGGTCAGTATCCCATTGGCATTGCATATCGCCACGGTTCATGTCGATCGAACCGAAGATGCCCAAATCCAGCGCCGTGACGATCTCGTGCTCGAAGCTGTGGCCAGCCAGTGTGGCGTGATTGTTTTCGATGTTGACACGAATTTCTTTCTCCAGCCCGTAGCGGCAAAGAAAGCCATACACCGTGGCCACGTCATAGTCATATTGGTGCTTGGTCGGCTCACGCGGTTTAGGTTCGATCAAGATATCTCCCTGAAAGCCAATCTTGTGCTTGTACTCCACCACCATGTTCATGAATCGGCCGAGTTGATCCAGCTCATGGCCCATACGCGTATTGAGTAGAGTTTCATAGCCTTCACGCCCACCCCAAAGCACATAGTTCACACCACCGAGCTTGTGTGTGGCATCCATTGCCTCTTTCACCAACAGGGCTGCCATGCTAAAAATCTCGGGATCTGGATTGCTGGCGGCACCCGACATGAAGCGGCGGTGGCTAAAGAGATTGGCTGTACCCCAAAGCAACTTCACGCCTGTGTCTTGCTGTTTACGCGCCAGCACATCGATCATCTCGTGCAGCATTCGCACACTCTCACGTGGCGTTGCACCTTCCGGAGAGACATCACGATCATGGAAGCAATAAAAAGGAACGTCTAATTTTTGAAAAAAGCTAAAGGCCTCATCTGCTTTCTCGCGCGCCCCAGCCAATGCGTTTTGCGCCGCCGTTTTCTGCCAAGGCCTCTCAAACGTACCGTCATAGCCGAACGGATCAAACCCATTCCAACAAAAGCTGTGCCAATAGCACACCGCAAAACGCAGCTGCTCTTGCATGGTTTTGCCCAGCACTTTGCGGTTTTTGTCATACCACTTGAAGGTGTAGGGGTCTTTGGAGTCGCTGCCAGCGTAGCGTGCTTGCTTTAGGGAATCAAAGTAGTTAGTCATAAAGTTATCCTTGGGTAGTGAGCTCTAAAACGTGCCAAGCGTGGCAACAATAGCTCGCGTTGGCTGTCAATGGGTTGATACGTCGCCTCAATGGGCGGCGCGATACACACCTGTGAGAGATTGCCTCCGTCTGCCAGCCAAGCTAAGCGGGCGGCTCCCAAAGCTCCGCCCACGGCAGCGCCACCGTGGGTGATGATGTTGACATCTAAGCTTGAAGCAAGCAGTTGCGCCCAGAAAACGCTGCGCGAGCCACCGCCCACCAGAGAAAGCTGCGTAGCCTCACAACCTGCTGCCTGCAGCGCAGCCAAGCCATCACATAGGCCAAAGCTCACGCCTTCAATCACGGAATAGGCCAAGGTGGCCGCATCTGTATCGTGCGTCAAGCCATGCCAACTGCCACGCACTTGAGCGTTATTGTGTGGCGTGCGTTCGCCACTCAAATAAGGCAGAAAAATGGGGGCTGATTCTTGACGAGCAACTGGAAGCGCAGTCGCAAGCGACACCAATTCCGCAACAGGTCGCTCCAAGAGTTGCGAAGCCCATTGCAAACAACTTGCTGCCGATAGCATCACACTCATTTGATGCCAGCGATCTGGCAATGCATGACAAAACGCGTGCGTTGCGCTTGGTGGATTCGGGCGAAAACCGGGTGTGATCAAAAAAAGTACACCACTGGTGCCCAGCGATAAGAATCCTTGCCCTGGCTCCGCGACGCCCATGCCCATTGCGCTGGCGGCATTGTCGCCACCACCACCTGCCACCACTATGCCCGCGCTCAGCCCCAGAGTTTTGGCAGCCACAGCAGATAAGCCACCCGAGGATGCACTGCCCTCCACCAAACGAGGCATGTGTGAGCGCGCAAGCCCAGACAGCGCCAGCAACTCGTCAGACCAATCTCGCTTGGCAACATCTAACCACGCCGTGCCACTGGCATCAGACATGTCGCTGACGATGTCTCCAGTCAACTGCAGTCGCACATAGTCTTTGGGCAGCAAGACATGTGCGATACGTGAATAATTCTGCGGCTCGTGTTTGCGCAACCAAGCAAGCTTGGGCGATGTAAAGCCGGGCATGATCAAACTGCCTGCCAATTGCGCGGCACCTTGATGGACTGCCATCATCTCTGCGCATTCTTGATGGCTACGTGTATCGTTCCATAAAATTGCTGGTCGAATCACCTGGCGCGCAGCATCGAGCAACACTGCGCCATGCATTTGGCCAGACAAACCAATGCCACGAACAGCCGCCCAAGCCTTCGAATGCGTCTCGCGCAATTGAGCGCAAGCTTGCACACACGCGGCCCACCATCTCGTTGGTTCTTGCTCCGAGAAGCCTGGGGCAGGATGCTGCAGATCCAATGGAACGCCAGCAGACCCTATTAAACGCTGATGGGTATCTAGCAAAACAGCCTTGACTTCAGAAGTGCCAATATCCAATCCGAGATACATATGCGATTCCAGATTAAAAATGGATCAAGCAGCGATCGGCTCTAAGCGCCAGTCTTGCGCATTAGATGCCACCCAAGGCAGATCAGCATAAACAGGGCGCAGTTGATGATGCAGAACCAAGGCTGCAGCACCCACAGCAGACGTAAAGAAGCCGTATCGCGCCAGACGGATCTCAGGCGGACTCATTCCAGCAGCATCAGCATACGCTGCCAAGGTTTCTTTGGCGTGCTTCAGTAATGCTGGATACCTCATCACAGATTTGCCACCCATCACAAACTGTCCTGGGTTAAATGCGGTCCAAAGGTTCTGCAACAAAATACCTAAAGCCTGACCCGCTTGAGCCACATCGCCAGTCGCTTTGCATTGTCGCTCCAGAGCCCGAGCGCCAATCATTGTTTCAGCACAACCTCGCCGACCACAAGAACACAAATCACCACCCGGTACGAGGATGTTGTGGCCGATTTCGCCAGCCAATCCCTGTGCGCCAGCGTAAATCCGATCATTGAGCACAATGCCTGCACCCACGCCCACATCACAGGTCACAAAAATCAGTGCGTCGGTCGAAGCCAAGCGGGCAAACTCATACTCACCCAAAGCGGCGCAATCGGCTTCGTTTTGGATGGAGGTGGGCATCTCTTCAAGCCCGAATTCGGCCAAAGCAGCGAACCAGAGCGTGCTGATGGCTACATTGCGCCAACCCAAGTTAGGCGCAATTCGCAGCATGCCAGTTTTGATATCCATCGCCCCCGGCAGAGCCAAGCCGGCACCAGAAAGCTGTAAGCCACGCTCGCGTAAGCGATCACGCACACCTCCCAGAAGTTGAGCTGCCTGAGCCAACACCAATCTAGGCTCTAAAGCTTTTTTTCCTGCTCTGAAGGCATGCTCTTCGCTCCACAGCATATCCCCAGTGACAGACACCACAGCCAAGCGCAAACCATCAACAGCCAGGTCAATACCTGCCAATGCATGGTGCTTACTACTGAGCATCAGCGGTGTCGATGGGCGACCTTGCCCTTGCCTTTGCGCAGCATGGGTTTCTCGGTTCTCGTTTTGCAAGCCCTCTTCCAGCCAGCCTTCTTCAATCAGCTCACGCACCGCAGAGCTGACAGTCGATTTGGTCAAGCCACTCAGATGCGACAGCTGTGCTCGAGAAGCTCCCGGATGAGATCGCATCAATCGCAGCAGCACACTGCGGTTGATACGCTTGACCAGTTGTAAATCGCCAATCTTCATGCTGTGCCGCGATTACGTCACCGCTTGCGGTTTACCAGCAGGTGTTTTACCTCCAATGATCATGGCAAGCACTTCATCTTCAGTCACATCTTTTGTGGCGTAAGTACCGACCAAGCGACCATTCTTCATCACGGCAACACGGTCAGACAGAGCAAAGACATCATGAAGATCATGACTGATGAGAAAAATACCCACGCCGTCTGCTTTCAATTGACGCACCAGATCGGCAACCATGGCTGTTTCCTCCGGGCCCAAGGCCGCAGTCGGCTCGTCCATGATCAAAATCTTCGCATTGAAATAGATGGCGCGTGAGATCGCAACCACTTGACGTTGACCGCCAGAGAGGCGGCGCACTGGTGTGCGAATATTCGTAAAGTTCTTGTTCAATCGATGAAAAACCTTGCGCGCATCCGCATCCATACGGTGATCATCCAAGGTGCGCCAAGCGGTCAGCAACTCACGGCCAAGGAACAGATTGGCAACGGCATCCAAGTTATCTGCCAAAGCCAACGTTTGGTAGATGGATTCAATGCCGTGATGCTGCGCATCCGTCGGAGTGCGTATGGAAGTCAATGCACCGTTGATCCGAATCTCACCGCTATCAATCGGATAAGCGCCGGCAAGCATCTTCATCAACGTGGATTTACCCGCACCGTTGTGCCCTAGGACAGCAACAACTTCGCCCGCCTTTAACGAAAGGCTAACGTTTTCCACCGCATGAACACCACCAAAAGACTTGTGGATGCCTTGCATGGACACGAGTGGAGCTTGAGACACAGCAAGATCACTCATGATTTGCCTTCCGTGCGGCGGCGATAGATCACGTCAAACACCACAGCCACAATCAGCACTTGCCCGACGATGACATAGCGCCAACCAATTGGCACATCCATCAGCAGCATGCCACTGTCGATGCTTTGCATGATCAATGCGCCCAACACCGATCCCAGGATCGAACCACTGCCTCCAGCCAAAGCTGTTCCACCAATGACCGCAGCAGCGATCACATACAACTCCATACCTGTTCCCAGGCTGTTGGTGCCCGCATTCAAGCGAGCAATTGAAACTATGGCAGCCAAGCCAACCAGCAAGCCCAGCAAGGCGAACAGCATCAACGTCACTCTTTTGACCGGAATGCCAACCAGCTCGGCTGCCTCAGGATTGCCGCCCATGGCATAAACATAGCGGCCAAAGCGCGTACGCGTGACTAGAAACCCCAAAATCAGCGCGACCGCGGCCCAGATCAACACAGGAATAGGGATACCTTGAGGCGCATCCTTCGATGGAATTTGATAGGCATTCATCGTTGCCACAAAAGCCACTGCGATCGCGGCTGGAATCAAGACACCCATGGCATCAATCCACATTGGATTGTTAGGTATGCCATAGCGCGTTTTAGCTCTGCGCCTGGCTGCCGCGCTCATCAGCAAACCGAGGCATACAGCAAGAGCAACCATCCAACTGGCAAAAACACCAATCGAGCCGTCAAAACCACCCCCCAACTGCTGAAACACTGGATCACTCACGGGCTGGGTCTTGCCATCAGCAACCAAGAATGCAGCACCCCTGAAACTCATCAGGCCGCCCACGGTAACCACGAAAGAAGGCACGCCCAGCATGGCTGTCAGCGCACCTTGATAAACAGAAACGAGGATGGATGCAGCCAGGCCAGCAATGGAGGCCTCTACCCAGTGCCATCCTTGCGTGTACATGAGCCAAGCAATCAGTACACCCACAAAGCCCATGGTCGAGCCCACGGATAAATCGATATGCCGTGCAACGATCACGAGCACCATCACGGTCGCCACAATCCCCACCACTGCGGTTTGTTGTGCAACGTTGTAGAGATTCTCTGGCGATAGAAAAATACCACCCGTGAGCACATTGAATGTCAATGCAATCAACACCAGCACGCCACCCATCAGGAGCATGCGCCAGTCAACCGAGGATTGACGCAAATCATGAAAAATTGAAGACAAGATTTACCCCTTACGCTTGAAGGGCAAGCCCCTCAAGCGTTTGTTCAAGGAAAATTACCCGAGCTTTATTTGCAAGCAGCAGGCGCGTTGGCCTTATCGACGCCCTTGCACAGAGCGTCTTTCTTGATCCAACCCGCTTTGAGCACATCATCCAAATTCTTGGATGTGATGGCGACTGGCTTGAGGAATTGCGCGTCCAGCTTGATCTTCTTCTCGCCACCATCCCAAGGCTTAGCAGCGGCTACTTTTGCGCCTTTAGCCAAAGTCACAGCTGCACTCGCAGCCTCGCGACCGAGGTCACGAGCGTCTTTCCAGACCGACACGGTTTGCTGACCCAAGGCCACGCGATTCAGAGCAGCGTGATCACCATCTTGACCAGAAACTGGCACACCCTTCATGCCTTTGGCGGTCAGGGCTGCAACCACGCCACCAGCCATGCCATCGTTAGAAGCTACAACGGCATCGACCTTGCCGCCGGTTTTGGTGAGGATTTGCTCCATGTTCTTTTGAGCCACTTCAGGCTTCCAGCCATCGGTGTACTCTTCGCCAACAATCTTGATGTCACCTTTGTCGATCGCAGCCTTGAGCACTTCGCCTTGGCCGCCACGCAAGAAATTCGCGTTAGGATCAGTTGGGCTGCCTTTGATCATCACGTAGTTGCCTTTTGGCTTGGCCGCGAGGATAGCGCGTGCTTGCATGCGACCCACTTCCACGTTATCAAAGGTGATGTAGAACACGCCTGGCGCTTCGATCAAACGATCGTAGGCCACCACGGGAATTTTTTGCGCGCCAGCTTTGTTGACAGCGGGCAAGATAGCATCTTTGTCCATCGCCAAAACGATCAGCGCTTTTGCGCCTTTGGAGATCAAGCCGTCGATATCAGCCAATTGCTTTTCGGGCGAACCGCCAGCATCAGCGCTGATGTACTTGGCACCCATTTTTTCAAGCTGCGCCTTGATCGCAGCCTCATCGGTCTTCCAGCGCTCCTCCTGGAAGTTAGACCAGCTCACGCCGACCACTTGCGCCATCGCGCTGGTACCAAAAGCGAGAGCCATGGCTATGAGGGATTTGTTCAACTTCATACTATCTCCTAAAGATGTTTAGATTCCGTCCTCATCCACCTCCTCTATTGGCGGCAGAATTAGTTTGTACGGCGCACTAATTATGTGTAGCAAGTGATCGACTCTACGATCCGTGCTTTCCCTAGGCCTAACAAGGCAACAAAAAGTATCGAATCAAAATGCAAAGAAAAACGATAACTTGAGGCTAAGGTTTGAGCTTCAACGCCAAAATCTTTTGCCCCACACAACGCCCTTGCACCAGCCCACCCTCAATACCAAAACGGTAGTGGATACCAGCATACAAACGCGACATCGCAGCCTCCTGCGCCGCTGTCTGAAAATTACGGAAATTGCGCGGTCCCCAGCCTCGATCATTGTGTGCATTGTCAGTAAATTCCGTATTTGCGCCAAAGACCTTGTCGAGAACCTGCGCGGCAGCCGCACTTTGAACGGAATGCCCGGAAGGATATTCCGGGAAAGGCGGCGTGTGCATCAAAGGAGGTACCCAGCGGCTGTCAATGGTTAGTTGCACGGCAGTAACCGGGCGCAATACCTGAAACTGATATTTAGCATGCCAAGCTGCCACAAAGGCATCAGACATGGCCAGATTCAACTGGACCAAGGCACTGGCAGCATCGGCCAAATTGGCCTGTTTGCTGCGCAAGACATCGGTGGCAATATGCAGCCAGTGGCCAGCAGGTGTGGGCGTTTTGAGAGGATCGTCCGCCCAATACAGCGCAATCTGCCGCTGTTCTTGGGTGGCCTGCGTGCTGATCCGATGCACTTCTTGCACTTGGCGCTGAAATGCGGAGTTGGCATCCTCTGAAAAAGCCAGCGGCTCAGGTGCCGGGCAAACTGAAGATGGATTACCTTGGGCCAACACAAAAGGCCGATTACTGCCCCAATAAGGCAACAAAGGAGTTGCAAAACCGGGGGGAGTAGGAACCCATTGACTCGGGTTGCTCGGTGGCACGTAGTTAGCTTGATCGCGGCGCACGGGGCCCCAAGCCTCATGCCCGCCATCGGTGCGCGCCCAAGTCATCACAGCCATGGCCATCAAACGCCCATACGTCTCTGAGCGACGATTGCGTTCGATGGTCGTACGCGTCGGATCAAAATCGCGGCTGTATTTCAAAGGCAAGCTTCGCTCAAGCTGAGCGATACGCGCTTTGTTCTCTGCTGTGGCATGGGGAAACATCATGCGCGTGATGGCTGCGAGTGAGGCATTGGCTACTGAGGGCCAATGCAAGGCCTCATCGGGTTGCGCCAATGGCAAAGAGCTCAACTCATTGAGTTGCCCTGCGAGACTTTGATAGCCAGCCATTCCGGGCACAACGGACTCATACAGTGTCAAAGCTTGGTAGGCAAAAGCGCGCGCTGTGACAGGTGGGCTCATGCCGGGCGTCTGCTGCGCCAAAAGCAGCGATAGTTGCATCCAATCCAGTACGAGTTGGCCGCTGAACTGAGAAGCAGTAGGCGCTGGAACACGCGACTCTTCTGGCGATGGCGCAGGCTGCGCGGCAACCGACGTAGTCAGCGCCGCAAAAATCAGACCTGCAGTCAGACCGGACAGCAGGCTTCTCAAAAAACGAGAGATTTGCTTGAACATATCAAGGTGCTTTCCAAGCTTGGAGACCGCGAGTGCGCTCCACCAAGACAAACTGGTTGCTGGATGCCGTCATCCAGTCACTCCACTGCGGCTGCGCATCAAGGGCAAGAGCCGGCCATTGCACACGCACGCGCACTTGTGAAGGAACCTCTGTTCCTAAGCCAAAATGCATCCAGCCCAAGTGCCCGCTCGCATGCCCACCGCCCACTGTCAGTTCTTGGCGAACCACGCGAACGTTTGAGCCATGTCGTGTCTCCACCTCGACCCAAGCGCCAATCGCATCTCGATTCGCGCCGCTTTGCTTTAATCGCAATTGCAGCCATGAACCGGGCAAGCGCGGCTGCTGCTCCGTGCCTGTTCCTACGTTGCGCCAAAGCTGAGCTTTCTCCCATCGATTGACCACGACCATATCAAGCATGCCATCAGCATTCATATCAATCAGCAAGCCGCCACGCCCTCTGTGAACACTTGCCACGCCAGCCTGCAAGCCCACCTCTTCAAATGTGCCATCGGGTTTTTGCAGCATCAGATTGTTGGGATCAAGCGCCGCAAAGTCTGGCATATGCCCCACATTGCCTTTGACGACAAACAAATCCGCCGATCCATCATGGTTGACATCGGCAAACTGCGCATGCCAAGCGGTGGAGGGTTGAACATCGCCCCCGGCGTAGGGGCGATGCGCTGTAGCGTTGCGCTTGAAAGCCATATCGCTGTAGCTAGGCCGACTGGCCGCTTGCCCCACTGCACCTGCGGCATCTGCATCCAGTTTCTGAAGCTTGTTGTCACTCATACTCGTGAGATACAGCTCAGGCTTTCCGTCTCCGTCAACATCATGGCTGGCAATGCCCATACCCCATAGCTGCAAGGGTTTCCAGCCTTCGGCCGCCGTATAAAGCGATGGTGCTTGCCCCGGACGCAGCTTCCACAGCTGCTCTTGCCCACCTTTGAAATACTCACGGTCATTGCTCACACGCAAATCAGGGTAACCATTTCGCGCCCAATCCGAAAACAGCATCGAAAGCGCACAATGCCCTGGCGTCAGCGCCTGCGCGGCGGCAAAGCCTTTACCACCAAGAGCCGCGTTAGGCCGCATCAGCCATGTTTGCGTGCAGCTGCCCCAAGGAAACTCTGGCTTGGCGCGGTCAGTGTAGGTACCGATGGCCAAAGTCGGCCAGTTTTGGCCACGCTCCCATGTTGCAGCAAATGCCGTATGCCACTGATTACCCGTCTTGAAGCCCCAAGCATCGTTGGTCCGCTCAAATTTACAGCCACCCAAGCCTCGGTAAATTTGCATTTCACCCACACGCAAAACCACCACATCCGTGTTGCCATCGCCATCAACATCCATCGGATAAGCACCTACAGCATTCGTCACTTCCAAGCCTGAGCGCTCCTCACGTAGCTTCAAAGCGCCGCCACGCGTGCTCACATTGCGATAAAACTTGGCACGATTGACGCCGCCAGTCAGGTACAAATCTGGCAAGCCATCACCATCGCAATCAAAGGCCGCTACACCCCCGCCCACCAAATACTCCGATTCACCTTCAAAGCGAAGCTGCAGGCCCGCGCTATCGGTCTCTTCGATAAATCGAGGGACGATCAAGTTACTGGTTTGTGCAGTTGCCATCGACACGACACCAACAAAGACACTGGGCCATACCCGCGAAAGAAGCAGTTTCTTCATACGAATGGAGGTGATTGGGAAAAGTGCGGACATCGCTTTGAACTTCATAGAAAAATGCACAAGGCAGTTCGGGACAGGGGATGATCTTTAAAAGCAGAGGCTTTGCCTAGTCTGGAAACTCCTAGGTTCTGCCGTAACAGGATCAAGAAATGACAGTGACTGCGCCAGCAGTAACATGGGGCTGCTGTAATCAGGCTGAGATGTTTCAGGGGTGAGTACAGGGTAGATGCCATCGCCACGAATCGGCAAGCCCAGCGCATTCATGTGAACGCGAAGTTGATGGCGTTTGCCAGTGATGGGATACAGGCGATAGCGTGCAAATTCGCCGATATGCTCGATCAACTCGATCTGGGTTTCAGAGTTGGGCTCGCCATCAGTTTCCACCATCTGCATGAACGAATCAGGTGACGTGACGAGGCGCGTCTTGCGTATGAGCGGAAAGCTCAGATTTAGCGAAAACGGCGCAATGCACTCGTAGGTTTTGCTGAGCTGTCGCCCACGAAACATCGCAGCATATGCATCGCGGTCTTCCTTGCGAATGCAGAACATCACCAAACCCGCCGTATCCCGATCAATACGATGCATTGGCGTGAGATCGGCTAAGCCGGTGCGCTTTTTCAGGCGCACGAGCAAAGTTTCTTGTACATAGCCACCCGTGGGCGTAACGGGGAGGAAATGCGGCTTGTCGGCGACCAAAATATGATCATCTTGATAAATGATCTGCTCGTCAAAAGGTATGCGTGGCTCCACGCCAGCATCGCGCCAGTAGTGAATCCGTTGGCCAACGATGTAGGGGGCTTCCTTGGGTAATGCTTTGCCGTTTTGATCGAGGATCAAACCATTTTTTAAACGGTTTTCCCAGTCTAGCTGGGATGAATTGGGCGTGGAGTGCTCTAAAAATGAGAGCAAAGAGTGAGGCGTGACAGCAAGAGATGAGAGCGGTGGCAGCACCATAGTACTCGCGCTCACGCCATCTCGAAGAGGAAGTTGCGCTTTACTCACTATCCAAGCGCTTCGCCCGATTGAGGCGCCAACGCGCATCCTCGGCTTGCGCCGCGTCGATCAAATCTTGATCGCTGTACACGTCATCCACCGAAGTCGAAGTCTCTTTCAGCTTGGTATCCAGCGCCACGCGGTTGTCAAACACGAAGCATTCGCCTTGCCAATCTTTCTCGGCATCGGGCATTTCTTTGAAGTAATTCAAAATCCCGCCCTCAAGCTGCGCGACTTTGAGCCCCATATCCTGCATCCACACACTGCTCTTCTCGCAGCGGATACCGCCGGTGCAATACATGGCCACCGTCTTGCCATCGCGCTTCCATTCATCCGCATGCGCTTTCACGTACTCAGGAAAATCACGGAAATTCACGACGCCGGGATCAACTGCCCCTTCAAAACGCCCGAGCCGCCATTCAAAGCTGTTGCGGTTGTCTAGCAACACCACATCCGGTCGCTTGATCAGCTCACGCCACTCGCGCGGCGGCACATCATTGGCATGAATCTCATCAATCCGCCCCGGTGCATCCACGCCATCCACCCCCAAAGGCACAATCTCGCGCTTCAAATGCACTTTCATGCGTTTGAAAGGCTGAGTGTGGCAAGCAGTACGCTTGAACACCATGCCTTTGAACATTCCCGCTAGCACTACATCTTGCGCCGCATCAGCCTGCACTGCCGCTTCGTACGCATCCAGCTGCTCCGCCGTACCAGCCAACATGCCATTGATGCCCTCTTGCGCAATCAAAATGCTGCCCAGCGCATCTTTCGTTAGCTCACGCAGGCGCTCTACCACGGCCTCTGGGTGGGCGATGTGGACGAATTTGTAGAAGGCGATGTGGAAGAGTTCTGTGCTCACGCTTTGAATTATCCCATTAGCGTTTGAAGATTTTGCTTCGGACAGAGCGGCCGCGAGCTTGAGGCATTTCCCCCGCCCTCATGGTGGAGTACCACAAATCGGTCGGGGGAAATGCCTCAAGCTCGCGGCCTGTTGGCTACATTTAGAAACTTCGCGCCTAACGCTCGCTACTTTCAAGCCGCTCAATACGCCGAGATTGGGACTCACTTCGCTAACCAACGGCCTGTGATCGGCGTATGCGGCATGGCCGATTTGTTGGACGCAGGGTTAGAAAACGCGGAGCGTTTCCACCATCGTTTCAGGCGACAAGTGTCGCCTAGCCCACGAGGGAGACCATGAGACCATGACGCATACGCCGAGCGCAGGCCTAAAAGTGAAAATCAAGCAAAAATCGCTTACTAGCCTGCATAAAACCTGCGCGAAGCGCTACAAAATCAGGAGCAATAAAACTCAAGGCGTCACATGCGCCTTCATCCATTCAGGCAACGCAGCCGCCTTCTGCAACGGAAAATTCACCCAAATCGTCGTCGCGCCACCCGCTGCGTAAATCACGCCCGGCTCGTCAGTCCGCTCCATCGTGCCCCAAGTCTCAAAGGTCGTGCGCTGCGGATCGCTGGCGTACATTTTGATCAGCACATCACCGGGATACACCAGCTGCTTGTAGAAATTGCAAAACGCATTCACGATCACCGGGCCCTCGCCCGCAGGATCAGGCTGGCAACCAATCGAGCGCATCCACTCGATGCGCACTGTCTCCAGATAGCGAAAGTAAAGCGTGTTGTTCACATGCCCCATCGCATCCATATCGCCCCAACGCATCGGAATGCGCATTTCATAGACCAGTTTTTTCAGCTCAGGAATCTCGTATTTCATATGCGTCATTATCGTTATGCCGAAAACCGATTTTTTGTTATATGAAAAGCTATTGCAAAAATTCAGCCTTGGGTCAGTCAAGGGCAAGAAAATTCGGCCAAAATCACTGCCAGCCGCTTGTAATTCATTCTGCGGCGGTATCACCTTAAGTATTCCAAGCAAAGAGACACTCCTATGAGCACCGCAACATCCGCGCAGCCCACCATCATCTACACACTCACCGATGAAGCGCCATTGTTGGCCACAGCCTCCTTCCTTCCCATCATCCGCACTTTCGCAGCGCCCGCTGGCCTGAAGATCGACACGGCAGACATTTCTGTGGCCGCTCGCGTGCTCTCGCAATTCCCCGAGTACCTTAAAGAAGAGCAGCGCCTACCCGACACACTGGCTGATCTGGGCAAGCTCACGCTCAAGCCCGAAGCCAACATCATCAAGCTGCCCAACATCAGCGCATCGATTGC
>JAAFJC010000051.1 GCA_013297925.1 Comamonadaceae bacterium
AAGGCGTACACAAGCAAGACCTGCAAGTTGTTCTGCTGCAGCCCCTAGCTGTCTCGCGCTTCTATTCAATGAAAAGAGTTCGAAAGTAATTTAAATGAACAGTATTGGGGGGAGGCGGCGCATTCAGCTTACCGAAGACAAATAAAACTTCATGGCCGCCGGAGGACATGGAGCCATCCGCCCCGGGTGCTCTGGTGAGTGTTTAAGCCAACCAAGGAACCTATGCAATGCCTTGTTCAGCGCTTTTCACGGCATCAACATTGCAAGCATCGTGAAAGGCCAAGCGCTTATCACTAGGCATAATCTACACAAGACACCCGGAGACAACCCATGCTTGGCAAATATTTGCGTTCACTCAAGTTTTTTGCGCTTTTAATCACCCTGTTTATGGTGCAAAGCGCTTTCGCCGCCGATATCGATGGCAAGCAGCTCACCGCGCTTTGGGGCGTGCCGTTTGCAGGCATCTTGCTGTGCATCGCGCTGTGCCCGCTGCTTACGCCGCAGTTTTGGCATCATCATTTTGGCAAGGTGGCGGCATTTTGGGCGCTGCTGTTTCTGGTGCCTTTTGCGATTCAATTTGGCGCGGGTGCAGCGGGTAGCGCATTGGTGCATGCGCTCTTGGCGGAATACATCCCGTTTGTGATTTTGCTCACGGCTTTGTTTGCCGTCTCGGGCGGGATTTACATCAAAGGCAATTTGCATGGCAGCCCGATGCTCAATACTTCGATTCTGGCGATTGGTGCTGTAGCGGCGAGTTTCATGGGCACAACAGGTGCATCCATGCTGCTCATTCGCCCGCTGATTCGGGCTAACGACAACCGTCAACACAAGATGCATGTGTTTGTGTTTTTCATCTTCATCGTGAGCAATGCGGGCGGCTCGCTCACGCCGCTGGGTGATCCTCCGCTCTTCCTCGGCTTCTTGAAAGGCGTGGATTTTTTCTGGACGGTGAAATACATCTTCCCCGAGACGCTTTTCATGGTCGGCTCTTTGCTGGCGATTTTCTACGTGATGGATTCTTACTACTATCACAAGCGCGAAGAGGTGCTCAAGTTTGATCCTACGCCAGACTCCAAGAACATTGGTTTTGATGGCAAGGCCAATTTCATCTTGCTGATTTGCATCATGGGCTTGGTGCTCATGAGTGGTATTTGGAAGCCGGGCGTGAATTTTGATGTGATGGGGACGGAAGTGGGCTTGCAGGGCATCGTACGTGATCTCGGTCTGATCGCCGTGACGGTGATTTCACTCAAAATTACTGCGGATTCTGTGCACGAAGCCAATCAGTTTTCTTGGGGGCCGATGCAGGAAGTGGCTAAGTTATTTGCCGGTATTTTTCTCACCATCATTCCTGTGATTGCGATGCTTAAAGCGGGCACGGATGGGCCTTTCGGCGCGATTGTGGCGAGCGTGACGCGCGCTGATGGCTCACCGAGCCCCTTGGCTTATTTCTGGGCGACTGGCGCGCTCAGCTCCTTCCTTGACAACGCGCCGACATATCTCGTGTTCTTCAACCTCGCAGGCGGCGATCCGCAAACTTTGATGACGACGAATGCAGCTACGCTGGCTGCGATTTCAGCAGGTGCGGTGTTCATGGGCGCGAACTCGTATATCGGCAATGCACCCAACCTCATGGTCAAGGCCATCGTGGAAGATCGCGGCGTGAAAATGCCGAGCTTCTTTGGCTATATCGCATGGGCGGCGTGCATCTTAATTCCGCTCTTCGTTGTGATGAGTTTCATCTGGTTTCGTTAAATAACTCACTCACTTTTTGATAGCGTTTTACTCATATTTCATCCCAGTAAGTCGCTGAAAAGGTTTAAAAATGGCTAAAAAATCGATACTCGTAGCGCGCGCAGTGTTTCCCGAGGTTTTGGAGAGACTGGGGCTGCATTTCGAGGTGGAGTCGAATCAAGCGGATGTGATCTGGCCGCGCGACGAGTTCATTCGCCGCTTGCAAGGCAAAGCTGGCGTGTTCACTACTGGCGGCGAGCGCATCGATGCTGCGCTAGTCGCTGCCTGCCCCGATCTCAAAATCTGCGCCAACATGGCCGTGGGCTACAACAATTTTGATGTGCCTGCGATGACGGCCGCCGGCGTGCTTGCCACCAATGCGCCCGATGTACTCACCGAAACCACCGCTGACATGGGCTTTACGCTACTCATGGCAACCGCCCGCCGCGTGAGCGAGAGCGAGGCTTACCTACGCACAGGCCAGTGGAGTAAGTGGTGCTACGACATGTTCTGCGGCGCAGACATTCATGGCTCCACGCTTGGCATTCTGGGCATGGGCCGGATAGGCCGCGCCGTGGCCAAGCGAGGTGCGCATGGTTTTGGCATGAAGGTGGTGTATCACAACCGCTCCCGCCTGACGCCAGATTTGGAAGCGGAAGTAAATGCGAAATACGTGAGCAAGCAAGAGCTTTTCAAACAGGCTGACCACATCGTCTTGGTGCTGCCCTATACGGCAGAGAATCATCACACGGTGGGCGCTGCTGAGATTGCACTGATGAAGCCTACGGCCACCATCGTGAACATTGGGCGCGGCGGTTTGATCGATGAAGATGCTTTGGCCGCAGCACTTGCCGCAGGCAAGATTCTCGGCGCGGGTTTGGATGTCTTTGAAGGCGAACCCAAGGTCAATCCCGCGCTGACTGCTCTCAAAAACGTCGTACTGACACCGCATATCGGTAGCGCCACCGTGCCCACCCGCCAAGCCATGGCGAATTTGGCAGCCGATAACTTGATTGGCTATTTGACCCAATGCCAAGCGAAAACACCGCTGAATTCGCTTTAAGCTGCGCCACAATGGTGGCATGAGCACCACTACCCAACTCCAAGCCTTCTTCACCATTTTCATCAGCGTTTTCCTCGCTGAGCTGGGCGATAAAACCCAGCTTGCCACCATGCTCTTTGCCTCGCAGGATTCGGGCCCCAGCAAATGGACGGTATTTCTTGCCGCTAGCGCCGCCCTTGTGGTGTCTGCTGGCATCGGTGTGGTGGCCGGTGCAGCTGTCGGCAAAGTCGTCTCGCCGCGCACTTTGCAAATCGTCGCTGGCGTGGGTTTCGTGATGATTGGTGCTTGGACGCTTTGGCAGGCATTCAGAGCTTAAAGCACGGCGTTAGACTCTGTTTATGAACTTTGATGTGTTGGTCATTCTGCTTGTACTCAACCTGATCCTGTTGATCGGGCTCTTTTTATGGCTTTTATTAGGATCGCCGGCAAGAATACTGCGCAGCATGCTATCGAAAGAGGAGCATCTAACGCTTCAATCTGCGCAGCAGGCGGCCTTGATGGGGCAGCTGACGCAGGGCAATGAGCGGCTGGAGCGGGAGCTGCGCCAGGAGCTGGTGGCCAATGCGCAGTCTTCTCGCTTGGAAATGGGTCAATCGCTCACGGGCTTTCAAAGCAACTTAACGACGCAGCTGACAAATATTTCAGAAGGCAATGCACGCCGCCTCACAGAGGTACGCGAGACGCTGGATGCACAGCTCACGCGTGTGCGTGAGGCACTCAATCAGCAGCTGGAGCAGCTTGGAGCCAAGAACGAAGCCAAGCTCGATGAGATGCGCCGCACGGTCGATGAGAAGCTGCAAACAACGCTGGAAAAACGCTTGGGCGAGAGCTTCAAACAGGTGGCGGATCGCTTGGAGCAAGTCCACAAAGGCTTGGGCGAAATGCAGACTTTGGCTGCCGGTGTGGGTGATTTGAAGCACTTGCTCACCAACGTGAAAACGCGCGGTACTTTTGGTGAGGCGCAGCTCGGTGCGCTGCTGGAGCAGGTATTTGTGGCTGAGCAATTTGCGGCGCAGATTGCGACTGTGCCGGGTAGCAGAAATGTGGTGGATTATGCGATCCGGCTGCCGGGGCGCAGCGATGATGGCGCGCCGGAAAACAAGCAATGCTGGCTGCCCATTGACTCAAAATTTCCCACCGAAGATTACGAGCGCTTACTCGATGCGCAGGAGCGGGCTGATCCGCTAGCGGCTGAGATTGCAGCGAAAGCCCTCGAGGCACGTATTCGATTAGAAGCCAAAAGCATGGCAGAAAAATACGTCTCTCCGCCGCACACCACAGATTTCGCGATTTTGTTTTTACCCTCAGAAGGCTTGTATGCCGAGGTGCTGCGCCGCCCGGGTTTGATGGATACGCTCCAACGTGATCATCGCGTGACGCTCGCAGGGCCAACGACGCTACTGGCCATGCTCAATTCGCTGCAAATGGGTTTCCGCACGCTCGCATTGGAGCAGCGCAGCTCCGAAGTGTGGCAAGTGCTCGGTGCGGTGAAGACGGAATTCAACCGCTTTGGCGAGTTTGTGAGCAAGGTGAAATCACAGGCCGAGACGGTGGTGAAAACGCTGGAGCAGGCCGACACGCGCACCCGCGCGGTGAACCGCAAACTCAAGGATGTGGAAGCGCTGACCGAAGCGCAGGCGCAGGAGTTGCTGCCGCTGGACAAGCCTGACGACGAGGGCTAGGCATCAACGTGCAGCTTTTTGATTCCCTAGCGCCTTCACTCGCTCGCCTGATCATCGGCCACATCAGCCTGCATGCGGCGATGGCCGGCATGCGAATGGCGGCGCCGCTCTGGGCGCTGGATCAAAAGCTGGGTGCGGCGACGGCGGGCGCGCTGGTGGCACTCTTTGCGCTCACGCAAGTGTTCATTGCCTTGCCAGCGGGGCGCTATGCAGATCGGCATGGCTTGAAGAAGCCGGTGTATGGCGCGATTGCGGCATCATGCCTTGGAGCGCTGCTGGCTGCTGCTTTTCCGCATGTGATCACGCTGGGCTTGGCGGCACTGTTGATGGGAGGCGCTACAGGTGTGGCGATCATTGCTTTGCAGCGGCATGTGGGGCGGGCGGCGCATAACACGGTTGAGCTCAAGCAGGCGTTCAGCTGGCTCTCGATTGGTCCAGCCGCTGCGAATTTTTTTGGCCCTTTGATCGCCGGCGTGTTGATAGACTTTGCGGGCTATCGCGCAGCATTTGGTGCGATGGCGCTGCTACCTCTGATCAGCTTTGCGATGACGCGACTTGTGAGCGAACCGCCCACGCAAGCTGAGCGCGAAGCGGATGGCGAGCAGGCGCAAGAAAAAAAGCCGCGCGCTGCTTGGGATTTGCTGCGCGAGCCGATGTTTGCGCGATTGCTACTCGTGAATTGGTTGCTCTCAGCAAGCTGGGATGTGCACGGTTTCGTCGTGCCGTTGATCGGCCATGAGCGCGATTACAGCGCCAGTGTGATCGGGATGATCTTAGGTGCGTTTGCGATTGCTGCAGCGGTGGTGCGCGTCTTGCTTCCGCTGCTCGCACACAGTCTGCGCGAGTGGGCGGTGATTACGTTTGCGATGGTGATGACGTGTTTGCTGCTTGCCGTGTATCCGCTCATGCCCACAGCGCTTTCGATGGGTGTGGTGTCGGTGTTTCTCGGCTTCGTGCTCGGCACGGTGCAGCCGATGATCATGAGCACGCTGCATCAGATCACGCCGGAGGAGCGGCATGGTGAGGCGATTGCGCTACGGCTGATGGCGATCAATGCGTCGAGTGTGGCGATGCCTCTGCTCTTTGGTTTGGTGGGCACGGCGATTGGTAGTGCTGCGTTGTTTTGGATCGCAGCCTTCATGGTGGGATCGGGAGCACGGTTGGCGTTTAAGCTGCGTGCTTAATTTGTTGGTGTGCTGAAGGTTGCTGTTTGGATTGAGCGGCTGCAAGTTCGAGGCATTCCACCCGCCTTCATGGTGGAGTACCACAAATCAGTCGGGCGAAATGCCTCAAACTCGCGGCCTCTTGGCTACTCCGAAGATCTACGCTCGCCCACAGCAGCTACTTCAATGACTGTTGGAGGGCTGAGATTGGGACTGTCCTCTCCAACCAACGGCCTGTGATCGGCGTAATTGGCGCTGCCGATTTTGGCAGCGCAGCGTATCGTCAAATCACGCGGCGGGTGCCGCGTAACTCGCGAGCTGACTCATGAGGCTGCGACGATTGCGTCGAGCACAGGCCAAAGATCGCCAACCAAGCAACAGAAACCAAGCATGCCGACAAATCAAAACCTACAAAGGCAACCAATCAAACGCCACAGTACGCTCCGGTAAGCCCCAGGCAGGCGAATAAGTAGGCCCCAAAAAATACAACCCATCCGGCGAAAAAGTCGGCGCCGAGAATTCTCGTTTACGAGCAGCTAGCACGTCGCTGGCCCAAGATACAGGCTGATCACCTCTGCCAATCGTGAGCAAGCATCCCATGATGTTGCGGATCATGTGATGCAGAAATGCATTGGCTTCAAAATCAAAACGGAAATACGCGCCGCGTTGGCTGATGTCTGCGCGCAAAAGAGTTTTGACAGGGGAGAGGGCTTGGCATTGCGCGGCGCGAAACGAGGAGAAATCTTGCTCACCCAGCAGCAGCTTCGCTGCCTCTTGCATCGCAGGCAATGAGAGCGGCAGATGAGACCACCCCGCACGACCTTGCTCAATACTCGGGCGCATGGGTGATTGCAGCACGATGTAGGCATAGCGGCGCGTTAAGGCCTGCGCGCGGCAATGAAACTCCGGCGGCATCTCCCGCGCCCATTGCACGGCAATATCATCCGGCAAGAAGCGGTTGACGCCGCGCATCCACGAGAAAGGCTCGCGCTCAAGCGGTGTGTCGAAATGAACGACCTGCATCAACGCATGCACGCCAGAATCGGTGCGCCCTGTGCAGTTGGTGATGACGCGTTGGCCTGCGGGGAAACCACTGAAGAGGCGCAGAGCCTCTTCGAGTTTGTCTTGCACAGTGTTGCCACCGAGCTGACTTTGCCAGCCTAAATAGGCCGAGCCGTTGTAGGCGAGGCCTAATGCGATGCGAGGCATCAGCCCAGATCAGCGAGCATCTTCACGGCGCGGGCTTTGAGTGTGCCGGTGGCTTCATCGGCCACCTCTTGCACCAAAGCGCGTGCGCCATCGGCATCGCCGATATCGCGGAATTCAGCAGCCAAGGCCAGTTTGGTTTCCAGCGGATCACCGCTCACACCTGCATCGACTGCGTTAGATGCTGCAGTGGAGCCGGGGAGATCCAAACTGAGATTGCCCAGATCAAACTCGAGAGAGCTAGGCTCGCTAGGGCCAGTTTTGAGCGCCATAGGTGCCGTTGGGGCAGACGCCGCAAAGCCGCTGTCGCTGGAGAACGCCAAAGAATCGTTCAACGATGCCATATCAGGCGCAGAAAGCTTTATGCTGGTGAGTGCGGCGGGTTCACTCATGTCGAAATCCACCATAGGCTCAGGCTCTGGACTTGCGCGCATGGCTACTGTGGGCTCCATGGGCATACCGGTGGGGCCCTGCGGATTGCCTTCAACAGGCATATCGCTCGCGCTGAAATCCAAATCAAAATCGATATCGCTGTCTTGCTCTTCTTTGTTCAGATTCAGAGGCACGGTGTTCGATGAATCGTAAGCAGCTTTCGCAGCCAATGCCGCACCACCGATCATCACGCTGCCGGCTACGCCTTTGCCACTCATGGCATTGCCTTGTGCATAGAGCGGGTTGGAGGGATCTAGCTCGCGGCCGAGCGTGCTGGCATTTTCCCATTCTGTGCCTTGACCTTGGGTGAGCTGGAAGGCCTCTTTGGCAACCGTTTCAAAGGCTTTCACATCACGGCGCTTAGCGTAGATTTCCATCAGCTTGGCATGGATCGCCACACGAGATGGATTGCTGCGCAAGGCTTCTTTGAGAATTTCTTCGGCCTGCAGATCGCGGCCGTAGGCCAAATACACATCGGCTTCTGCCACAGGATCCACATCACCGGCTGCATCGAGCTGGCTCGGCGAATACACCATGGATGAGCCTGCACCAATCGCGCTACCAGAATCTGCCGTATCGACGCGCTGACCACCGGATGCACCAAAGAAGGAATCAGGCTGCAAACGACTCTCCAAGAAGGAGCTGTCAACCTGAGCTGCTTTCTTTTTCTGGCGAATGCGCCAGAAAGCCAAACCGCCTAGGCCAGCGAGCAAACCGCCAGCTGCGGGCAACAATGCGGGATTGTCGAGCAAGCTTTCCATAAAGCTGGGCTCGGGCGGTGGAGGAGGTGTGGGGGCTTGAGGCTTGGGAGCAGCGGCGACTGGCGCTGGAGCAGGAGCTGGCGGTGCTGCGGTGGCTGTGGTGCTTGTAACTGCTGCTGTGCTCGTGCTTGCAGAGACAGCGGTTGGCGTGCTGCTGGCAGCTACCGACGGCGTGGTCACGGCTACGCTGGGCGTGCTGACCGCAGCAGTGGCAGTAGGCTTAGCGGCGGATGCTGCAGGAGCAGGTGCAGCGGCAGTGGGAGTTGGGATGGCAGGTACAGAAGGCGCTGGCGTGGCGAGCTTGACGCCGGGTGCGCTGGCTGCGGGTGCTGGCGCAGCGGCAGCTGGCGCACCGGGCTTGGCCACAGTGGTGGTGCCGATTTTGTTCAGATCAGATATGTTTTTGGAGAGCTCAGCCACGCGCGCTTCATTGGCTTTGGCCTGCTTCTCTTTGGCAATTTGCTCTTCTTTGGCCTTGGCGGCCACAGAGCCTTTGCTCAGGGTGAGTTTGTCGGGTGCGGTGGCTTGCGCCTTGGGCTCGCTTACGTTGGCCTGCACTTGGCCGCCAGCAGCTCGGCTGGGGGCAGCGGCTGCGGCTGTGGGCGCGCCAGAGGCGAGGCGGCGGCGAAATTCATTGAAATCTTTGGCTTGTGCCACGATGGTTTGCTTGGCATCGCCTTCCGCTGTGCTTGGTGCGGCATTGCCGGCTGCTTGCATATCGATCACAGCGCCCGATTTGAGGCGGTTGACGTTGCCGCCGATGAAAGCATCGGGGCTGGCGTTCAGCATGGCCACCAGCATTTGATCCAGCGATACGCCGGAGGGCTTGTAGCGGGCGGCCAAAGCGGCGGCGGTGTCGCCAGGCTTCACGGTGACGCCATCTTTGGGTGCACTTTTTTCAGCAGGCTGCGCTGGCGATTTAGTGGCTGGCTTGGCCGCGGCTTCTGTGCGGGCTGGGCGGGGCGCTGCCGCCGCAGGAGCGGCGGGGGCGCTAGGGCGGGCGGCGCTTTGAGGAGCTGGCGCTGGGGCTACAGCAGGGGCGGCAGGCGAAGCGGCAGCCGTTGTGGCGCTGGGCGCAGCGGCTTGGCGCATATTGGCTGGGTCAAAGAGCATCGTGTAATCACGCACGATCCGCCCAGAAGACCAGCTGGCTTCCAAAATCAGATCGACAAAAGGCTCGTTGATCACGCGATCACTGCTCAGGCGCAGGAAGGCTGTGCCATTCGCACGGCGCTGCAAACTGATTTGTGCGTTGGTCAACGCAGCGTTGTATTCCAAGCCAGCAGCTCTGAACGCATCGGGCTTGGCGATAGCGGTGGTGAGCGAGGCAGCCTCCTCGGGGGTGATTTGCGGCACATCAATTTCAGCGCGCAAAGGCTCGCCAATCGCAGACAAGACGCTCACGCGACCCAAGGCCAGGGCAGCAGCGTCGGTAGACGCAAAACCCAAGACGAGCGCCAGGGCGGCAGCGGCAATCGGGCTGCGCCATGCGGAAGGGGATGTGACGCATGCCTCAACCTGCCCCGGTTTGGCGTGCGATGGTGTAACGGGGTTTGTAGTCATTTTGAGCACACTTGGCCTCTACTCTTTTTCGGAAAAAGAACCTTAACATCAACTAGTTAGCTTGACAAGCTGAGAATTGGTCTAAGGTTTTAAACCCCTTGATTTTCCTAGCTTTCTTCGCTATTTTTTGTTGTCTGGTGACAACGCAAACGAACGGTAACGAGATTTTGAGGGATTTGCGAGGGTTGACTGATTTTGAGGTCAAAAGACCGTTTTGTTACAAAATTGCTTAATGTTTAGGCAATATCGGTACGTTGCCGATGAATATCGCCAGCGTCTTTGAGTACCAAACCCGAAGCCGCTCTATCCGAACCGTAACGCCAAGACTGCTACAAATAAAGTAGCAGCCTGCGCAATCAATACGCCGGCTACCCACTGAAAAGGCTCTAAAAATCAAGCATCTAGCAAGATACGCAGCATGCGCCGCAGCGGCTCGGCAGCGCCCCAAAGAAGCTGGTCGCCAATCGTGAACGCGCCCAGATACTCCGGCCCCATGGCCATTTTGCGGATTCGGCCGACGGGGATGCTCATCGTGCCGGTCACGGCCACAGGCGTGAGCCCAGCAAGAGTCGCTTCGCGGGTGTTAGGGATCACTTTCACCCAAGCGTTATCCGCCGCAATCATGGCTTCGATGTCGGCCAAGGGTACGTCTTTTTTAAGCTTGAAGGTGAGAGCCTGGCTGTGGCAGCGCATCGCGCCGACGCGCACGCAAAAGCCGTCCACTGGCACAGGCGCTGAGCCGAAGCCTTCGCCCAGCCCCATGATCTTGTTGGTCTCGGCCATGCCTTTCCACTCTTCTTTACTCACACCATTGCCCAAATCCTTGTCGATCCAAGGAATGATGCTGCCGCCCAGTGGCACGCCGAAATTGGCCACTTCGTCGCCGGCCAAAGCGCGCTGGCGAGCGGCCACTTTGCGGTCGATCTCCAAAATCGCGGATTTCGGGTCATCCAACAGGCTTTTCACTTCGGCATTCAGCGTGCCGTATTGCGTGAGCAGCTCGCGCATGTGTTGCGCGCCGCCGCCCGAGGCTGCTTGGTAGGTTTGCGTGCTCATCCAATCTACGAGGCCAGCTTTATATAAAGCGCCCACGCCCATCAGCATGCAAGAAACCGTGCAATTGCCGCCGATCCAGTCTTTGCCGCCTTTGGCAAGGCTGTTTTTGATCACGGGCATGTTGACCGGATCGAGAATGATCACAGCGTCATCTTTCATGCGCAATGTGGAGGCAGCGTCAATCCAGTGGCCGCTCCAGCCAGCAGCGCGCAGCTTCGGGTACACCTCGCTGGTGTAGTCGCCGCCTTGGGCGGTGATGATGATGTCGCACTTGGCAAGCGCTGCGATGTCAAAAGCGTCTTTCAGCGATTTCTCATTTTTCGCTTGTGCGGGGGCAGCGCCGCCTGCGTTGGAGGTGGAGAAGAAGATGGGTTCGATCACGTCGAAATCCTTCTCGGCGATCATGCGATCGATCAGCACAGAGCCAACCATGCCGCGCCAGCCAACTAATCCGACGGTATTTCCTACTTTCATTTGCGTTGCCCTTTCAATATTCAAAGTCGTTGCTTACCAGAAGCTACTTTGCCCGGATCGTCTGTGTCCGGGGAGGGCGCAAGACGAGTAGGGCTTGTTTAGCCTTTAATGGTCTTGGTGGTGATGATCGCGCAGGCCAACACGCCAGCGAGGCTGGTGGTTTTAACGAGGGCTTGCAGCGAATTCATGGCTAAATTATATCGTGGGAAAAAGGAGGCTTGAAATCAGCCCCAAGCCTTTAGATATTCGTCCCAATGCGCCTCATGCGGCGCGAGCTCGTTCAAAGCGTTTTTGACGAAGGCGATTTCCTCGTCGTATTCCTTCTCCGACAGCCCGCCGCGCATTTTCTGGAAGCGGCAGTAAACGAGGTAGGTGTTCATCACGTCGGTTTCGCAGTAGCGGCGGATGTCATCTTGGCCGCCTGCTAGATACGCTTCATAGACTTTGCTGCCATCCATGCCGAGCTTGCCGGGGAAGCCGCAGAGCTTGGCCATGGCATCCAGGGGCGCGTTGGCTTTGGGCTGATACATGGCGAGTAAATCCATGAGATCGAGGTGGCGCAGGTGGTAGCGGGAGATGTAGTTGTTCCACTTGAATTCGCGCGAATCATGATCGCCGCCATCGCCCATGTCCCAGTATTTTGGTGCGGCTGCGCCGTGGATCATGCCTCGGTAATGCAATACAGGCAGATCGAAGCCGCCGCCGTTCCAGCTCACGAGTTGGGGCACGTGTTTTTCCAAGCTGCCGAAGAATTGCTGGATGATTTTTGCCTCAGAGGCATCGTCTTTATCGACGAAGCTATGTACGCGAAGGCCTTCGGCATTGCGGAAGACGACGCTGATGCAGAGCACGCGCTGCAAATGCAGGGGCATGAAATCTGATTTGTTGTCTGCCTTGCGGGCGGCTGCCCATTGGGCGTGGACTTCTTGGTCGGTTAGCGCAGCGTCGTAGTCGCCCAAAGCGCGCAAGCCTTTCACATCAGGGATGCTCTCGATGTCAAATACCATCACTGGCCAGGCCATACGCAAACCCTCTTTACTATATATTTAGTAGCACTCCGCGCTTATTTCATGCCGGCTACTTGCCCAAAAAGCTCTAAAAATCAACGTGGCAGGAAGCGCAGCGGATCCACCGGTTTGCCTTGGCGGCGAATTTCAAAATGCAGCTTCACGCGATCAGCATCGGAGTTGCCCATCTCAGCAATCTTCTGGCCCTTGCGCACGGTTTGGTCTTCTTTCACGAGAAGCGTTTGGTTGTGTGCGTAGGCGGTAAGGTAGGTGTTGTTGTGCTTGAGGATCACCAAATTGCCGTAGCCGCGCAAGCCTGCGCCGGCGTAGACCACGCGACCATCGCCTGCGGCGAGGATCGCATCGCCTAGCTTGCCGCTGATGCCCAATCCTTTGTTGCTTACTTCATCAAAACGCGCCACGATGTTGTTTGCGCCGCCGGTAACGGGCCAAATCCAGCCAATATCTTCATCGCTGGGGGAGGAGGCAGGAGGCAGAGGCGCGCTGGCTGCGGGCACGGGTAGGGGTGTCACCGAGGGCGCAGAGGCGGTGCGCGTGCCCGGGGCGGGCAGGCTGGTGGCTGTGACGGCGGAAGGGGACGTGACAGGGCGGGTAACCACACCGTCGCTGACTGGTGCAGAAGCGGGAGTAGCAGGAGGCAGAGGAGGAGCCGCCACAGCCGATGTGCCTGGCGGAATGATACGGATGACTTGCCCGACTTCGAGGATGTTGGGATTGTCGATGCTGTTCCAGCGAGCAATATCGCGCCAGCTTTGACCGGTTTCGAGGCCGATGCGGATCAATGTGTCCCCCGGGCGCACCGCGTAATAGCCTGGCTTGCCGGCGTTTTCAGCGCCCAGGGGTAATTTGGCTGCAGTGCCAGTGCTGCCTAATGGAACACTGCCGCTGGTTCCCACAGGCGCTGGCGAAGTGGGTTGCGTGCGGCCAGACATGCTGCCACGGTCTTCCACCGGGGCTGCTCCGCCGGGCGCGCGGGTGGCGCAGCCGGTAATGAGGGCAACGGCGGCTAGGGCGGCCAGCACACTGCCTCGGCTGAGGATACGTTTGATGTTCAATGCTGTGTTTTTCGGTGTCATGGTCATGTTCCCTTGTACTGCATGTATCTTTAAGCTACCCCTGATTTTAGGGGCACAAAGAGCACACTTTCCAATACAGTTTGTTTCAAGCCGCGAGCGGTTTTGTCGATCACGATGAGAGATTGTGCCGCGCCGTTTCCGGTGGGAGCAACAATGCGCCCGCCCACAGCCAGCTGATCGACCCAAGCCTGTGGAATCGCCTCGCCGCCGGCAGCGGCAATGATGCCTGAATATGGCGCTCCGCCGGGCGCGCCGAGCATGCCATCGCCGAGCAGCAAATGCAAATTTGCGGCTTTGAGATGACGGATATTGACCAATGCTTTGTCATACAAACCGCGCAGCCGCTCAATGCTGTAAACCTCTTTGCACAAGAGCGAAAGAATGGCGGCCTGATAGCCGCAGCCCGAGCCAATCTCCAGCACGCGGCCCATTCTTCCTTGGGAATCAAGAGCCGCGCCTTCGCGCAAGAGAGCGATCATGCGTGCGACGACATTTGGTTTGGAGATGGTTTGCGACAGGCCAATGGGCAAGCTGGTGTCTTCATAGGCCTGCGGCGCGAGTGCGGTATCGACAAAGCGATGGCGCTCGATGGTGTTCATAGCGCTCAGCACCGCTTGATCTGTGATGCCGCCTTCAGCCAGCAGCTTGACCATGCGCGCGCGCACGGCAGCGCTATCCATGCCCATGCCTTGCTGAGATGCTGGAATCTGGTTCTTTATAGGTTTTTTTACGCTTTTTAGGCTAATCGCCGGCATAGAATCTGCGCGGGCAGCTATCTTTTTAGGAGTGACAGCGTGGGTCGCTTTTGCTGCTACTGAGGGCTTCGCACCCGTCTGCGGCATGCCGCTGGGCAGTTTTGCGGGAAAGCTGGGTCTGCTCATGCGGCTCTCTTTGCCCAATCGCCCAGCCGCGCATGATCGGTGAGATCGACTTGCAGCGGCGTGATCGTCACATGGCCTGCGGCAGCGGCTTCAAAGTCTGTGCCCGGCCCGCTGTCGGCCACAGGGCCCGCCGCGCCAATCCAATACATCGTCTCGCCGCGCGGGCTGGTTTGCGTCTCTACTGCTTCTGCGGCATGGCGACGGCCTAGGCGGCAGACCTTTGGCGCTTTGATGTGCTCGCGCGGTAGATTGGGAATGTTCACGTTCAGCAACCAAGCTTTGTCGCGCGGCTGCATACCAAATTTCATCACCAAATCCTTCGCCACCTGGGCCGCATCCTGCAAATGCGCCCAGCCTTTCTCAGTCTGCGAAAAAGCCAGCGCCGGAATGCCAAACAAGTAGCCCTCCATCGCCGCGCCCACCGTGCCGCTGTAAATCGTGTCGTCACCCATGTTCGCCCCGTTGTTGATGCCACTCACGACGAGATCTGGCCTGTAGCCCAGCAACCCCGTGAGCGCGATGTGCACGCAGTCTGCTGGCGTGCCGTTCACATAACGAAAGCCATTCGCTGCGCGGTGCACATACAGCGGGCTGTGCAGGGTGAGTGCATTGGATTTAGCAGAATTATTGTGCTCCGGCGCAATCACTTCGACCTCGGCCACCGTTTTAAGCGCTTCATACAAAGCCACAATGCCTGCAGCTTGGTAGCCATCGTCGTTAGAGATCAAGATTTTCATGTGTTGATTCTATGGCAGTGGCAATCTAGGGTTTCCTCATCTTTCCCTGAGCTTCTTCGCTTCGGTTGAGCGCCCGCCAGAGCAGCCGGGGCGGATGGCTCCATGTCCTCCGGCGGCGTTTTGGGTTGGTCTATCTTCGGCAGGTTGAATGCGCCGCCTCCCCCTTTACTTGCGCCATCCGCCCCGACTGCTCTGGCGGGCTTGGTACAAGTCGATCATGTTGGCGTGTCACTAAAGCCACGTCGGATGGGCTGTCTCAAAGCTGGGCATAAAAACTCCAAAGGCTCCTTTGCGACATCTCGTATTTATTGAAAGCCATTTCTGCGCCTAAGATGCAGGGACTGCAATCAAAGGAGACTCATCATGCAAGCTTGGCTCTGTGAAACCCCTACCGGCGTGGATGCGCTGACTTGGAAAGACTTGCCCACTCCCGCGCCGAAAGCTGGCGAGGTGCTGGTGGCGATCAAGGCGGCGAGCTTGAATTTCCCGGACACGCTGATCGTGCAAAACAAATACCAATTTAAGCCGCCATTGCCTTTTGTGCCCGGCTCGGAGTTTGCGGGTGTGGTGGAGGCTGTGGGCGAAGGTGTGGCGCATTTGAAGGTGGGGCAATCGGTAATCTGCCTGCACGGCACGGGCGGCTTTGCCACGCATGCCGTGCTGCCAGCCATGCTCGCGCTGCCTATGCCGCAGGGCTTTACCTACGAAGATGGCGCATCGCTGCTCATGACGTATGCCACGACGATTCACGCGCTGCTGGATCGAGGTCAACTCAAGGCGGGAGAGACCGTGCTCGTGCTCGGTGCTGCAGGTGGCGTCGGCACGGCGGCGATTCAGATTGCCAAAGCGGCAGGCGCGAAAGTGATTGCGGCTGCTTCGAGCGAGGACAAATGCGCCGCTGTGAAAGGCATGGGCGCGGATGCGGTGATCAACTACGGCGCATTCACCGATCCTGAAGCTTTTTCCGCGCAGCTGCGCGAAGCGATCAAGGCCGCTTGTGAGAGCGTGGGAAGCAAAGCCCCCGACGTGGTGTATGACCCGATCGGCGGGCAGTTTGCCGAGCCCGTCTTCCGCTCGATTGCATGGCGTGGCCGCTACCTTGTGATCGGCTTTGCCAGCGGCCCAATTCCCGCGCTGCCTTTCAACCTAGCGTTGCTCAAAGGCGCAAGCATCGTCGGCGTGTTTTGGGGCGATTTCACCAAACGCGAGCCCAAGGCTTTCATGGCGGATTACAAACAACTCGCCACTTGGTATGCCGGCGGCCAGATCAAGCCGATCATTGACCGCACGATGCCGATGGCTGAACTCAAAGCTGCTTACGCGCATATGGCCACGCGCGGGGTGAAGGGCAAAGTAGTCATGGTGAATTGAAAGCACCGAATAACGCGAAATTTGTTTCTGTCTTCTTGTCAAAAACAAGAGCGTGCCACACACAAGTTAACAGGAGGCGCATGGTGCTTTTAAACATGGCACTGTTAAGATGATTGTCTTAAGCAGACATTGCAAAACACTTTGCATTTAGGTTTTCGCATGAATTCGCTCATCAGACAATTGTTTTTCTTCTTCCTACTGGGTTTGAGTTTGGCCGCAAGGGCTCAAACCTGCGCTGCGCCCGGTAAAGAGGGGCCATGCACCTTGAATGGTGTGATCAACAGCTATCACGCTGGTGCCAACGGCACGGTCGCGGCTGGTGCTACTGTCATTCCACTGGTCAATATCAACGGCCAGCGCACCAGCAATCGCACTTTGCAAGTGGGTGATCAAGTGTTGGTGATGCAGATGCAAGATTCATCGAATGCTGCAAATGCAGGTCTGCACGAATACGCCTCCATCATCTCGATTGCGGGAAACAACATCACACTGAATCGACCGCTCACCAACTCCTACGTGCAGGCCGTGAGCACCACGCCGAGCGTGCGCACTTTTCAAGTCGTCTACATTCCTCAATGTTCCTCCGCAACGGTTCCAGCTGCCAACACAGTCTCCGCAGATCGATGGACCATCGATGCAGCGAATGGCCAAGGCACGGGCGGCATCGTCGCCTTGGATGTTGCAGGGAGTCTGGCCATCAACGGCACGATCACGGTGGCTGGTGCGGGGTTTCGCGGTGGAGCGGGAATGAATGGCAGCAGTAGCCGTGCCGGAGGTACATTCACAGACGCTAGCTATGCGTTCGACCCAGCGGCAGCCCACGGTGGTCTCAAAGGCGAGGGTATTGTTGGCACGCCTCGGTTGGTGTTTGACGGCACGGCAACGCCGCTGGGTTATTTTGCTTTGATCGCACAGGGCTACGCGGCTGGCGCTGCTGGGCGCGGGGCGCAGGGCAATGCTGCTGGTGGTGGTAACGATGGCATACCGCCAAGTGGAAGCAATCAATACAACAGCGGAGGCGGCGGCGGAGGTAATGCTGGAGCTGGAGGTCAAGGCGGGGCAGCTTGGAACGGTGGTACAGCAGGACCCGATGCAGGTGGGCGCGGTGGTCTTGCGATTGCAAATACAGCTACTCGACTCGTGATGGGAGGTGGCGGTGGGGCAGGTACGTCCAACAACAACGGCAATGCTAATTCAATCACGTCTTGGCCCCCCATCGTGAGCACAACAACTCGCCCTCTACCGACTGCGACTGGCGTCACCAATGGAGCTGATGGTCCTATCAGCTCCAGTGGAGCCTCCGGGGGCGGCTTGGTTTTGATACGCGCTGGTGTGCTTACAGCAAGTAGTGGCAATGTGATTGCCGATGGTTATACGGCTCACAACAATACGGGTGGCTCCGAGTCTGCTGGCGGAGGCGGAGCAGGCGGCAGTGTTTACATCAACGCACTTAGTGGTTCAGGTTCTGGCTTGACCATCTCGGCAAGGGGCGGTGGGGGCGGATATGCCAATTGGTACGACCACGGGGGCGGAGGCGGAGGTGGTGGTGGGTATATACAAACTTCGCTATCCGGTGCAAGCACGAGTATCAATGCTGGAACACTGGGATACGATGGTTGCTGCGGCGGTACACAAGGTAGAGGCAGTCCCAAAACGTACCTTGCCGCCGATGGCAGCAATGGCATTGTGGATACACTGTCTGCTCCAGCGGGAAATGCTTCTGGGGCGCAATGCTTGCCGCAGCTTGATGTGGTCAAAACGACCAGTACTCCTACTGTGACATTGCCTACGCAAACAACAGCTCAATACACTGTTCGAATTACAAACTCAGCGACGGCAGGCATTGCGTACGGCGTATCAGTCGTAGATGGACTGCCCAGTCCTTTTGGGCTTCAAGCCATAACCAGCGCAGCGAGTGTGACGTATTCAGGAACATTGACTGGCGGACCTACGCCAACCACTACCAATCAATCCGGTAGCACAAGTACGGCAACCTTCGGTGTATCTGGCGGTACCAACGCCAACGCTTTCACGATCGGAGCGGGCGGCGTGCTCACACTGAGCTTTGTGGTTAACGTCAACACCACGACCGTGCCGCAAACTTTCCAAAATTCAGCCAGTACAACTTTCACAGATCCAACGCGCAACACTGGCGGGACAGCCGCAGCAGGTGGAAACCCAGTTGTGAGCCCTGGAGGCACATACAACTCGGGTGGCACGGTTGGCGGCAGTAACTATGCATCGGGTTCATCTACTGCTGAGGATGTACGATTGGTCGGCTCTGTCAACCTAGCGATCACGAAAACCAATGGAACGACAACCCTCGTGGCTGGGCAAACAACGAGCTATACCGTGACCGTTTCGAACGTGTCTCCAAGCGTAGCTCTGATCAATGGCGTGATTGCAGATACACCCACTGCGGGCTTGAATTGCACCAGTGTTACCTGCACCAACAATGGTACATCGGCGGTTTGCCCGGTGCCCTATAACCCTGGCCCCGCTGCCTTCAGCACCCTGAGTACAGGCTTGACGATTCCTGTCTTGCCTTCAAACAGCTCCCTCAGCTTTGTTGTGACCTGTGGGGTAACGGCGACTGGGCAATAGTGCCGCCGTTTTAGGCATGGCTTGCCCGCGCAAATACCAAGGCATGTATCTGATGCACGCCAGCTTGCCTTAGAGCCTGGGCGGCGGCGCTCAAAGTAGCTGTTGTGGTGGCCACGTCGTCCACCAGTGTGACTCGCGTACCTTTGAGCAAGCAAGCAGTCAAGGGTGCTGCTATGAAAGCACCTCGCAGGTTGTGAATCCGGGTGTCTCTTGGCAAAGTTGCTTGCACAGCGGTGTTTTTGATTCTTAGGAGCAGATCGCTTCTCAAATGTGGGTGATCTGGAAACAGATTTTTAACAAATGCATGAGCTTGATTGAAGCCCCGCTCTTTTTGTCGCTCAGGGTGCAAAGCTACTGGCATGATCCAGTCAGAGCGCTGGGCTTGTTGCAGAGCATCGGCGAGACTTTTATCTTGAGCAGCGCTATGGCGCATCACATGAACCAATCGTTTTGCCAAAGCGGGCTGGGCGCGTAGATCACCGCGATCAGAGTACTTGAAACGTTGGATCAGGGCATCCCAAGGATAAGCGTAATCAACAGCGGCGTGGCAACTGTCAAGCACGCTGCCTAAAGTCAAACAAGCGCCGCAGCGAGTTTGTTTCGTATCAATCAAAGCAATTGCACAGGTGCTGCAGCGGTGACGGGGTTGGGCGAATTGCTCAAGGCAGCTGCTGCATACCGCTTCCTGCCCGAAGCGATGGCAGATGCCGCACGCGCTGGGTAAGCCGGCGGATTTGAGCGAATCGAGTAAAGCCGTAAACATGAACTGAATATACTCGTCTGCTCATTCATGACTACTCCGGAATCTTCCCCTCCCCTTGATGCCATTGCCGCCCAGCGCTGGCAGTCCTTGCTCGCGCGCCGTGCTTTGAAGGGCGGCGCGCCTTGGCTGCATGAGGAGGTGGGCTCTCGCATGGCACAGCGCTTGGCTTGGATCAAGAAGCAGCCCGCCAATTGGGTGAATTGGCGCACAGCGGCATCTGGCAGCGCAGTGCACACCTTGGTGGCTAAGCAATACCCGAATTCAGAGGTTTTTTTGGCTCCCGCCGGCATAGAGTCTGCGGGAGCAGCTCCTTTATTGATAGCAAATCAAGGCGTGGTGCAGAGCTTCATCAGCAAGCTGCAAGGCCAAGCGAAACGCATGCTGCGCCCTGTGGAAGACAGCTCGGCTCAGATGGTTTGGGCGAATATGGCTCTGCATACTGAGCCCGATCCAGCGGCCACGGTGAAGGCTTGGCATCGCATGCTCGCGGTCGATGGGTTTCTGATGTTTTCTTGCCTGGGGCCGGATACCGCGCTGGAGCTGCGGCAAGTGTTTGACAAAGAGGGTTGGAGCCCAGCTGCGCATCCGCTGACTGATATGCATGATTGGGGCGATCTGCTGGTCGGCACTGGCTTTGCCGAGCCGGTGATGGACATGGAGCGCATCGTGCTCTCGTTTGCGACGCCCGAGCGTGCTTTGCAAGAGCTGCGGGGGATCGGGCGCAATTTGCACCCCAAGCGCTTTGCGGGTTTGCGAGGCCGGGCTTGGCGCTCTAAGCTCTTGCAAGCGATGCGTGATTTGAAAAATTCTCAAGGGCAAGTTGAATTAACTTTTGAAGTGATTTACGGACACGCCTTCAAACCCGCGCCGCGCCTCAAAGTCAGCGCTGAGTCAGCGATTTCGATGCGCGATATGCGCGCCATGCTCAGCCAGTCCAAGCCCCGCACATAAATTCTGTGGTTTTAGCCAGCTCAGCCAGCGAACAGCGGGGAAACCCGCGCTACAATCAGAAGCTGTCGGGGAAAGCGGTATTTTTCCTTGACAACGGGTATCTCCCCGCGCTTTTTGGTTTGAGAGTTTTTGCATCAAAGGCTCTCAGCATTGACCTATGTCACATTTTGCGTTTCAGGATCGCGTGTTTCGTTTTGCCACAGTCACCCCACAGCAAATTCATTGGAAGCTGCTGAAAAATTGCTCGGTCACGCCAAAGCAGTTGGGTTGGTTTTATGTGTCGCTGTGCGTCGTCTCCCTCGGGATTTCAACGATGTTCTGGACGCTCGGTGCCAAGATGATCACCCCGTTTGCCATTTTGGAGCTCACTGTCGTGGGCGCGGCTTTGCTGGTCTATGCCCGGCACGCGACCGATGGCGAGCGCCTGGTGCTGCAAGGCAATCAGCTCTTGGTGGAGCGAAGCCATGCGGGCAAAGTCTCGCGGGCGGAGTTCAACCGTGAGATGGTGCGTGTGGAGCCGCATATTGATGATCGCTCGCTCATTGAGCTAAGCGAGGGTTCGGGCAGGAATGGCAGGCGAGTTCAGATTGGGCGGCAAGTGCGGCCTGAGCTGAGATCGCATCTGGCTCGGGAATTGCGCATGGCTTTGCGCACTGCTTGAAGAAGTTCAAGTGGGCGTGAGGCAATGCAGAAGGTTTAGTTTGGGTTTAGTTTTGACGATTGAAGAGTAGCAATGATGATCAAAAAAATCTCTGAAAAGTTGCAGGCGTTGATGCTCGGCGCGGGTGTATTCGCCTCGACAGCTGCATGGGCTGTGAATGATTTGCCCGGCGGCCCCGCTGTGCGCCAGCTCAATCTGCACCCCCCAGTCACGAAAATCGCCGAAGAGCAGCATTGGCTGCACTGGTACATCATGATCATTTGTATCGTGATTTTCTTGCTGGTGTTTGGCGTGATGTTCTACTCCGTATGGAAGCACCGCAAAAGCCAAGGCCACAAAGCGCAAGAGCTGGCTGAGCCGCTGTGGGTCGAAATCGGCTGGACGGTTGTGCCCTTCATCATCGTGATCTTCATGGCGCTCCCCGCCACCAAAGTCTTGGTCGCGCAAAAAGACACGACGAACGCCGAGCTCACCATCAAAGCTACCGGCTACCAGTGGAAATGGGGCTATGACTACATCAAGGGCGAAGGCGAAGGCTTGGGCTTTGTCTCAACGCTTGACGTCACACACCGCAACCTCTCCGATTCCGGTTTGCCTAAAGGCACGGTCGTGCCAGACAATTACTTGCTCAAGGTAGACAACCCACTGGTTGTGCCCGTCGGCAAAAAGGTTCGCATCATCACCACCGCCAACGACGTGATTCATGCTTGGATGGTGCCCGCCTTCGGCGTGAAACAAGATGCGATTCCCGGCTTCGTGCGCGACACATGGTTCCGCGCTGACAAAACCGGTGATTTTTACGGCCAATGCGCTGAGCTCTGCGGTAAAGAGCATGCCTATATGCCCATTCACGTGAAGGTCGTCACGCCGGCTGAATACACCGCTTGGGTCGATACCAAGAAAAAAGAAGCCGCTGCAAAAGCCGATGATCCAACCAAAGTCTGGACGCTGACCGATATGGTCGCTCGCGGCGAGAAGGTCTACAACGCCAACTGCGTCGCCTGCCACACGCCAACGGGTAAAGGCGCTGGCCCAATCAAAGCGCTCGATGGCAGCGAAGTGGTCTTGAACGACCCAGCCAAACAGATTCAAATTTTGCTCAACGGCCAAGCCAACGGTGCGATGCCCGCCTGGAAGCAACTGAGCGATACAGAAATTGCCGCGGTGATTACGTTCACCAAGAACAGCTGGTCCAACAAGACCGGAAAAATTGTGCAGCCCGCGGACATTACTGCTGCACGCAAGTAATCATCACATCAGACATCACAGAGGTTAAAACATGAGCGCAGTTCTTGATAACCACGCACACGATCATCACGACGATCACCACCATGCCCCCACGGGTTGGAAGCGTTGGGTGTATGCCACCAACCACAAAGATATCGGCACACTGTATTTGCTGTTCGCCTTCGCCATGCTGATGATCGGCGGTGTATTGGCATTGGCCATCCGCGCTGAGCTGTTTCAGCCTGGCTTGCAATTGGTCAACCCTGAGCTGTTCAACCAGTTCACCACCATGCACGGCATCATCATGGTGTTCGGTGCGATCATGCCGGCTTTCGTGGGCTTTGCGAACTGGATGATCCCGTTGCAAATCGGCGCTGGCGACATGGCGTTCGCCCGCATGAACAATTTCTCCTTCTGGCTCATGATCCCTGCATCCTTGATGCTGGTCGGCAGCTTCTTCATGCCTGGCGGCGCACCTGCTGCCGGCTGGACGCTCTACGCACCGCTCACCCTGCAAATGGGCCCCAGCATGGATGCCGGTATTTTTGCCATGCACATCTTGGGCGCAAGCTCCATCATGGGCTCGATCAACATCATCGTGACGATTCTCAACATGCGCGCTCCAGGCATGACGCTGATGAAAATGCCGATGTTCGTGTGGACCTGGCTCATCACCGCTTACTTGCTGATCGCTGTGATGCCCGTGCTCGCAGGCGCGATCACGATGACGCTCACTGACCGTCACTTCGGCACCAGCTTCTTTAATCCCGCCGGCGGCGGCGATCCAGTTCTGTATCAACACATTTTCTGGTTCTTCGGCCACCCCGAGGTGTACATCATGATCTTGCCGGCCTTCGGCATCGTCAGCCAGATCATCCCTGCATTCGCACGCAAGAAACTCTTCGGCTATGCCTCGATGGTGTACGCAACTTCTTCCATCGCCATCTTGTCCTTCATCGTGTGGGCGCACCACATGTTCACCACCGGCATGCCCGTCACCGGCCAGCTCTTCTTCATGTATGCCACGATGCTGATCGCTGTGCCGACTGGCGTGAAGATCTTCAACTGGATCGCCACGATGTGGAAGGGCGAGATGACGTTTGAGACTCCAATGCTGTTTGCAGTGGGTTTCATCTTCGTGTTCACCTTCGGCGGCTTCACAGGTCTGATCCTCTCAATGGCTCCTGTAGACACGCAAATGCAAGACACGTATTACGTGGTGGCGCACTTCCACTACGTGCTCGTGGCTGGCTCGCTCTATGCCTTGTTTGCTGGCTTCTACTACTGGAGCCCGAAGTGGACGGGCGTGATGTACAACGAAACACGCGGCAAGATTCACTTCTGGTGGAGCCTGATTGCGTTTAACGTGACCTTCTTCCCGATGCACTTCTTGGGCCTTGCAGGCATGCCACGCCGCTATGCGGACTATCCGATGCAGTTTGCTGATTTCAACGCGATTGCCTCGGTTGGCGCATTTGCCTTCGGCTTCGCTCAGGTGTATTTCTTCTTGTTCGTCGTGCTGCCGGTGATGCGCGGCAAGGGCGAGCCAGCCAAGCAAAATCCTTGGCAAGATCCAGATGGCAAAGGCGCTGAAGGTTTAGAGTGGGAAGTGCCATCACCCGCACCTTTCCACACGTATGAAACGCCTCCTAAGCTGAACGCTGCCGCCACCAAAGTGGTTGCGATGTAATTGCGCAGAGTTGTCATGAGCATTTCTGAAGAACAAAAAAAGAAAAACCTGCGCACGGGGCTGATTTTGGCCTCCGTCGTAGCGGTTTTTCTTGTGGGCTTTATGGTGCGCATGATTTTTTTCGGTAAGTAATTGGCA
>JAAFJC010000052.1 GCA_013297925.1 Comamonadaceae bacterium
CGACCTGCGGATAGCTTTGCGCCAGCTCCAGCACACTGGCCGCGCCTTGCATGCCCGGCATCATCACATCCACCAAGGCCAGCTCCACAGGCTGGGCGCGAGCCTGCGCACGCGCCAGTGCTGTGCGCAGGCTGCTCGCATCGCCAGCCTCATGGATCACGAAGCGGCCTTCGCCGCCCAGCGGCTCAATTTGCGAACGCATACCGCTGCGGATCAGCGGGTGATCATCGGCAATCAACAGTTGGACAGGTGGGCTCATATCAATGCCTCTTGCGTCAGCTTTTCTTCTGTAGGCAAAGATTCCAGCCACATGCGCAGCGCCAGCGGGCGCACAGGCTTGGGCGCAAAAAACCAACCGCGCTGCTGCACTTGCTCACGCAGCTTAGGGCGAATATCGCCGGTGAAAACGGCAATGTGCAGCGGTATCTCTGGCGGGCAAGATGAAATGGCCGCTGCGCCCACGGCAAAGGCATCTTCGCCTCGCGCAAGCCAGTGATCCGTGAGCAACACCAAGGCTCGCGCCGATCCGGCCCATGTTGCCGCTTGCCGCAAGTGCTCAGCAGCAGCAGCTTTGTTGGCTGCCAAGCGAGCCGGCACCCCCCAACTTTGCAACAAAGCCTGCATGGCTTCGCGCGAGGCCTGATCATCATCGACCACCACCACGGCCAAATGCCCTAAATCACGGGCTTTGTTGAGGTTTTTGGTGCGTTTTAGGCCATCAGCGGGGATGAAATCTGCGCAAAGTGCTATTGAAAATATAGCGCCTTCGTTCTGACGTGAGCGCAATTGAATGCGCGAATGGAGCAGAGCCGCCATGCGCTGCGCCACCGCCAAGCCCAGGCCCAAGCCGCTTTTGGCATCACGCTGAGGATTGTGCAGCTGGTAAAACTCTTCAAAGATCAGCTTTTGATGCTCGGGCGCGATGCCCGGCCCACTGTCGCGCACCTCAAAGCGCCAGCCGCTTTGCCCCGCCGATGCATCGCGGCGCACCGCAATCAACACCGTGCCTTGCGCCGTGTAGCGCACCGCATTGCCCACTAAATTGGAGAGCACGCGCCAGAGCAGGGCTGGATCGGCTTTTACCGCAGCTTGCGGGTCTGCGCACGGCCTGATCAATAGCGCCAATCCCTTGGCCTGCGCCAGTTCGCGGTAGGTGGCATCGATGCGATCGAGCAAATCCTGCACGGGCACGGGCTGCCAATTCACCGGCACCGCGCCTGCATCCAGCCGCGCCACATCCAGCACCTCATCAACGACATCGGCAAAATGCGCCACGCCGCCTTGCAAACGCGCCAAAATCGCCTGCTGCTGCGCATCTTGGCTGCGCTGCTGCAGAGCATCGGCCAGCAGCGCCACGGCATGCACAGGCTGGCGCAGATCGTGGCTGGCTGCGGCCAAAAAGCGGCTTTTGGCTTCGCTGGCTGCCTCAGCCCGCTCTTTCTGCGCCTGCACTTCGGCGAGCAAGGCATCGTTGCGGTAGCGCTGCATCAAATCGCTGTGCATCACCCGCCCAAAGCGCCTGCTGGCCACCACCAACACCGCCCACAGCACCCCCAAATACACCGCGCTCACCCAGCCGATCTTGCCGCTTTGCGAGATAGCGAGCCAAATCATCTGCGCGGTGCTGCCCAACAGAAAAGGCGTGACAAAAGCAATCACCACGGGCGGATGAATACAAAACTGCGTGAGCGCACCGGCACACAATATGGCCGACAGCGTGATGGCATAAAACATGGCGGTTTCGCTGCCGCTGGCCGTGGCAGCCAGCGTCCACAGCCCCAGCGCCGTGCCCATCACCCCCAGCCGAATTGCCACGCCACGCATCCAAGGCTGCGGCACAAAATCTGCCCGAGGCCGAGCGCGGTTAAATCTTGAGAAGAAAAACCAGCGCTCCGAATGCAGCGCGTAAATCACCAGCGCCATGCCCCAGCTTTTCCACGCCCCAATGAAGGGCTCAAACAGCCACGCCACCAAGAGAGGCCCGGTCAGGGTGGACAAAATCGCCAGCTTGAAGCCTTTGAATAGCAAATCCACCTTCTCCAGCTCCACACGCGGATCGGCATACCCCGCCAAGCCGGGCGGCTTGATGGCGGCTGATCTGGGCACAAAAAAGCTCATCGTCTGATTTCAGCACAGCCAGCCCGCTTTGGGAACTCACCAAAGTGGATGAATGGCTGTTTTATATTCAAATCCGCTACTTGCTGGGATGAAATAAGCGTATTTAGCTATTAAATTAGGAGTACACGAGGTGGCGATACGACCACTGGCCAGTCTAGTAAAATATCTGCATTCGCACTTTTTTGAGGTTGAGCCATGTCTGCCCCCCACAACACCGAACACTCTGATCACAGCGCTCACGACGATCATGCACCGCAAGACGTTGTGGAAGCCATTGTGCCTTTGATGCCCGTGGTGCTGCCCGTGGTCGGCGGCCTGCTGATGTTTTTGCTGGCGTTTATTGCCGTCTTCGTGGCCTGAGCATTCGCCCGTTTGGCTACACGCCAAACACCGCCTTCCAAAGCGCCTTCACGGCGCTTTGTTCATTGTGAAGTGCGTCGAGTGCAACTTGTGGATTTTGCTCATCCAACCGCGCCAAATGCTGAGCGCGGCGCAATTCGCGATAGGCGCTAGCAGCCGCAGATCCCACTGCGCCGGGTAGCAAGCCCTCACTTTGCGCCATTTGCAGCAAGGCAATATTGCCCACATCTGGCATCAAACTCGGATGCTGCGCGGCATGGGCGAGCACCAAATACTGCACCGCAAACTCCACATCCACCATGCCGCCAGCGCTGTGCTTCACATCAAAGCGATCGGATGGCATGCGATGCGCGCGCATCACGCGCTCGCGCATGGCCAAAATTTCGGTTTTCAGCGCAGCTTGATCTCGCCTGGCCATCAGCACCGCATGGCGAACCGCCTCAAATCGCGCCGCAAGATCAGGAGCGGCCACCACGCAGCGCGCCCGCGTCATCGCCTGATGCTCCCACGTCCAGGCCGCATTGCTGCCGCGCTGGGTTTGGTAGTCTTCAAACGCCGCCATCGACGTGACCAGCAAGCCTGCATTGCCATTGGGCCGCAGAGCCGTATCAATATCGTACAAATCGCCTTGCGCCGTCTTAGTGGAGAGCCAGCTGATCAGTTTGCGAATCAGCTTGGCATACAGCGCACCCGCATCGCCGTGTGCATCGTCATACAGGCACACGATATCCAAATCGCTGCCATAGCCCAGCTCTTTGCCGCCAAGCTTGCCATAGCCGATGATGGCGATGCGCGGCTGTTCCAGATGGCGCTCTTTGATGAATTCCCAAGCCCATTGCACGCTCACGCGAAGAATCGTGTCTGCCAAGGCGCTCAAATCATCGGCCACCTGCTCGACCGTGATGCGGCCTTCCAGATCACGCACGAGGATGCGGAAGAGCTCGGCCTGCTGCGCTCGGCGCAGCAATGCCATCAGGCTTTCTTCATCGCTTTGGCCGCTGCCTTGTAGCGCCGCCCTGCGCTGCGCCAGCTCTTGGGCAAACTGCGCCGCATCCAAGCGCTCGGCCAAAATGCTCTCGCTGGCCAGCTCATCGATCACGCCCGGATGCTGCATCAAATAGCGCTGCGGCCAGCGCGCCGCGCCGAGCACGCGCAGCAGCCGCTCATGCACGGCCGGGCGCTCCAGCAGCAGCGCGAGATAGGCTTCTCGGCGCAGCAAAGGCTCCAGCCAATCCGCAAACCGAAGCGCTGCGGTTTCACTCACCGTGCCTTCACGCAACCACTGAGCCATGCGCTGCACAAGGCGCACCAGCCGCTGGCGCGATTCATCTTTCAAACTCTGGATGCGCGGATGCTCCTGCCATTGCTGCACGCGTGCTTTGAGCGCATCGGGCAAACCAATAAGCAATTGCGCCACTGCGTCGCCCGGCTCGCTTGAAGCGCTGCCGCCGCAGCCCTTGCAGGAGCCGTTTTGACTCTGCCCCTGCCCCAGCAATTTATCAAACTCACCCGCAATCAGCTCGCGATGATCATCCAGCGCTGAAAGAAAACCGCAGCAATCAGAGTAACCCATGCTGCGCGATAGCCAAGCGCAATCTTCATCGTTGGTGGGCAGCAAATGGGTTTGCTGATCATCCAAATACTGGATGCGATGCTCGGTGCGGCGCAAAAATTCATAGGCGCGAGCCAGCGCTTGCGCCGTCTCCGCTGGCATCAGCCCCGCTGCTGCCACGCGCTGCAATGCACTGAGCGTAGGCCGAGTACACAGCTCAGGAAACTGCCCACCACGCACCACTTGCAGCAATTGCACAATGAATTCCAGCTCACGGATGCCACCGCGTGAGAGCTTCACATCATTAGCGCGCTCAGGCCGCCCCGCAGCGCGGCGGCTGGCGTGATCTCGAATTTGCCCATGCAATTGGCGCAGGGCTTCAAACACGCCGTAATCCAGATAACGCCGGTAAACGAAAGGATTGACCACTTCATGCAAAGCTTTCGCAGCAGAAATATCACCCGTGCAAGCCACCACTCGGCTTTTGAGCCAAGCAAAGCGCTCCCACTCACGGCCTTGCGCGACGAAATAATCTTCCAAGGCAGCCAGCGATACCGCTGATGGCCCGCTGTTGCCATGCGGGCGCAAGGCCAAATCAATCCGAAACACGAAGCCATGCTCGCTCACATCGGCCAGCAACTGGCAGACGCTGCGCACCAGCTTTTGGAAGTACTCGTGATTGCTGATGCTGCCGCGTTGCTGCGCATCGATGCCCGCCGTTTGCCCTTCGTGGGAATACACGAAGATCAAATCAATATCACTCGATACGTTCAGCTCTCGTGCGCCCAGCTTGCCCATGCCAACGATCCAAAAAGCGCTTGCCTGCCCCTGCTCGCCAAGAGGCGCACCATGCAAAGCCTGAAGCTGATCCTGCACCTCTTGCAAGGCCAAGCCCAGCGACCATTCGGCTAGCTCCGTCATGCAGGCCGTCACTTGGGCCAAGCTGGCTGCTTGATCGCAATCAAGCGTGATGAGGCGTTCCATCACAGCAGCGCGTGTGATCCGCAAATTTGTTGCTACATCGCCGGCTTTGTCGTGCTTTTTTTGTAGCGCGGCGTAACAGCTTTGCAGCGCTTCCCGCGTGGGCATGCCCTTGGGTAGAAGCAGCAAATGATCGGCATAGCGCCTGCGCACACGGGTGGCGTAGCGGGAGAAACTTGAGAAGCCTTTTGCACTCCAAGGTTCAGACATCGCAGTGGCAGAAGCGCAAGGCACTGGATCATCCAGCGCCGGTAAGCCCGTCATAATTGCGTTGTCTCCAAGCATGTCCAGTACTACATCCATCGTGTCGCGTTCCGACTCCACCAACACACCAGCAGCCGCTTCAAAAAGCTTGCGTCGGTTTTCCGGCTTGGCATCCGTGCTTTGGTGGGGCAGCGTGTTGCTTTTCGGCCTGATCGTGCTGGTATGGTTCGCGATCTATGGCTTGATTGTGCCGCGAATTGGCGAATTTCGCCCGCAGCTTGAGAATAGGCTCAGTAGCGCACTGGGCGTTCCGGTTCGCATCGGCGAGATTTCTGCACATGTGGATGGACTGGTGCCAACCTTCAGCATGCGGCAAGTGCGTCTGCTGGATGCGCAGGGGCGGGAAGCTTTGGTGCTTCAAACCGTGACGGCGGCGGTATCACCTCAATCCCTGTTTGATCTGGGCTTTGAACAGCTATTGATCGAGCAGCCAGAGCTGGCCATCACCCGTAATGCACAAGGCCGTATCACGATCGCTGGGCTAGATATGTCGCAAACCAACACGCCCGAGACCGATACGGGCGTAGCTGCCGATTGGCTGTTCTCCCAAGGCGAGATTGTGATTCGCTCGGGCACGGTGCGCTGGAGCGATGCCCTAATGCGAGCGCCGCCCTTGGCGCTGAGTCAGGTGGATTTTTATCTGCGCAATGAAGGTAGGCGGCATCAAATCCGCTTGGATGCCACGCCACCTGCACAGTGGGGTTCTCGATTGACAGTCACCGGTGATTTCAAAGGCCCGCTGCTCAGCCAGCGGCCTGGGGACTGGCGCAGCTGGCAAGGCCAGTTGCATGCGGATTTGCCGCTGGTGGATGTGCAGCAATTGCGGCAATACACCAAGCTGGGTGTGGATATCACCCAAGGGCGGGGCGCATTGCGCGGTTGGCTCACGCTGGATCAAGGCATGCTGCGGGAATCCGTGGTGGATGCCGCTTTGGCCGATGTGAATGTTCTCCTGCGTGCGGATTTGCAACCGCTGGCTATGAACGCCCTGTCTGGGCGCTTTAGCTTGATGATGGATACCAGCAATCTGGCTGTGCGCAGTGAGAATCTGGCCTTTGAGCTGCGCGATGGCCTGCGCTGGCCCGGCGGCAATGTGCGCTTGAGTCTGAGGGATCGCGAAAAGGCCGATCAGATGCGCGGTGATTTTTCGGCAGACAAGCTGGATTTGGCAGCTTTGGCCCAGATTTCAGATCGCTTGCCTTTGGATACCTCGGTGCATGCTTGGCTGCGAGAGCTCAAACCACAAGGCGTACTGCCCGAACTCAAAGCGCAGTGGAGTGGTTTGATATCACAGCCTAAACAGTTTGAGGTGCAGGGCAAGGCGCAGGGCGTTAGCCTGCTAGCCAGCCAGAGCACATCGGGTACCGCCAGTCATGCGGCTGCACTTGCATGGCATCCTGGCGTGCGCAATGCGCACATGGATTTCAAATTCAACGAGAAAGCAGGGAGCGCAAAACTTCAGATTGATCAGGGGAGCATTACCCTGCCCGGCGTGTTTGAAGAGCCTACCGTAGCGCTTGATCAGTTCAGTACCGAGCTAAATTGGCAAATCACAGGCGAGCAAATCCAAGTGCAATTGCCGCAGATCAAATTCAGCAATACTGATGCACAAGGCGAAGCCAAGGCCAGTTGGAAAACCGCTGATCCTGCAAAGAGCGCCTCAAAATCGCGTTTTCCGGGCATCTTAGATTTGCAAGGCAGCTTGCTGCGCGCAGAAGGCATCAAAGTACATCGCTACATGCCGATGTTTATCAAGCCCGAAGCACGTTATTACGTGCGCGATGCTGTGCTGGAGGGCAAAGCCAGCCAAGGCAGCTTCAAGATCAAAGGCGATTTGTTTGATCTTCCGTTCGTCGATCCGAGCAAAGGCGAATTTCGTATTGCAGCTCAGGTGACTGGAGCCACCCTTGATTACGTGCCGCGCAGTGTGTTGCCCAAGGGCAGCCTGCCTTGGCCAGCGCTCACGCAAATCAATGGCGAGCTGGTATTTGATCGTCAGTCCATGGCTGTTCGCGGCGCAACGGCACGCATCGCAAATGCCCCTAGCTTGGCGCTCAGCAAGGTCGAGGCGACCATCGCAGATTTGGGGCAAAAGCAGCAAGTGGCTGTATCTGCAGATGCCCGTGGCAATGCCACTGACATTTTGACGCTGGTCAATACTTCTCCGCTGCTGGAGATCAGCAGCAAAGCATTGGCACAGGCCAGCATCAACGGCCAGGCAGATCTCAAAATGCGGATGTTGCTGCCGATTAGCGAGCTCGACAAAAGCCGCGTTCAAGGCACCGTCACGCTGCCCGGCAATGATTTGCAAATATCACCCCAGTCGCCAGCTTTACAGCAAGCCAAAGGGCAGATCTTCTTCAATGAAAAGGGTTTTGGCTTGCGGGATGCCGCAGCTCGCGCGTTTGGCGGGGAGATTCGCATAGAAGGCGGAAGTCGCCCTACGAGTAGCGCTAGCGATGTCAGTGTGGCTTTGCGTGCGCAGGGCACGGCCACGGCTGAAGGCTTACGACAGGCCAAAGAGCTGGGCTATATCTCTCGCTTGGCTGCGCAGGCCACAGGCAGTGCAGCCTACGTAGCTAGCTTGAATATTCGCCGAGGAGTGCCCGAGATTGCGGTGAGCAGCAGCTTGCAAGGTTTGGGGCTGAATCTCCCGCAGCCTTTGGCCAAATCCGCCGAAGCCAGCTTGCCACTGCGCTACGACAATTCCTTGGTGCGTGAATCACTCCAAGAAGGCCGCAAACTGCAAGACCAAATCAGCTTAGAGCTTGGCAATCTGGCCACGGTGAACTATCAGCGCGATATTTCTGGCGATGTGCCGCGTGTGATCCGTGGGCGCATCGGCGTGGGTTTGCTGCCGGGCGAAGCGATTGCAGCTAACGATGATGCCGGCGTAGCGGCAAACATCAATTTCTCTCAGCTCAATGTGGATGCTTGGGAGAAGCTATTGGGCAATGGCGCTGGGCAAACTTCCAGCGCAGCTATGAATACGGGCCTCAACGCTGAGACTCGCGCCTATCTCCCATCTATTCTCTCCGTTCGTGCGCGCGAACTTACCGTACAAGGGCGTACCCTGAACAACGTGGTGGTAGGCGGCTCGCGTGAGGATTTGACTTGGCGCGCCAACCTGGATGCGCGCGAACTAAATGGCTACATTGAATACCGTCAACCCAGCGGCAGTAACCTTGGGCGTGTATACGCGCGCTTGGCTCGCCTCTCGCTCGCTGCATCAGCGGCCTCAGATATTGAAACGACGCTTGACCAACAGCCCACCAATATTCCTGCGTTGGATATCGTGGTGGAAGATTTCGAGCTGCGAGGCACGAAGCTTGGACGCGTTGAGCTCGAAGCGCTTAATCGCGAGAGCGCAGGTGTGCGCGAATGGCGGCTCTCACGCCTGAATGTGAATTTGCCAGAAGCGCAATTCAGCGCAACAGGTAATTGGGCTTTGGTCGGCGCGAGTCAATCGGCGTTGCGCAGCGAGCGCCGTCGCACTGCGCTGAACTTCAAACTCGACATCGCCAACAGCGGTGACCTGCTCAAACGCTTTGGGCAAGACAAGGTACTCGCTAAAGGCAAGGGCGCGATGCAGGGGCAGATTGCTTGGCTGGGTGCGCCTTGGGCTTTGGACTATGCCAGCATGAACGGTGCTTTCAATCTCAACGTAGAAAACGGGCAATTTCTCAAGGCTGATCCTGGGATCGCGAAATTGTTGGGTGTGCTTAGCCTGCAATCGCTACCGCGCCGATTGACTTTAGATTTTCGAGATGTTTTCACCGAGGGTTTTCCGTTTGACTTTTTGCGCGGTGATGTGAGGATTGAACAAGGCGTGGCCTTCACCAATAATTTGCAGATGAAGGGCGTGAATGCTGCTGTGCTGATGGAAGGTACGGCCAACATCGCCAAAGAAACTCAGAATATCAAGGTGGTCGTGGTGCCTGAAATCAATGCGGGTACGGCCTCGCTAGTCGCTGCTGTGATCAACCCAGCAATTGGCTTGGGTACATTTTTAGCACAGCTCATTTTGCGCCGCCCTGTGATTCAAGCCGCAACGCAGGAATTTCAAATCACAGGCTCTTGGCTGGATCCACAGATTGCGCGCGTCAAACGCGCTAGCCCCAATCCAGCCGAGTCGGCCAATCCTTCCGAAGGAAGCACCAAGCCATGAAAGTTGCTGCGATTCAAATGGTCTCTGGCATGGATGCTTCTCGCAATTTGCAGGCGGCATTGGATTTCATCGCAATGGGCGCCAACCAGGGCTGTGAATTGCTGGCTTTACCTGAGTACTTTTGCCTGCTGGGTGCGCGCGATACTGACAAATTGGCGATTGCTGAGGATGCTGGACAAGGCATACTGCAAGATGCATTGAGACATGCAGCGCGCGAGCATGGTGTGTGGATTGTGGCCGGCACTTTGCCGTTGAAAACGAACCAAGCTGATCGCGTGTTTAATGCTTGTTTGGCCTTTGATCCAAAGGGAAACCAAGTGGCGCGCTACGACAAAATGCATTTGTTTGCTTTTGACAATGGCACGGAGCGCTACGATGAGGCGCGTGTGCTGCAAGCGGGCCACGAGCCGGTGGCTTTTGAGCTTGCCTCGCGCGATGGTCACACTTGGCGCGTCGGTCTCTCGGTTTGCTACGACATACGCTTTCCTGAGCTCTACCGCGCTTTGCAAGCGGATTTGATTTTGATTCCAAGCGCATTCACTCATACGACGGGCCAAGCACATTGGGAGACGCTGATCAGAGCCCGCGCGATTGAAAACCAAGCCTATGTGATTGCGCCCGCGCAAGGTGGCAAGCATGAGAACGGCCGTCAGACCTGGGGGCATTCGATGGTGGTGGACAGTTGGGGAAGCGTGCTTGCCTCGCGCGATGAGGGTGCCGGCTTGGTTGTCGCTGAGCTGGATGTTGCAGCCATGCAGCAGCGCCGTACACAACTTCCTGCACTCAAGCACCGCCTCCTGTAATGCCGAGTTTTGCAAGTGCTCCCCGAAGAATCTGGCGGCAGCTTGCGCGCTGGCCGACGCGGCGCTTGGCACTTTGGTTGGCACTGTTGTTGCTCGTGGCAGGTTTGCTCGTTACATTGATTTGGCTGGCGGGGCGGTATGAAGCCGATCAAATTCAAGTGCGGGTTGATCGCGATGTGCAAGATGCTGGCGGCGATATCCGAGCTGGGCTGACCCGCAACATTCAAAGCCTACAAGCTCTGCGCACCAATCCGCAGCAATGGCAAGCCGATGCTGAAGAGCTGCTGCGCAGCCGGCGCGAGCTGGCACGACTGGAATGGCGTGATACGAGTTTCAAATTGATTGCCAAAGCGCAAAGCCCGTATTTAAACAATGCGCAATCCCCACTGAACTCGCGCGATGCGCCTTATGGTGATTTGCAGCTAGCATGCGAGCGAGCGCGCAGGCAGAGCGGCCCCATGTATGCACCTAGCCATTTTTCCCCAGCGAATATAGGCCAAGGTTTCGAGCTGATGGAGCTGTGTTTGCCTTTGATGCAATCTGGTCAACATCAAGGCTACTTGGTTGCTGTGTATGGGCTGCAGGCGATTTTGCTTGAGATCGTGGCCAAGCCTTTGCTGCGCGGCCAGGATTTTTCATTCACCGAGCCAGATGGCACACGACTGGCAATTCAAGGCACCGCGCGGCGTGGTGGCCGTATGTTCAGTGGGCAGCATATCCTTGATTTACCGGGCAACACGATTGTGCTACGCGCAGACAGTTGGCGCGTCACGCCCGATCTCTTTCCCAATGTGCTCACTGCTGTCGTGACATTGATGTCGATTGCTTTGATAGGCGTGTTGATACTTTTGGGCCGCGATATCAATCGTCGTTTACGCGCCGAGCGAGAGCTTGCTGATGCTTTGGCCTTTCGCAAAGCGATGGAGGATTCATTGGTCACCGGTCTGCGTGCTCGCGATATGGAAGGCCACATCCGTTATGTGAACCCCGCTTTTTGCGCCATGACGGGCTTTTCTGCACATGAGTTGCTGGGAGCATGCGCGCCCATGCCTTATTGGCCGCCTGAACTCATTGATGAATACCAGCAGCGCCAAGCGGTGCGCCTTTCGGGCCATCTGCCTCCGCGCGAAGGCTATGAATCGATGTTTATGCGCAAAGATGGTTCACGCTTTTCTGTGCTGGTGTTTGAAGCACCTTTGATCGATGCGCAAGGCACGCAAAGTGGCTGGATGAGCGCGATCTTGGATATCTCTGAGCAGCGGCGCATGGAAGAGCTCTCGCGCGCCTCGCAGGAGCGCTTGCAAGCCAGCGCGCGCTTGGCCACGATGGGCGAGATGGCATCACTTCTTAGCCATGAGCTCAATCAACCTCTCGCCGCGATCTCCAGCTATGCCACGGGAACAGCCAATATGCTGGCACAGCCCGGCAGTGCCAGTGTGCAAGATGTATCGCATGCTTTATCTCGCATTGCGAGCCAAGCAGAGCGGGCGGGAAAAGTGATCAAATCTGTATACGATTTTGTGCGAAGGCGGGAAAGTAAGCATGAAGCTGTGACGGCGCAATCGTTACTCGATGCTGTGATGCCACTTGTGCAATTGCAAGCACGCAAGCTTTCGGTGCAAGTGCAGGTGGGCCCATTGCGCGGCTTGCCAACAGTCAAAATTGATCGCGTCATGGTGGAGCAAGTACTGCTCAATCTAGCGCGCAATGGCATTCAAGCCATGGAGGCCACGTCACAGGCTCAGCGGATTTTGTATATTCGCGCGAAAGCAATCGATACTCAGTGGCTGGAGTTTTCAGTATCGGATTGCGGCCAAGGTATCACGGAAGAAACTGCCAAGCAACTGTTCACACCGTTTTTCTCCACCAAACCCGAGGGTATGGGCTTGGGTCTGAGCTTGTGCCGTACTGTAGTGGAGCAGCATGGTGGCTCACTCGTGTTTGAGCCCAATCCGCCGCAAGGTACCGTATTTGTTTTTACCTTGCCTGTGGCTTCCACGAATATGGCGCACGAGTTGCCTGTGGCAGACTTGCAATATGGCCAAGCCAGTTGATTCCTTGGTGTATATCGTCGATGACGATGCCAGTGTGCGCGATGCGCTCGCTTGGCTGCTGCGCTCCCGCCGGCATTTGCATGAAGGCTATGCCAATGCAGAAGATTTTTGGGCATTGATCCAAACTGCTGCGCCGCGCCAGGCCTGCTGCGTGTTGCTGGATGTGCGCATGCCGGGCATGAGCGGGCTGGCGCTGTTTGACAAGCTGATTACTTTGCCTTGGGCAGCCACGCTGCCCGTGATCTTTCTGACTGGCCATGCCGATGTGCCCACAGCCGTAGACGCCGTGAAACGAGGCGCTTTTGATTTCTGCGAAAAACCGTTTTCCGACAACGCCTTGGTAGACCGAATAGAGCAAGCACTCGCGCAAAGCCAAGAAGCCTTGTCGCAATTGCAAGGCCGCCAACAAATGGATGGCCGCATAGCGGAGCTGACCGAGCGCGAGCGTGATGTGATGCGCTTGGTGACGCAAGGCCTGCCTAACAAATTGATTGCAGACCAGCTGCAAATCAGCGTTCGCACGGTAGAAGTGCACCGTGCGCGCGTGTTTGACAAGATGGGTGTGAAGTCGGCTGTAGAGCTCGCAAACCTGTTGCAAGCACCTACAGCTTGATCACTAGGCCGCTACAACGCGCGCCATCTCCAAGCACTTGTTGGAATAGCCCCACTCGTTGTCATACCAGCTCACCACTTTGATGAAGGTGCTGTCCAGCGCTAAGCCAGCTTCTGCATCAAACACGCTGGTGCAGACTTCACCACGGAAATCTGTGGCGACGACTTTGTCTTCGGTGTAACCGAGCACACCCTTCAAAGCACCTTGGCTTTGCGCTTTCATCTCGGCGCAGATTTCTGCGTAAGTAGCTGGGTTGTTGAGCTCAACCGTCAGGTCAACCACCGACACATCGCTGGTGGGCACACGGAAGGCCATGCCGGTGAGCTTCTTGTTGAGCTCGGGAATCACCACGCCCACCGCCTTGGCTGCGCCTGTGGAAGATGGAATGATATTTTCCAGAATGCCACGGCCACCGCGCCAATCTTTGTTGGAGGGGCCATCCACGGTTTTTTGCGTGGCAGTAGCTGCGTGAACGGTCGTCATCAAACCGCGCTTGATGCCCCATTTGTCGTTCAACACTTTGGCGACTGGCGCCAAGCAATTGGTCGTGCAACTCGCATTGGAGATAATGGCTTGGCCGGCGTAGCTCTTGTGGTTCACACCGTAGACAAACATAGGGGTGTCGTCTTTGGAAGGCGCAGAAAAGATCACTTTCTTCGCGCCGGCAGCAAGGTGTTTTTCACCTGCATCTTTGGTAAGAAAGAGGCCTGTTGCTTCCAGCACCACGTCTGCACCTACTTCGTTCCACTTGAGCGCAGCAGGATCTTTCTCGGCGGTGAGGCGAATCTTCTTGCCATTCACAACCAAGGTATTGCCATCCACTTTTACATCGCCCTTGAAACGACCATGCACACTGTCATAGGTGAGCATGTAAGCGAGGTAATCGGGCTCAAGCAGATCGTTGATGCCGACGACTTCGATATCTGAAAAATTTTGCACTGCTGCGCGAAACACCATGCGGCCGATGCGGCCAAATCCATTGATACCTAACTTGATGGTCATTGTTTTCTCCAAGGGCGATTGATAAAACTCTCAGTCAGAAGGCGTGAATGCAGCGCCTCCACGCCTTCCTGCTCAGAGCTTTATGTCAGTATCAAACGCGGCAGCCTAGCTGGCCTTTTTTGCTGTTGTCAAAGTAGGTCAAATCGCCAGGGCAAGCCAGTTTGGGCTCCGGGATTTTCGTGCCAGCTTTGGCGTTGCAGGTGAAGGCTTTGGTTTTGGCGTTCTGGCCAGGCTTGGCGAGCGTCCAACCTTCTGGGCATAGGGCAGCAGGTTTAGCTGCGACTGGCTTGGAGGCAGCCGGCGCCGGTGCAGCGGCAACGGGAGCCGCTACTGCGACAACTTTGCTAATGCTTTTACCTAGGCATTTGAGTACAGTGCCCACACGCTTGGGCTCTGCAACCACAGTGAAGCTGCCGGGCTTGGCATAGGTGTGCGTCAATACATAGGGCACATCTTTGGCTTGGTTGATTTTGCCCTCTTCGATGCGGCCGTCCCCCATCGCAATTTTCATCCCGCAGTTGGGGGTGTCGGCGTTGGTGAAGTCAATCGTGATCTTCACTTGCTCGCCGACTTTGGGCGCTGCAGGCTCTACTTTGAGGCCAGACACGGTTTGAGCATGCGCGCTCAAAGCCACGACGCTCAATACGCAGGCAATAAAGTTAAGTGGTTTCATCAAAGGTCTCCTAGGTGGTTGATGGACAGAAAAATCAGCGCTTGGCGAGCACGGCGAGCGCGGTATCCGCGACATTTTGCGCCGTGAATCCGAAATGCTTGAACAAAATGGGAGCCGGGGCGGATTCGCCATAGGTATCGAGGCCGACGACTGCTGCGCAGCCGTATTTCCACCAGCCATCGGTCACGCCCATCTCAATGGCCACTCGTGGCAAGCCGTTAGGCAGCACCAAGGCTTTGTACATGGTGGTTTGGCGATCAAAGGTGGTGGTGCTGGGCACGGAAACCACGCGGGCTGCGATTTTTTGTGCAGCGAGTAGCTTTTGCGCGTCCATCGCCAGACCCACTTCAGAGCCAGTGGCCATGAGGACGATTTGGGCTTTTTTCTTCAGGCCAATGTCTTCGGGCTCGGAGAGCACATACGCGCCTTTGTCGATGTTGTCGGCGGTCTGCTTTGGCAGGTAGGGCAGGTTTTGGCGAGAGAGCAGGAGCGCTGTGGGGCGCGTGGTGTTGTTCAACGCGGTTGCCCATGCAATCGCCGTTTCGAGCGTGTCCGCAGGGCGCCACACATCGAGATTGGGGATCAAGCGCAGGCTGGCAGCGTGCTCTACCGATTGGTGGGTGGGGCCGTCTTCACCGAGGCCAATAGAGTCGTGCGTGAACACATGGATCACGCGCTGCTTCATGAGCGCCGCCATGCGGATGGCGTTGCGGCTGTAGTCAGAGAAGGTCAAGAATGTGCCGCCATAGGGAATGAAGCCGCCGTGCAAGGCCACGCCATTCATGATGGCGGCCATGCCGAATTCGCGCACGCCGTAGTTGATGTGGCGGCCGAGTTTGCCCTCTAGATCGCGCTTCACATCGCCAGCGTGGTCAATGCGCAGTGCTGGAGTGCTCTTGGTATTGGTGAGGTTAGAGCCCGTCAAATCCGCGCTGCCGCCGAGCATTTCTGGCAAGGCTGCGGTGAAAGCTTCGAGCGCGAGCTGGCTGGCTTTTCGGCTGGCCACGGTTTCGGCTTTTTGGTGCGTTGAAGCTAGGGTTTCAGCCACGACTTTGGAGAAGCCTTTAGGCAGCACACCAGCCATGCGGCGCTTGAATTCTTCGGCTTGAGCTGGAAAGGCTTTTGCATAAGCAGCGAATTGCACATCCCAAGCGGCTTCTTTTTTCGCGCCGCTGGTTTTTCCATCCCAAGCAGCGTAAATGTCTGCGGGGATTTCAAACGGCGCATGATTCCAGCCCAGCGCCTCGCGCGTGAGCTTGATCTCTTCCGCGCCGAGCGCCTCGCCGTGTGCCTTGGCAGTATTGGCGCGGTTCGGGCTACCTTTGCCGATGTGCGTCTTGCAGATGATCAGTGTGGGCTTGGTGGCAGATTTTTTCGCATCGGCAATCGCACGACTCACAGCTGCTGCATCATGCCCATCAATCGGGCCGATCACACTCCACTGATAGGCCTTGAAGCGGCCAGCCACATCGTCCACATACCAAGGCGCAACTTGGCCATCAATCGAGATGCCGTTGTCGTCATACAGCGCAACCAGCTTGTTGAGCTTCCACGCGCCTGCAAGCGCGCAAGCTTCGTGAGAGATGCCTTCCATCATGCAGCCATCGCCCAAGAAGCTGTAGGTGAAGTGATTGACGATGTTGTGACCGGGCTGGTTGAACTCGGCAGCGAGCAGCTTTTCAGCGAGCGCCATGCCCACGGCATTGGTAACGCCTTGACCCAAAGGCCCTGTGGTGGTTTCTACGCCGGGGGTGATGCCTGCTTCTGGGTGACCCGCAGTTTTGCTGTGGAGCTGACGGAAGTTTTTCAGCTCTTGCATCGGCAGGTCATAGCCCGTGAGATGCAGCAGCGAATAAATCAACATGGAGCCGTGGCCGTTCGACAAAACGAAGCGGTCGCGGTTGGCCCAGTGTGGATTCGTCGGGTTGTGGCTCAGATGCTCATTCCAGAGCGCCACCGCAATATCCGCCATGCCCATGGGCGCACCAGGATGGCCGGAATTGGCAGCTTGGACAGCGTCCATCGACAGGGCACGGATGGCATTGGCCATTTGTTGTGTGTTTGCGCTCATGGGAGAAGGGGAATGGGTTGGTTTGGGGGAAACCCGTAATTTTAGCTGTCTGGCGAACCGGTCCTTGTGCATGGCAGGCGGTGGCGTGAGTTCGTACCCCTTTGGTTCTGACACCTTGTTCAGATACACACAGCGACAAATGCGCGCGACTGTGTGAACAATGGTTATGCGTCGTCAACATGAGCTGAGTTTTGGCGTTCAATGCACACACTTTAGGAGAACACCATGCGCCTCGCCTCTGTGTTGTTAGCTTTGAGTCTGAGCATGGCTGCCCATGCGCAAAGCACCTTGGGCGATCCTGCGCCCTTGCTCGGCAATCAAGCGGGCTCCATCGCGGGCAACACCGCGCTCGGCAGCGCAGGCCAAGGCAAACCGAGCGCACAAGAGATGGCGCGCCGCGAACAGCACAAAGCCGAAATGAAAGCCTGCCAAGACAACTACCGCGCCAACACCCGCAGCGGCAGCCCGCAACGCAAAACCGCTCGCGAGGCCTGTGAAGCCAAATTCAAAGCACAGCGCGCCACTTGGTATGCCAAGAAATGAGCAGTTAACATCTGAGGCATGCAAGGCCTCCACCTGACCGCTGATTTATCCGATTGCTCCTGCGATGCAGCATGGCTGATTGACGCTGATCGATTAGGAGCGGCTTGCGTGAAAGCTGTGGAGGCCTCAGGCTTGCAAGCGGTGGCGCAGCTGTTTCACACCTTTCCTTCTGCAGATGGCAGCGCGGGCGGCGTGACGGCTACGGTGCTGCTTGCTGAGAGCCATTTGTGCGTTCACACTTGGCCTGAGAAAAAAGCGGTGACGCTGGATGTGTATGTTTGCAATTTTGGTGGCGATCACTCTACGAAAGCCCGCGCGCTGATGGCTTCGCTGATGCAGCTTTTCTTGCCGGGCAAGGCGGCGGTGAATGCCCTAGATCGTGGGGCCTAGCGTGGCGCTTAGCGCGGTGGTTAGTCGATAGCTTTTAGCTCAACGCGCCGCCCGCTGCTGGCGCTTTGTCGCACGGCATCTAACACCGTAGCCACGGCCAAACTCACTTGCTTGGCTTGCTCGATGGCTTGGGTGTCACGCGTTTGCACGATATCCGCAAACTTTTGCGCCTCGAGGTAGAAGCCATTGGCGGTATCGCCAGGCGTGGCTTGCGCCGCTTCGGTCAGCATCGCACCGCGCCAGAGCGTGGGATGGATGTCATCCTTGTGCTTTTGCACGCTGGAATGATTCGCCGTGTGGTTGGGGAAACTGGTTTCAATCACACCCGCTTCGCCACAAATGCGCGCAGCGCGGCGATAGGATTGATTCATGCCGCAGAGCAATTGCACAGCCGCGCCATCTTCATATTCCATGGTGATCGCCATGTTCATATCAACGCGGGTGGCCACATCGGCGCAGCTCCACACCGGCACGGCATGCACAGCGCGCGGCTGCTTACCCATCACCAGCTGGGCAAAGCTCACCAGATAGCAGCCCAAATCGGCCGTTGCGCCGCCGCCAGTTTCTGAGCGGGCACGAATATCATCAGCGCGGTTGATCATGGGAAACGAAAAATGAGCCTGCATGCTGCGCACCGCGCCGATGCTGCCGCCCTGCACCCAATCGAGCACTCGGCGCAAGTGCACTTGATACCAATACGGATAGCCTTCCAAGAGCATCACCTGAGCCGATTGCGCCGCATCAAACATCGCCTGGGTATCTGGCAAGCTCATGGCCAGCGGCTTTTCGCAAAGCACATGCTTGCCCGCCTTGGCTGCGGCCATCGCCCATGGGGCATGCAGATGATTGGGCAGCGGGATGTACACCGCATCAATCTGCGGATCAGCCAGCAATGCCTCATAGCTGCCATGCGCTCGCGCGATGCCGTGTTTGCTAGCAAATGAGCGCGCCGTCGCTGTGCTGCGGCTGCCTACTGCTGCAATGCGGATGCGTGGATTGCCCCGATTGCCTTCGCAAAACTCATCGGCAATACGCGCCGTGCTCAAGATACCGATTTGCAGAGGAGGAAAAGCGGAGGTGTTCATGGCGATCATGTTAGCGCAGCATGCAAGCCACGCGTGAAGGCTTCTTCAAAAACGCTGTAGCCGCTCCAATCGCTGTGGGCGAAGCGCAGGCGGGTGGTGGTGGGGGTGCTTCGCGCGGAGTATTGCTTTGATTTTGATAGCGCCTTGCGCAATGAATATGCCGGCGACTGGCTTGTTTGGCCGTTATTCTCCATAAAAAATTGTGGCGTAGGCACGGCCATGGCGTGGCCGTAGCGGGTGATGGTGATTTGCTGAGCTCGGCGAGTGATGTCGGGATGGGCTTGGGCGATCTCGGCCAAGGCGCGATCACGCAATTGCGCCCATGTGCTTTGCAATAGGGATTGACGGGCGGCTTTGCCTGCACCTTCTGCGTGATAGTAAGTGAGCACCGTTGCACCTGGTGCAGTGCGCGTGCTCTGGTGCATCGCATCCACATAGCCTAGGCCCTTGCTGCCGTAGATCACGTTGTCCCAACTGGGGAAAGCGCCTTGGCCGTTGTCGTGTAGCGGAGCATCAATGTGAATATTGGCCACCCACCAACTGGATTGCACCGCGTTGGCCGCTGCGGCTTTCAAGAAGTCTGGCGCGCTCTGCACGACACGCGAAGCTACGTGCAAAGGCAGCGCAACGATGCAGCGCTGGGCGGCGTAGCGCTGCACTCTACGCGTAGGTAGATCCAGCGCATCGACCAGCACTTCACTCTTGCCTTCTTCAATGCGCAAAACGATCTGCTGGGTTTGCAGCCGATCTTTCAACGGAGCAGCCATTGCCTGCGTGAGAAAGCCATTGCCTTGCGGCCAAGTAAGCACGCCTTCCTTCTCGCTCAGTGGATCGCCCGGCGCATGAAAGCCGTGGCGCGCGGCGAAATAATGCATGCCGGCGAAGGTGCTCACGGTATTGATACCTGCGCCGTAATCATCGCGGCAGCAGTAATCCAAATACCAACGCAGCTGCGGATCCGTCAGGCCTTGAGCATCCAGATACGCTATAAAAACAGTAGCTGCTTGCGCAGACTCTATGCCGGCGACTGCCAGTTTTTGCCTAAAATTCTCTCTCAAAGGCATGCTAAATGCACCTGTGGATTGCCACTGAGCAACCAGTTTGGCAAAGCGCTGATACTGAGCTTGCGTAGCTGCGCTAATCCCTTGTGTGGGCAACAAACCGTCTTGCCACGCGCCGTTGAAAAACAGTCTTTCCTGCGGGCTGTGACACAGAGCTTTCTCGTCATACTCCCAGCGCCCGCTGATGCGTTTGCGCAAGCCCAGCTCTTCCAAAAAATCTTGCACCTCCGGTGCGTCGTCTCCGGGCACCGGAAGGTAATGTGCGCCGAGTGGATGCGCCATTCCTGCAAGAAAGCCGCCGCGCGCATTGCCGCCCGCTTCGCTTTCTAAATCAAACAGCACAAAATCTTCCATGCCTTGCATGCGCAGCGCACGCGCGGCAGACAAACCGGCCACACCGCCACCAGCGATCAGCGTATTCACTTTGCGCACGGGGTTTCCGTCGTACTGAGGCAGCTTGGCTTCGCGCAAGATATGGCCGGCTTCTGGCGAACTGCCCACAAAGCCGCCGGTGATCTTGGCCAATTGATCAGGCTCTGGCCGACAGCCAGCAAGCGTCGTCAATGCAGCAGCGCCGAGCACCTCTCGCCGCTTCATCGGAGCACCTTGCCCCATTCTTCCTCGAAGGTGAGCACCAAGCTCTGATTGCTCATGCGATTGGGCTCAGCCGGCACGCGCGCCATATCGAGTGGAAAATCGAAAAGCTGCGGCAAGGTCTGTGCATTTAAAAACCGCAGATCCTTCGGGAAAGCGGTTTCTGAAATAGAAGGCTTAAACGGCCTGCGACTCGCCACAATAAAGCCCCATTCGCCAAAGCTAGGCACATGCGCGTGATACGGCGCAGCTTGCAGGCCGACTTCTTCCAGCGTGCGCACCACCGTCCAAAAACTCTTGCGCGCCACCAGAGGCGAGGTGCTTTGAATCACGGCATAGCCACTGGCAGACAGCGCTTTATCCAGCAGCGCATAAAACGAGGTGGAGTAGAGCTTGCCCAGAGAAAAGTTGCTCGGATCAGGAAAATCTACCACGATCACATCAAACACTTCGTTCGTGGTTTCCAGAAATTTAAACGCATCCGTGTTGATGATCTTGAGCTTGGGTGACTTTAAAGCGCCGCCGTTTAATGCAGCCAGTTGCACGTTCTCAGAAAACAGACGCGTCATGTTTGGATCAAGCTCCACGAGCGTGACCTGCTCGACGCTGGCGTATTTCAAAATCTCCCGCACCGCCATGCCATCGCCACCGCCCAGCACGGCCACCTTTTTCGCCGCACCATGCGCCGCCATCGCCGGATGCACCAAAGCCTCGTGATAGCGATACTCATCACGCTGCGCAAATTGCAGATTGCCATTCAAAAACAGCCGATGCCCAGCCTTACCCTGCGTGACCACGATGCGCTGATAGGGCGAGGTGGCGGTGAACACAATGCTGTCTTGGTAAAACTTATCTTCCGCGAGTGTGGTGATTTTGTCTGCGCCGAGCATCGCAGCAAAGAGCAGGCCAATCACGGCCAGCGTGGCAAACAAATGCGCCTTGAAAGCCCGCAGCTCATGGCGAAACAACCACAGCGCCCAAAGCGCCACCGCCGCATTGAGCAAACCAAACAGCAGCCCCGTGCGCACGAGGCCAAACTGGGGCACGAGCAAGAGCGGAAAGGCAATGCTCACAGCAAGCGCGCCAAGATAATCAAACGTGAGCACCTGAGAGACCAAATCTTTGAGCTGCGTATTCCTCTTCAAAATCCGCATCACCAAGGGAATCTCCAGCCCCACCAGCATACCCACCAACATCACGAGGCCATAAAGCAAAGGCCGAAATCCTTGCGGCGCATAGGCGTTGGCCAAAAATAATATCGCTGGCAGCATGCCGCCCACCAGGCCAACGAGCAACTCAATCCGCAAAAACTGCGCGGGCAACTGCCGATCAATATAGCGAGAGAGCCACGAGCCCACTCCCATGGCAAAAAGATAGGTGCCGATGATGGTGGAGAACTGAAGGATCGAATCGCCCAGCACATAAGAAGCAATCGCACCTGCTGCCAGCTCGTACAGCAAACCACAAGCCGCCACGACGAAGACGCTGGCAAGCAAGGCCAGCTCTATCGGGGCGGGTTGGCTTTGAATGGGTTCTGCTGGCGGGCTAGACATTTTTCAGTCCGGACGCAGAGGACGCAAAGGTTACGCAGAAGACGCAGAAAGAAAACCAAAACTTGGCTGTTTCTTTTTTGCGTTCTCTGCGTAACCTCTGCGTCTTCTGCGGCCGGTATTTCTCTTTAGAACTCAGCCATGTATAGCAGCAGCTACGATGATGGATATTCCCAAACACATCGCAGCCACAACCAAGCCAAGCGCCACATTTTGCTTTTCAACAATCTCTTCCCACAAGTTGTACGGCGTGATCTTGTCGATGATGATGAAGCAAAGCCAAAAAATCACCACGCCGATCAGCGCGAATACGATGGAGCCGATAAAGGCGCCGGGTTTGAGCCATTCAACCATGATGTTCTCCTTAAAAAATATCCCTGATCATTTCGTTTCTCAATCGTTTCTAGACTGGGCGTAGCGACGACGACAGTGCTTTAGCACGGCTAGGAGCTGCAACGACGTATAGGACCGATTGAGAAGCGAAATTCATTTGTGTCCGCCGCCTGAGCTGTAACCGCCATAGCTACCACCTGAGCTGCGGTAACTCGATGAGCAATTCTCGCGCTGCGGATCGCAATCTCGGCTGCAGCGCGACATCATCGAGAAGATGATAAATATCACCACGAGCACGACGATCCAACCTACCACGCCTAAGCTGCTCGCATCGCCCGACGACAATGGTGCAACATCTGCGCGATCAAACTTGGCCTCTTGCCCTTTGAGCTTGAAGGCATTGACGACCGTGCTCGCCTCCAGCTTGCTGCCAATCGACCAAGTCACTTCTTTCCCACTGCTGCCTGCGCTCTGCTCGCGCGAGAGCACGAGCTTGCCGCTGGCGTAGTCTTCGTTGTAAGTCTGCTGCCCGCGCTCTACGCGCCAATAAAACTCACCGGCCACGTAATTGGTCTCGGCTTTGTATGCGTATTGCTGGGTGAAGCTGCTGCCTTGGTAAGTCACCAAGCGGCTCGTTTTCACCTCGGGTGCGCCGGTCGTGGGCTTGACCAAACTCCAGCCATCCTCCGCATCGACCAAAAATTGAAACCCTGCCTTCGCGTTGTAGAGCAAATACTCGCTCCAGCCAAAGCTCTCATCGTCACCGACTTCCTGCCCCATTCGATGCTGAAAACCGACAATTTGCCAGCTCTTGCCTTGCAACGTGCCCACCGAGCCGATAGAAATCAGCGGGCGCACAGGCTCATCTTGAATCGCATGCGCCAGTCCACCGCCAATGCCTTGCGACACATCGATCAAACTGTTGCATGAGCCGCAGGTGATGCTTTTACTCGTCTCCAGCTTGACGGAAACCGCGCTGCCGCAATTGGGGCAATTGAAATGCCGCCCTTTGACTTCTTTGCCGCCTTGGCCTGTTTTGTTGGCGAGATCACGCAGCCCCGTAAGCTGGAGATTCTCTAAAACGACGGAAGTGCCTGATGAAAGCGATGGCGGCTCGGTGGAGTAATCAATACTGATCACCTCACCTTGCGCGCTGCGAAGCTCCACGACAGTGAAGCTCGTGCCAACCGGTGGCAGCTTGGGCAACTCACCCTGCGCAGACATGAGCGCGACTTCTTGAATGGAAGCCACGCTGTAAGCCCGCCCGTTAATCGCGGTGGTGTTGCCCAGCACCCATTGCTGCGGTTTGGGCAGCGTGCGCTGCGTGCTGGCTGCTTTCGTCCAAACGAAGCTGCCGTTGTCTTCACTCAAACTCGCCGTGCTGCCATCATCCAAAGCGCAAAGCCATTCGCTCCAGCTGCCATCGCGGTATTTGTATTGCAGGCGGCCAACTACCGTGAAGCCAACGCTGTTGAATTTGCCTTGCGAGAGGATTTGCAGCGGCGAGTAATCATCAAACACCTCGCTGATCTTGCCGATGCGCGAAAGCGAATCGCCGTCGCGCACGATGGTGCTCTGGCAAAAGCCGCAAACGGCATGCGTCGATGCCAGCGAGCGAAACTCCACCGCCGCGCCGCAACCTGGGCAGGCGGCTTTATAGGCTCTTTGTAGGGAGTCAGACATCTAGACTTCGTGTTTTATTTTTTTATGGCGCTGAGGGCATATTGAATACCGGACGCAGAGGGCGCAGAAGTTGCGCAGAGAACGCAAAAAAGATGTTCTTGGTATTTTTTGCGTCTTTTGCGTAACCTTTGCGTCTTCTGCGTCCGGTATTTGTATTTTCAGCCCGTCAAACCAACTTTTTAAGCAACTCAGCTTTCTTCGCGCTGAATTCTTCCTCAGTGAGAATGCCCTTGGC
>JAAFJC010000053.1 GCA_013297925.1 Comamonadaceae bacterium
TCATCATTTCGCCTTCGTCACGATCTTTGAGATCATTGAGGTGGCGGCGCGCGCAGAGCTCAAATCGGATGTGCTCAAGGATTTAGAAAAACACAAGCAGCACATGATCGCGTTTCGCGGCAATCCCGGCATCGCAGCCGATGTGCTTGAAGGTGTGATCACACAAATCGAATCTGCATTTGCCGCTGTGAATGCGCAAACTGGTAAGGCTGGCTCTGCGCTGAACGACAACGAATGGATGACCAGTGTGCGCAGCCGTATCGCCATTCCGGCGGGTACGTGCGAATTTGATCTGCCGGCGTATTTTCATTGGCAGCATCACAGCAGTGTGCGCCGCCGCGAAGATTTGATGCGCTGGGCCAGCTCGCTGTGGCCGCTGGCGCAAGCCATCAATCTGCTGCTCAAGCTTTTGCGCGACACCGGTTCGGCGCAGAAGGTGATGGCTGTGGTCGGACAATTTCAGCAGCATCTGCCGCAGGGCCGCACCTTCCAATTGCTCCGCCTGCGCATTGATGAGCAACTGGGGCTGGTGCCCGAGATCAGCGGCAATCGCCTGATTGTGTCGGTGCGTTTGCTGCGTCCTTCGCCAGATGACAAGCTACCGGTAGCTGCTGCTGAAGATGCAGGCTTTGAGCTGACTTTGTGCAGCTGATGCAGGTTGCGGGAGAGGCGAGCAATGCAAAACAAACCACCTATCGTGCGTTGCCCAGCGTGTGGCGGCGAAAGCTTATTTGCGCCGAGCAATGAATGGCGGCCTTTTTGCAGTCAGCGCTGCAAGCAGGTGGATTTTGGCGCGTGGGCGAGTGAAGAGTTTCGTGTGGCAGGTAAACTGGAAGACCTCGATCCAAGCGAGTTGTCTGATTTGAGCGATCAAAGCGCAACACGCCACTGATCATTGCTATGCCAGCAGCACAACTGTTTTTCGTCTATGGCACGCTGCGGCGCGGCGATGATAACGACATCACCTTACTCAAGCCCGCGCCAAAATTTTTAGGTCAAACCAGTATTGCCGGCACGATGTATCACTTTGGTGGGTATCCTGGCGTGATCTTGGGCTATGAGAAGTCCGGCCATGGGCAGATCGTGGGCGAAGTTTATGAGGTCAGCCCGGAGCTTGAGAAAGTATTGGATGCTATCGAAGCGCAGTACCCAGTAGCGCCGGATTACTACATCAAGCGCAGCATCACGTTGTCGCTCCAAGCTGGCGGCGCACCAGTTCAAGCCTTCGTGTATGAAGTCAATCCTGTTTACACGTTGGGTAAACCGATCATTGCCAGTGGTGATTGGGTGAAAGACAGATAAGATATGAGTGAAGACCAGCGCCCCGAAGTCATCATCACCTGCATGAAAAAGCGCCTCTCGGGCGTGACGACGACGATCACCAATTTGCTGCCTGTGCAAGCCAAGCTGTTGCGTGTGGGCTATGTGGGCTCGGAGATCCCGGGCTTGCCAGAAGCCAAGGCCGCGTCGCCAACTTTTCAGCACCTGTCGCTCTGGCAAGCAATTTGGGCGTCGCGCAAGCGTTTGTCCGATGGCAGAAAAATCGTCTGGCATGTGCGCCGCGATAACGAGATGATTTTGGCCATCTTTCTGCGCGGCGTGCTGCGTCTGCCGATTGCCTTGCTCTTCACATCCGCTGCCACGCGACGCCATGGCCGTTGGCCGCTTTGGCTGATTAGCCGCATGGATGCCGTGATCTCCACCACGCCGCTGGCTGCGCAGCAGATTGCCGATGTCGTGCCCCAAATCACGCGCGTGATCCCACATGGTGTGAACACGCAGAGCTTTGTGCCGCCTGCTGACCAGTTCGCCGCATGGAAAGAGTCTGGCCTGCCAGGGCACTACGGCATTGGCGTGTTTGGCCGGGTGCGGCATCAAAAAGGCATCCATATCTTCGTGCCTGCGCTGATCGAATTGCTGCCCAAGCATCCCGATTTCACCGCCGTGATCTGCGGCCTGTGCAAGCCCGAGGATGAAGCCTACAAAGCTGAGCTAGTCGAGCAAATCGAAGCTGCAGGCTTGAACCACCGCTTCGTCTGGCTCGGCCTCGTGCCTGCTGAAGATTTGGCGCTCTGGTATCAGCGCGTCAGCATCACCGTCGCCTGCCCCCTCAACGAAGGCTTTGGCCTAACCCCCATCGAAGGCATGGCCTGCGGCAGCGCCGTCGTGGCTAGTCGCACGGGTGCGTTTGAAGAGATTGTTGTCGAAGGTGAAACTGGGCATCTGATCCCCACCGATGATGTGCCTTCCTTGGTCGTGGCTTTGGAGAAATTGCTTTCACAACCTGAGCGCATTGCGCAGATGGCGCTGGCAGGGCGTGAGCGGGTGGTCAATCATTACTCGATTGACGCGGAGGCTCGACGGATTGGGGAGATGGTTTCTTTGGTTGCTGCTTCTTAATTTTTGATGTGCTTAGGGTTTCGCTCGACCTTTTTTACCAGCGGCCTACCATCGGGCATTTGCCTCAGAAATCTTTTTGAAAACACACGCGATTCAGGCATCGGTGACTTTAAGATGGTCTCCGCGCGCCTTCCAAAAAATTTCCGATTCAAACGCCCAATGGTCTCCGCAGGAATTGTTGTTAGCGCACTCATGCGATAGAACTCCTGTCTCAACCACTCAGAGCTCATGCCATGCCATCCATCTCTTACGATGATCTTGAGACTGCATTCAATTGCGTTTGTGGCTCCGTGCAGTTTGATAACTCAGCGTACATCTCGAAAACGACGGGGGAGATTTTTCATGCTTCGCAGACTTATGACTCAGACGAAAATCTGCCAGAAGACTGTGAAGATGAAAGTTTGTATTGGTCCGTGCCGCACAAGAACGAGCTGGATTTGGGGCGAGATTTGGTGCTCCAATTTGTAGATGGGTTTCTGCCTGAGCAATACGATGCTGTGCAGGCCATCTTTCACAAGCGCGGCGCTTATGGGCGCTTTAAAGATTTGTTGCTGCATCAAGGAAAACTTGAGGAATGGTTTGAGTATGAAAGTACACACACCAAGAAAACGCTTCTCGCTTGGGCGCAGGAGCATCAAATCGATGTGAAGCAGGGCGAGTAAAAAATGCGTGCCAATCAAGTATCCTGCGGAGACCGTTGGGTGGTTGGATTGGAAACTTTTTTGGAAGGCGCGCGGGGAGAGGACTAGATTGTGGCGATCTCAATCGCGTGTGTTTTCAAAAAAGTTTGCGAGACGACTGCCCTACGGTAGGCCGCTGATACACGAGGTGGAGTGAAACGCACAGCACGCCAGCACTACAAATTCAATAGCACTTTGCGCAATAAATACGCCGGCAACATGCCTAAATCGCTTTAAATTTAGGTCAAAAATCCAGCCAACAAAGCTGCCAGCCGCTCCGGCTGATCATGGTGAAGCATATGCCCTGCGTCTTCAATGCGCTCAATCCGCGCGTTCGGCACTTGCTTCAAGCGCTCGTGGTAATCCGCCAAGGTGTAGCGGCCTTTGTACCAACCTGTCATGGAATCATCGGAAGCTTCGATAGCGAGCAAAGGCATGCTGATGCGCTGGTAGAGGGCGAGGGTTTCTTCAAGGCGAGCGATGTTGGCGTTGACGATTTTGTGCGCCGGGTCACCTAGGATTTGGTGTTCACCATTGGCATTTTTGGCCGACCAATGCTGGGCGAGCCAATCGGCTTTATCTTGCGAAAGGCGTGCATTGTTTTTCATCAAGCGCGATGCCACGCCTGAGATGGCTGGGTAGGCGCGCAGATCCATCTCGCCTTTGTGAAATGCTTTAAGCTGATCAAACCATTGCGCATAGCGCGTGGGCGCTTGGGCAGGCTTGGTCTCGGGCATGCCAAAGCCTTCCAGATTGACCAAGCGGCGGATGCGCTCAGCGCGCACTCCCGCATAGCTCATCACCACATTGCCGCCTAAGCTATGGCCGAGTAGATCGATTTGGGAATGGGGAGAAACATGATCGATCAGAAAATCCAAATCAGCCATGTAATCGGGCAGCCAGTAGTTATCGGTATCTTCGCCCATGCAAGTTTTGCTGGGATTATTCACATGATGCGTCAACCCATAGCCGCGCCAATCGGGGCTGATGATGTGGCGGCCTGCTAAAGCAGTGTTTTCCAAGGCATCCACCACGAATTGGAAGGAGGCGGCCACATCCATCCAGCCGTGAACCATCACGATGCTGGGCACACCGGCCTGCGCCTGCCCCCATTCGCGCAAGTGATATTGATGGGTTCGGATACGATGAAAACGGCTGATACTGGAACGTTGCGGCTGGTACATTGTCCAATGTTAGTGGAATAATGCCCTCTAGCCCCTAGGAAACGTCATGCCTGTGACAAATGGTTTTGTTGATCATTACGCTGCGATCCACAAGCAGTTTCGCTGGCATGTGCCTGCGCAGTTCAACATGGCGCAAGAGTGCGCCCGGCGCTGGGCGGATGATCCAGCTACTATGAAAAACATAGCTGTCCGCGCACATTCCATCATGGCCAGAGGGCATAAACACCAGGAAATGCTGAGCTATGAGCAGCTTGCTGCGCAAGCCAATCAGCTGAGCCATTTGCTCAAAAAGCAGGGCGTGCAGCGCGGTGATCGCGTGGCGATTGTGCTGCCGCAGCGCTTGGAGACGGCGGTGGCCTACATGGCTGTGCTGCAAATGGGCGCGGTGGCCATGCCGCTCTCGATGCTGTTTGGCGTGGAGGCTTTGGAGTATCGCTTAAACGACTCGGGCGCGGCAGTGGCGATCGTGGATGAGAGTTCGATTTTGTCGGTGCGCGATGCGCGTAAAAATTGCCCGTCTTTGCGCTGTGTGATCGGCATTGGCGATGCTGCAGTTTATTGCGATCTGGATTACGCCTTGCAGACCTTGATGCAGCCCGCAGAGTTTTCGCTGGTGAAAACGCGCGCTGATGAAGCAGCTGTGCTGATCTACACGAGCGGCACAACAGGGCCACCCAAGGGCGCACTGATTCCGCATCGCGCGTTGATTGGCAATTTAACCGGCTTTGTAGCGAGTCAAAATTGGTTTGGCTTTGATGGCAGAACCAATGCCAAATCCGATGCTGTGTTTTGGAGCCCGGCCGATTGGGCATGGACGGGCGGGCTCATGGATGCGCTCCTGCCCACGCTTTACTTTGGCCGAGAAATCATCGCATTTAATGGCCGCTTCTCACCCGAAGTGGCTTTTGATATTTTCCAAAAGTATCGCGTCTCACACACCTTCCTCTTCCCCACCGCGCTCAAAAGCATGATGAAGGCTTTTCCTGAGCCGAAGCGCAAGTACAAATTCAAACTACATGCGCTCATGAGCGCTGGTGAGGCCGTTGGCGACGCGGTGTATGGCTGGTGCGAGAAGCAACTGGGCGTCAAGGTCAATGAAATGTTTGGCCAGACGGAAATCAACTACGTCGTGGGCAATTGCAATAAATTTTGGCCTTCCAAGCCGGGCAGTATGGGAAAAGGCTATCCGGGGCATCGCGTGGCGGTGATCGATGAGGCGAGCCAAATTTGCAAGCCGGGTGAGGTGGGTGAGGTGGCAGTGAACCATCTGGATGTGCATGGCAAGCCTGATCCTGTGTTTTTTCTTGGCTATTGGAACAACGAAGAAGCCACGCGCAAGAAAACGACGGTAAGTGCTGAGGGTCAGCGCTGGTGTCGTACCGGAGATCTGGCTTATGCCGATGAAGAGGGCTATCTTTGGTATCAAGGCCGCGCGGACGATATGTTCAAGTCAGCGGGCTATCGCATCGGGCCGGGCGAGGTGGAGAATTGTTTGATCAAGCACCCGGCCGTTTTGAACGCTGCTGTGGTGCCCAAGCCAGATGCAGAGCGCGGCGCGGTGGTAAAAGCTTATGTGGTGCTCACTCCTGAATTGATAGCTGCTCGCGCACGTTTTATGCCGGCGAACGACCTAAATGGCTTGAAAAATCACGACGAAGAGCTGATTTTTAGCATTCAGCAGCATGTACGTGGGTTGCTGGCACCTTATGAATATCCGAAAGAGATTGAGTTCATCGACGCGCTGCCGATGACGACGACCGGTAAGGTGCAAAGACGTGTATTGCGCTTGCAAGAAGAAGAGCGATTTAGGAGTGCCAACGGATGACCGAGCAGAAGAAGGAGATTCGTATTCGCGCAGCGGAGCCTTTCGATGCTGCCGCCATGTCAGCTTTGATTGGCAGCGAATATGTGTTTGAAGGCACGCTACAGATGCCGCTGGCGGCAGTTGCATCGCGCGTCGAGCGCTACGCCAAGACCGATGGCAACAACCTGAATTTAGTGGCAGTAACAGAGACTGACTCTGGCGAGCAGGTGATTGGTGTATCTGGCCTGTATCAAACGCATCCTTCACTGCGCAGGGGCCACACCCGCTCTCTCGCGCTTACCGTGGCTGCGCCCTGGCAGGGCAAGGGCATTGGCCATAAGCTCATGGCAGCCACCACGCATTGGGCCGATAACTGGGCGCATGTGCTGCGCATCGAGCTCACCGTGTTTGCCGACAATGCGCGGGCCATTGCACTCTATGAGCGGCATGGTTTTGCGCGCGAGGGCATGCTGCGCGCCTTTGCTTTGCGCGATGGTGAGTACGTGGACGCGCTGGCGATGGCGCGCCTGCATCCAAAGCCGCCTGCTATTCGCTGAATTGACATGAAGTTTGCGGCATACTCGCTGCATGAGCACATTCCAACCCCTCAAAAACACCGCCAAACGCCGCCTGGGCCAATCTGATCTTCACGTCCATCCCATTTGTCTGGGCACCATGACTTTTGGTGAACAAGTCAATGAAAAGGATTCCCATGCCATCATGGCTCGCAGCCTAGAGCGCGGTGTGGATTTCATGGATACGGCGGAGATGTATCCCGTGCCGCCCACTGGTGAGAAATACAGCGTCACTGAAACCATCATTGGCAACTACTTCAAAGCCCATCCGGGCGTGCGTCAAAAATGGATCGTTGCCACCAAGGTCGCTGGTCCTGCGCGCGGCATGGATTGGGTGCGCGGCGGTAGCTTGAATGTGACGCCTGCGCAGATCACGCAGGCTTGTGAAGACAGCCTGCGCCGCTTGCAAACCGATGTGATTGATCTCTATCAAATCCATTGGCCGCTGCGCCATGTGCCTGCTTTTGGCGCGCCGTATTTCAACCGAGCGATTGACAAAGAGCTCTCTGCCAACACCTCGATTCATGAGCAGCTCAATGCGCTCTCCGCCTTGGTCAAAGCCGGCAAAGTGCGTACGATTGGCCTGTCGAACGAATCGCCCTATGGTGTGATGGAGTTCGTACGCCTGGCTGAGCAACATGGCCTTGCGCGCATCGTCAGCGTGCAAAATCCGTATTGTTTGACCAACCGTATCGTTGACAACGGTTTGGATGAAGTGATGTACCGCAGTGATGTGAGCTTGCTCGCCTATTCGCCCTTAGGTTTCGGCGTGCTCACTGGCAAATACGATGCGCTGTCGAGTTTGACAGATCCGAATGCCAGCGCAGAAGCCAAAGCAGGCCGCATGGCCTTGTATGAGCGCTTTCAGCAGCAACGCTGGGGCAGGCCCGAGCATTTGCAGGCCGCGCGCCGCTACAACGCCTTGGCCAAGGCGAATGGCCTCACGCCCACCCAGCTGGCGCTGGCTTTCTGCTACCAATCTTGGCGCGTGGCCAGTACGATCATCGGCGTTACATCGCTTGCGCAGCTCGATGAATGCTTGGATGCTTGGAACACGCCCGAGCTCTCCAAAGAGCTGCTGGCAGAGATTGACAAAATCCGTTGGGAAGCCAGAGACCCGGCGCTGTAAAACCTGATCTTGATCAGGTGCTGCCCAGCAAATCGCGCAGCGCCGTTTCGTAGTGGCCTGCTAGGTTGTTGCTCACTTCGAGCAAGCGCTCGCTGGTGGTGGCCACGGTTTTCATGCTTTCAGCGTCGGCTTTGCGATTAAGCGAGGCTTCAAAAAACATCCATTGCGCGTGGGCCAATTGCAGCTCATTGCGGATGGCCGGCGTGGAGATGGGTGCTGCGCCTAAAGCTTCTAAATTTGCTTTGAATTCGCTGCGATCGTCGGTGAGTTGAGCGCGCGTTGTCGCCGTTTCGATACCAGCTGCTGCCAAAAAGTAATTCTTCGCCAAGCGCTGAGAGAGCATGCGCTGGCGGCCAGCGGTGTTGATGAGCTTGGCCGAGCCTTGCTTGGCATTCGCTTCGAGCATGTTTGTGAGTTTATTGGCTTCATCCAGCAGGCGGTCAGCGCTGGCATTGATGCGAGGCAGATTGTCTTTGTTGGGCGTGGAGGCGAGCAGGGCTGTGAAACTTGCAGCGTTTTGCGAGACGGTGGCCAATTGGCTTGCCATCGCGCCTGTGAGCGAAGCTTTGGCGAGATCATCAAGACTGGCTTGCATCAGCCGCTTGGCTGCGGTCATGGTGTCGCGGGCGCTTTGCGCGAGCACATCCAGCGAAGTTTGCGCAAACAGTTTAGCGCTGCGCTGGGAGAGGGCGCGCAAGCGGCCAGAGCGATTGATTGCCACGGCTGAGGAGATCTGAGCCTGTGCGCGCAACGGAAAAGCGGGTAGCAGGGCTATGGAAGCGGCTGGTATCAAGATGTTGCGGCGGGAAATAAGCATGATCAACCTCGGCAAAAATAGGTTTTAAAAAATAGGTCCTTGGTACTCCAATGGCATATAAATAATATTTTAAAAGTAGTACTTCTAAATTTAAATGAGATAAAAATATCCAATTGATCGCCGGCGTGTTGAGAGCGATCAGTGGACGAGGGTGTGAAATAAATCACAGAATTATTTGTTTAATATAAATGCGAATCGTTATCATTTATGTTATGCTTGGCTCGTTCCTTCTTCAACCGGTAGCCAGCATGATCAAAAAATCTCTCGTTTCCCTCTTGGCCTTATCAGCTCTCGTGTCCGTCTCTGCGCAGGCGCAAGACAACAAAACGCTCAATCTCTATTCTGCCCGCCACTACAGCACCGACGAGGCGCTCTATGCCGATTTCACCAAAACCACGGGGATCAAGATCAATCGCGTGGACGCGGATGATGCGGGTATCCTTAATCGCTTGCGCGCTGAGGGCACATCTTCCCCAGCCGATGTGATCTTGCTGGTGGATGCGGCGCGCCTTTGGCGCGGCGAGATTGATGGTTTGTTTGCACCCGTGAAATCCAAGCTGCTTGACGATGCGATCCCGGCGCAATTCAGTGCGAAAGCCACACCTGAAGGCACGCTTTGGTTTGGCTTTTCCACCCGCGCTCGCGTGGTGGCATTCAACAAAGCCAGCGTGAAGCGTGAAGATGTAGACACCTATGAAGAGCTGGCAGACGCTAAAAACAAAGGCAAGCTTTGCACTCGAAGCGGCTCGCATCCGTATAACCTGAGCTTGTTTGGTGCCGTGAGCGAGCACATCGGTGCTGCCAAAACTGAGGCTTGGCTCAAGGGCATGGTCAGCAATATGGCGCGTGATCCTAAAGGTGGCGACACAGATCAAATTCGCGCTGTGGCCAGCGGCGAATGCGCCATTGGTGTGACCAACACCTACTACCTTGCGCGCCTGATGCGCTCAGACAAAGCCGAAGACAAAGCCGTGATGGACAAAGTGGGTATCGTGTTCCCCAACCAAAGCTCTTGGGGCACGCACCTGAATATTTCTGGCGGCGCAATGGCCAAGAATGCGAAAAACCGCGAGGCAGCAGTGAAATTCCTCGAATACCTCGCCAGCCCATCCGCACAAAAATACTTTGCTGATGGCAATAACGAATGGCCCACTGCGAAAGGCATGAAGATCGATAACCCAGCCCTCAAGGCGATGCTGGTGGGCAACGGTGGCGACAATTTCAAAGCCGAGACGATTCCTTCCAGCGTGATCGGTATGAACCAAGTGAAGGTGCAGCAGATGCTTGATCGGGTTGGTTATAAGTGATTTAGGCACTTCGCCGGCTTGTTAACTGCGCGAGCTGCTATTGAATAAATAGCAGTTCGCTTTTTTTACGATTACGCAGCGGCCACGTCTGCGCTTGGGCTGTCCCACTCCGCGACTGTCCCCCTTCGGGCTTCGCCCGAATTCCTCCTTTATGTCGCTGTGTGAGACAACCCAATCACAGCCGAGGCCTGTCGGCTAACTTGACAGTCTTCGTTCGCCCACAGTAGCTACTTCAAAAACAGTAAGCACGCCGCGTTTGGAACTCCCCAAGCCAACTAACGGCCTGCGATCGGCGCGGTTGGCGTGGCCGATTTTGGCCGCGCAGCGCACAACATGAATGCGACAAGTGTCGCGTAACTCGCTGCTCGGACTCATGAGGCCACGACGACTGCGCCGAGCACAGGCCAAAGCACGCTAATCCAAAGAGCGCAAAACTAGACTAACCTCTTCAACACAAGTGAACAGAAACACAAAAAGTAAGTTATCTTCGCGTTCTGCAAACTCACAGTCACCAAACATGACCACGACCACAGAAGCAACAGCCGTCTACGGCGCAGGCAAGCAAAGCATAGCCGCGCCCCGCAAACCTATCAGCCTGCCGCGCCTGGCTGAGATGCGCGCTCGCGACGAAAAAATCACCATGCTCACTGCTTACGACGCCACCTTTGCCAGCGTGATGGACGCAGCGGGCGTGGATTGCATCTTGGTGGGCGATTCGCTCGGCATGGTCTGCCAAGGCCTGCCCAGCACGGTGGGCGTGAGCTTAGAGACGATGCGCTATCACGTGGAGAGCGTGTTTCGCGGGTTGCAGCGCAGCAATGGCACAACTTGGTTGGTAGGTGATTTACCGTTCGGCACGTATCACGAAAGCAAAGAACAAGCCCTGCGCAGCGCCACCGTGCTCATGCAAGCCGGTGCTCACATGGTCAAGCTCGAAGGCGGTGGGTGGACGGCGGAGGTCGTGCGCTTCTTAGTTGAGCGCGGCATCCCCGTCTGCGCCCATCTCGGCCTCACGCCGCAAACCGTGCACGCCTTGGGCGGCTACCGCGTGCAAGGCAAAGGCGATGAGGCAGCGGCTCTGCTCCGCCGCCACGCGCATGAGCTGCAAGACGCTGGCGCGCAAATGCTCGTGCTGGAAATGGTGCCCGAGCCTTTGGCCACATCGCTCACCGAAGAGCTCAAGACTTGCCACACCATCGGCATCGGTGCTGGCAAAGGCTGCGCTGGGCAAGTGCTCGTGTTACACGACATGCTCGGCATCAATCTCGGCCGCATGCCCAAATTCGTTCACAACTTCTTGGCTGAAACGCAGGGCGATGTGAAGCAAGCCTTTGCCAATTACGTGAGCGCTGTGAAGAGCGGTGCGTTTCCAGACGACGCCAAACACGCTTGGTAACTTTTCCTCCAGTGGCCTACCCTCACAATGCAAAAGGGTATGCATTTGCAAGGGAATCACTTTGCCGGCAGCGCCCTAAACTTCCTTTCACTTTTGGAGAAGGAGTGTCATTGTGATCATCGGCATTTGGTTGTTAGCTCTTATCTTGCTGCTTCTGTGGAGCGCTTTTGCTTGGATGGTGCATGCGCTGCTGGGCATGCTTGCCGGCGCGCCTTGGGAGCAGTTGCTCAGCCAGCTCAAAGGCATCAGCCCACCCGAGCCTTTCGGCCAGTGGTGGACGTTTACTGTGGATTTACTCGCACCTGCCCTGCAATTGAGCCTGCCGATTTTGCAAGGGCTTTTGTCGTTTGCCGGTGGCGCGCTTCCCGTGATCTTGATCGTGCTCTGGGTCATTGGTGGCGTGCTGCTGCTCCTGCTGGCCGCTGCGGCCACGTTTGCTGCGGTGCTGTGGCGTAAAAAACGCACTGGCATGAACGCGCAGCGCCCTCGTTATTGATAGGCTCCTCTAGCTGGCTCTCCCGCGCCGCGTTATCATCCTGCGCAAATCCAGCATGCACTGGGGATGATGAATCAAATGACGGAGTGGGAGCCTCATGAAAATTTGCAAAACAGTTGACGAGCTGCGCAGCGCTCTCGATGGCAAAAAGCCAGCCTTCGTGCCCACCATGGGCAATCTGCACAGCGGCCATATCGCGCTGATGAATTTGGCTGTGCAGCAAAAGCGCGCAGGCCGAGCAGACACCACAGTCGCCAGCATCTTCGTCAACCGCCTGCAATTCCTCCCCCATGAAGACTTTGACAGCTACCCCCGCACGTTTGAGCCTGATTGCGCGCAGCTAGAGGCCGCCGGCTGCGATGTGGTCTTCGCACCGCTGGAACGCGGTATGTACCCCGAGCCGCAAGGCTACAAAGTGCATCCTCCCGCAGGCCTGGCCGATATCCTAGAAGGCCATTTCCGCCCCGGCTTCTTCGTGGGCGTGAGCACGGTGGTGATGAAGCTCTTCCAAATCGTGCAACCCCGCATCGCCATCTTCGGCAAAAAAGATTATCAACAGCTCATGGTCATTCAAAACATGGTGCACCAATTCGCCATGCCCATCGAGATCATCGGCCATGAGACGGAGCGCGCCGCAGATGGTTTGGCTTTGAGTTCGCGTAATGGTTATTTAAGCGAAGTCGAGCGCGCAGAGGCTGTGCTTCTTTCGCGCTCTTTGAAGGCTTTGATTGCGGAGTATGCGGCGGGTGGGCAAGACATCGCTGCTCTCGAAGCGAAGGCCATCACAGCACTCACTGCACGCGGCTGGCAGCCAGACTATTTAACCCTGCGCCGTCGCGCTGATCTGCAAGCGCCTAATGCGCAGGATGCTGCAGGCAGCTTGGTGGCACTCGGTGCAGCGCGCTTGGGTAAGACGCGGTTGATTGACAATATTGAGTGCTGATTTAAAGCGTTTTTGGCAGTTCGCCGGCGTATTTACTGCGCAGAGTGCTATTTAATTAGTAGCATTCTAATCCGTTCACCCTGAGCTTGTCGAAGGGTTGGCGAGCTAACTGTTTCGCTCCACCTTTTGAACCTGCGGCCTACCATCGGGCATTTGCTTCAGAAATCTTTTTGAAAACACACGCGATGCAGGCAGTAGAAATTTAAAGATGGTCTCCGCGCGCCTTCCAAAAAATTTCCGATTCAAACACCCGATGGTCTCCGCTGAATAGATCGTCAGCGCATTAAGCACCGTTTCCTTTTTGCGATGAAACTGCGGTATAAATTCATTTACTTAAGTTTTTAGCAACAGTGCTTTAGCAAAGAACACCATGCCACCCGAATTAGCCAAGCAAAAACTCATGGTTCACGGTTCGTTTATAACAAACCACCCAGATTGGTCAGAGTCTTTTCTAGGTCGTTTAAAGCCCTACCGAGGAGCCATATCCAACTCCGTGTTTGAAGACATACTAGCGTGCCTAGAGTCAGTATTTTCTGAGGTGAATTGTGCGCCTATGATAGATATTCGAATTGCTTCTGGCGTACAGGGCATTCTGCACTATGGACGGACTTGGCTTTTAGACGAGAACAGCGGCCTGCGGCAAAGCGGCAGAGTTTCAGCTGATGAAGTGGATCGACTAAAGCGGTGGCTAGATGTCATTTCAAATATCTATGCCTACATGCTTTGGATCAAGGTAGACCAAGAATATCTGTTCGGTTCGTACCTTGACGAACAGTTGTCGAGTCTATCAATACGAGCGCCTAACTTCGCTAGGCCAACGGATATCCAGCCTTAATTCAGCGACCGGTATCTCTAGGTTTACCAGCATCTTTCCAGCGGAGACCATTGGGTGTTTGAATCGGAAATTTTTTGGAAGGCGCGCGGAGACCATCTTCTAATTTCCGATGCCGCCATCGCGTGTGTTTTCAAAAAGATTTCTGAGGCAAATGCCCGATGGTAGGCCGCAGGTGAGCGGGTGGCATCAAACTCTTTGCGTGCTAACCGATTCAGCGGAAATGACGCGGTTGGCGCTCACCGCGAAGAATGCAAAAAATGGGGTCAGAGCAAGATTTCGTCTTTGCGTTGTTTCGCTTCGGGAAGATCGTTATCTTGAATCTTGATCTGACCCCATTTTTCGCACTCTTCGCTCCAACCCAACTACAAGCTCTTAAGCTCGCACACAATCCGCGAAGTAACGCTTCACGCCATCTTTGCCCACTTCTTCTACCAAGCCGTGGATATCATTTTCGAAACCGGGGCATTCTTTGGCGAATTCTCGGTTGAACTTTAAATAATCCACGATGCGTTTGTTGAACACTTCGCCGGGGATGAGTAGGGGGATGCCGGGTGGGTAAGGAGTAACCAAGCCCACGGTGATTCGGCCTTCTAATTTGTCGATTTCTACGCGGTCTGTTTTGCGTCTGGCGATGTGAGCGTAGGCGTCTGATGGTGTCATCGCGGGCTCTAGACTGGAGAGGTACATGTCCGTCGTCAAGCGGGCGATGTCGTATTTGGCGTAGAGGTTGTGCACGTGTTGGCAGAGATCCTTCAAGCCCATCTTCTCGTAATGCGGGTGCTTTTGGCAAAACTCGGGGAGGATGCGCCACATGGGTTGGTTGCGGTCGTAATCGTCTTTGAATTGTTGCAAGGCGGCGAGCAGGGTGTTCCAGCGGCCTTTGGTGATGCCGATGGTGAACATGATGAAGAAGCTGTACAGGCCCGTCTTCTCGATGATCACGCCATGCTCGGCGAGGAATTTGCTCACGATGCTGGCTGGGATGCCTGTCTTGGCGAATTTGCCGTTCAGATCCATGCCGGGCGTAACGATCGTGCTCTTGATCGGATCGAGCATGTTGAAGCCTTCGGCGAGATTGCCGAAGCCATGCCAATTGCGGGCGACGTTATCGCCGTTTTTCTTGGTGCCTGTTTCGCCTTTGATGATCCAGTTATCGGCTTTGCCAATGCCATCATCGACGAGCTTGTCTGGCCCCCAGACTTTGAACCACCAATCTTTGCCGTAATCTTGATCGACCTTGCGCATGGCGCGGCGGAAATCTAAGGCTTCTGCAATGCTTTCTTCTACCAGTGCCGTGCCGCCGGGTGGCTCCATCATGGCGGCGGCTACGTCGCAACTGGCAATGATGCTGTATTGCGGCGAAGTTGAGGTGTGCATCAAATACGCTTCGTTGAACAAAGCGCGATCGAGCTTGCGGTTTTGCGCGTCTTGCACGAGCACATGGCTTGCCTGCGAAATGCCGGCGAGCAGCTTATGGGTGGATTGCGTGGCATACACCACGGCCTCCTTCGGGCGGGCGCGCTTTTTGCCCATGGAGTGATACGTGCCGTAGAAAGGATGGAAAGCGGCATGCGGCAACCATGCTTCATCGAAATGCAAATTCTCTACATAGCCATCGAGCATGCCCTTGATCGTCTCGGTGTTGTAGAGCACGCCGTCATAGGTGGATTGCGTGAGTGTGAGCACACGGGGCTTGATCGTCGCAGCATCCACGCCTTTAAGCAGCGGATTGGCCTTGATCTTGGCCATGATGCTGGCCGGCTCAAACTCCTCTTTGGGAATCGGGCCGATGATGCCGAAATGGTTGCGCGTGGGCTTGAGGAACACGGGGATTGCACCCGTCATCACAATCGCATGCAAGATGGATTTGTGGCAATTGCGATCCACCACGACCACATCGCCAGGCGCAACGGTGTGATGCCAAACCATTTTGTTGGATGTGCTCGTGCCGTTGGTCACGAAGAAGCAATGATCGGCGTTGAAGATGCGTGCTGCATTCTTCTCGGATTCGCCAATCGCACCATCATGATCGAGCAATTGGCCGAGTTCCTCGACGGCGTTACAGACGTCGGCGCGCAGCATGTTTTCGCCAAAGAATTGGTGAAACATTTGGCCGATGGGAGATTTCAGGAAAGCCACGCCGCCCGAGTGGCCAGGGCAATGCCAAGAGTAGGAGCCATCTTCGGCGTAATCGAGCAGGGCTTTGAAGAAAGGCGGCTGGATGCCTTCGAGGTAGCTCTTGGCTTCGCGCGTGATGTGCTTGGCCACGAATTCTGGCGTGTCTTCAAAGGCATGCAAGAAGCCATGGAGCTCGCGCAAGATATCGTTGGGCAGGTGGCGGCTGGTTTTGGTTTCGCCGTAGATGTAGATCGGTACATCTTCGTTTTTGCGGCGCACTTCTTGGATGAAGGTGCGCAGATTGAGCACAGCAGGATCAAGATCGGGGCCGGGCGTGAATTCATCGTCATCCAAGCTCAGGATGAAGGCGCTGGCGCGGCTTTGCTGCTGGGCGAATTGGCTCAAATCGCCATAGCTGGTGGCGCCCAGCACTTCAAAGCTCTCTTCCTCAATCGCTTTGGCCAGGGCGCGGATGCCCATGCCTGAGTTGTTTTCAGAGCGGAAATCTTCGTCGATGATGACGACGGGGAAGCGGAATTTCATGGCGTTTTTGCCTATTACGGAAGTTGAACGCGAAGTGTAAGGATATTCTGTGGCAGTAGGCTTGCAAAACGAGGTATTTGCCCCAAAATGTGGTGCATCTCACACAATGGAGGCATTCATATGGATTCAGCAACATTTTGGTGGATTGCCGCAGCGGCTTTGGTGATTGCCGAGCTGCTGACGGGCACGATTTATCTGCTGGCAGTTGCGGTGGGCGGCGTGGCGGGCGCGCTGGCAGCGCATGCGGGCCTGGGGCTCACGGCGCAAATCGTGATTGCAGCTGCTGTGGGCACAGTCACGACGCTGTTTTGGCATTTCAGCAAAGTGCGCCGCTCGCGCATCAGCAATGTGGCCGTGAGCTCGAATACGGATGTGAACCAAGACATTGGCGCACAAGTGATGGTCAATGATTGGAATGCCGACGGCACAGCGCAAGTGAGCTATCGCGGCGCGCAATGGACGGTGCTCGCAGCGCAAGGCACGGCTTTGGCCAGCGGTCAGCATCGCGTGAAAGAAGTCGTTGGCAATCGTTTGGTCGTTGAAAAGATTTAACCGAAGAAAGTGCATCATGGAAATAGCAATCGTTCTCCTTATCTTGGCCGTGATTTTTATCTCGCGCACCGTGCGCATCGTGCCGCAGCAACATGCTTGGGTGCGCGAGCGCTTGGGCAAGTATCACGACACGCTCACGCCTGGCTTGAACTTCGTCGTGCCGTTTATCGACAAGGTGGCTTACAAGCACAGCCTTAAAGAAATTCCACTCGATGTGCCTAGCCAAGTGTGTATCACGCGAGATAACACACAGCTGCAAGTTGATGGCATTTTGTATTTCCAGGTGACGGATGCTAAGCTGGCCAGCTACGGTTCTTCTAACTATCTGATGGCGATTTCTCAGCTCGCCCAAACCACGCTGCGCAGCGTGATTGGTAAATTGGAGCTCGATAAAACCTTCGAAGAACGCGCCACGATCAACCATTCTGTAATTGCTGCGATCGATGAGGCGGCCTTGAATTGGGGCGTGAAAGTGCTGCGCTATGAGATCAAAGATCTCACGCCGCCGAAAGAAATCTTGCATGCGATGCAATCGCAGATCACCGCCGAGCGCGAGAAGCGCGCATTGATTGCCGCATCAGAGGGCCGCCGCCAAGAGCAAATCAATATCGCCACAGGTGAGCGCGAAGCCGCCATTGCCCGCTCTGAAGGCGAAAAGCAGGCCGACATCAACCATGCAGAAGGTCAAGCTCAAGCGATCACCATCGTGGCGGAAGCGACTGCGAAAGGCATCGCCTTCGTGGCGCAAGCCATCGAGCGGCCGGGCGGCTTGCAAGCGGTGCAGCTCAAAGTGGCTGAGAAAGCAGTGGAGGCTTACAGCAAGGTGGCTCAAGACGCGACGACGACGCTCGTTGTGCCCGGCGATATGAGCCAAGTCTCTACGCTGATTGCCTCTGCGATGAAGATGACGCAAGCCACGCAGGTGAAATGATCCGCTAGCCATGAGTCTTTCAGCCAAAAACGTGCTCGGCACCCCCCTCGTTCCTTGCTCCTACGATCCGCTCACCGGCTATTACCGCGATGGTTGCTGCAACACCGATGAGCATGATCACGGCACACACGTGATCTGCGCGAGAGTGACGCAAGAGTTTTTGGTGTTTTCTCTGGAGCGCGGCAACGACCTCATGACGCCTCGCCCAGAGCATCGCTTTGCTGGCTTGGAGGCGGGTGATCGATGGTGTTTGTGTGCGAGCCGTTGGAAGGAAGCTCTGGCGGCTGGCGTTGCGCCACACGTGGTGCTTGAATGCACGCATGCTAAGGCGCTGGATTTTGTGACGTTTGAGCAATTGCGCTCTCATGAATACAAAAACGCTTCGAAAGCGGCTTGAAATATACACAAATCTGCACTTTGCCGGCGTGGAATATGCGGGAGCAGCTATTAATTCAGTAGCATCTTGCCATGATAAAATATCTGCTTCACACGCTGCGGAGGGATGGCAGAGTGGTTGAATGTACCTGACTCGAAATCAGGCGTAGATGCAAGTCTACCGAGGGTTCGAATCCCTCTTCCTCCGCCAAATACCCATAAAAAATGCGCCTTCAAAGGCGCATTTTTTATGGGTATTTGGCGGAGGAAGAGGTTGAAGAGAACCCTCCTGGTTCGCTCAGATCATCAAAATCCCAAATCCCTCATCAACTCCACAGCAGACAAAGCCCCACACCCGCTCGCATTCTGCCCGCTCCAAAGCGGCGAAAAATCCGCCAAGCCTGCCTTCTCTGCCGCAGCCCGCAAAGGCGCAATGGCCGCTGTGCTCGTTGGGAAAACGGGTGCCGCAATATTGATCGCGCCCAGCTCGCGCATGACGCGATTCGTGATGCCACGAGCCGGGCGGCCGGTAAAAAGCGTGGTGAGTTGCGTGTGGTGTTGCTCGGGATGCGCTGCACTGCGGGCCAGCTGAGCGCGATGCAAGGCGCTGGTGGTGGCTTCGTTGCAAAGCATGAAAGCCGTGCCGATTTGCACCGCAGATGCGCCTAGCGCGAAGGCGGCTTGAATGCCTTGAGCGCTGGCGATGCCCCCAGCTGCGATCACGGGCACGTTGACAGCGGCCACGATTTGCGGAAGCAGTGTAAAAGTGCCTTGCTGGGTAGAGAGCTCTTCGCGCCAATCATCTGGAAAGGTGGCAGATAAACCGGAATGCACTCCATGCTCGTTTTTACGCAAAAACATGCCGCGATGCCCGCCAGCTTCGATGCCCTGCGCGATGATCGCGTCTGCGCCGTGCCCCTCTAGCCATTGCGCCTCGGCCACAGTGGTGGCGCTTGAGAGGACTTTGCCGCCCCAGGTCTTCACCCTTTGCACCAAATCCGCAGAAGGCAGGCCGAAATGGAAACTCACCACCGGCGGCTTGTAAGGCGCGATCAGATCACAGAGACCATCAGAGAAGGGCGCACGGCCTGCGCCTGCGGGGATACTGGCTGGATCAATGCCGTACTCAGCAAAGTAGGGCGCGAGCAGCTTGCGCCATGCGGCTTCGCGCTCGGGGGTGGCTACATCTGGTGTAGGTGGCGTGTGGCAGAAGAAATTGAGGTTGTAGGGCTTGCTGGTTGCCGCACGGATGGCTTCGATCTCTGCTTTGATCTGCTCGGAGCTGAGCATGGCGCAGGGTAGCGAGCCTAGGCCACCTGCTTCGCTCACTGCGATAGCTAGCGCACTGCCTTGCACGCCAGCCATGGGCGCTTGAATGAGTGCGTGGGTGGTGCCGAACTGTTGGCAGAAGGCCTGTGACATAAGTTTTTAGTGAAATTCAAAGAAAAAATGGTTGATCGCCGGCATAGATACTGCGGGAGCAGCTATTAAATTCATAGTGAATGATGGGTGACGAAATCCAGCAGAATCTTCGCGGTCTCTGCTGGCCGCATGTCAGGAAAGAAATGGCCGCCGGGAAGGGACGCGCTTTGCATCTTGGAGAGGCGGCTTCGCCATTGTGCGGGAATATCGTAGAGCTTGTTCATGACACCATGCTCGCCGTAGAAGACGAGGCTGGGGCATTGCACCTGAGTCGAAATGTCTGCCTGATCATTCGCCAAATCCACACTCGCCGCTGCCCGATAGTCGCCGCACGAGCCTTGGATCATGCTGGGCTTGCGCCAGGCGCGGCGATAGTCGGCCAACTGATCTGCATCAAAATCCGAGAGCTTTGCGCCACCCCAGCCGAGCAGGCAGGTCTCGTAGAAAAAATCAGGATCAGCGCCAATCATTCGCTCGGGGAAGGGCGCGGGCTGCGAGAGGAAGAACCAATGCCAATACGCGCCAGCAATATGCCGTGTGACGTTGAGGAAGAGCTCGGTGGTGGGCACGATGTCCATCACGGTGAGTGAGAGCACGGCGCTTGGGTGATCCAGCGCGAGACGATGCGCTGTGCGAGCGCCGCGATCGTGGCCAATCAGGTGAAATTGCTCGAAGCCTAAAGCGTGCATCAGTCCCACTTGATCAGCTGCCATCGCTCGAAAGCTGTAGTTGCTCGCATCAGGCAGGCAGGGCGGATGCGCAGAATCGCCGTAGCCGCGCAGATCGGCGCAAACGACGGTGAAATGCTCTGCGAGCGTAGGCGCGATGCGCGACCACATGGCCTTGGTTTGCGGAAAACCGTGCAGCATGAGCACGGCGGGGCCAGTGCCTTTTTTGACGTAAGCGATCTCTGTGCCTTTTACATCCACGGTGTGCGATTCAAAGCCTTCAAGCATGATTTATTCTCGGTTTTTAAAGGAAAAATGTCAGATCACCGGCATAGAACCTGCGCAAGCAGCTATTATTTTGATAGTGACCACACTTGCCCATTGCGTGGGCTGAGTTGGCCTTTGAGCAAGCTCGCGTAGGCAGCATTGGCGGTTGCGACTGTATGCGTTTCCACATCCATCCACGTCGCGCCCGGTTGAGAGACGCGCTGCGCAAACGCTTGCCAGCTTTGCGCCAAGCGTTGATTGAGCACTGCGCCACCCCATTCATCGCGGCGCTTGGCGATCTGCGCCGGTGCAAAAAACAGCGTGGCTTTGGGGCCGGGCAAGCCTTTCGCGCCGCCCAGCTCTTGCACATGTGTGCCGCCCACAGAGCAGCTGTATTTGAGTTCTTTAAAGTGGGTGTGAATGCGAAGGCGCAGGGCAGCGTTGCCAGCGTAGTCCACATAGGTCGCAGGCGTTGAGGCGCTCAGCGTTTCTAGCTGGTCATAGGTGATGATTTGGTCATAGCAGCCGAGCGATTCGCTGAAAGCGACGTTGCCTGGAGAGGTGAGCCCGATGATTTTGGGGCGCTCGGCTTTAGGCCGCTGGGATAGGCAAAAGGCTGTGCCATAAGCCGTCTTGCTCGATGCGCTGGAGAGCAGCACGGCCTCAGAGCCGAAGAAGCTGTTATCCGCCAGAAAATCGTCAATCAACCAGCTCGTGATGAAGAGCGGGCGCAGCAGGCATTGCACGGCTTCGCTACCGTGGGCATAGAAGGGATCGGCCGCGCAATTGCTGTAGCTGTTGTACACCGCAGCGAGCTGGCCGCGCGGGCCGTCGCTGACTGAGAAGCCGGTTGCGCCCACGCGCGCTGGCGTGAGCACGACTTCATCGCTCATGGGGAAGTAGCCATAAAAGCGTTGGCCGGCGGTGATGCCCTCGCAGAGCGATTCCGTCACATTCGCAAAACCCCACACCGGGATCACGCCCCATTCATCCTCGCGAGGATAAAAATCCCAATACTTCATCGCGTCGCCAAAGCTGGCGTAGGTGATGTTGTTGGCCGTGAGGGAAAACAGATCAATCCGCAAACGCACTTTGCCCGCTTGCAAGGGTGCGGCCTCGCTTTGGAGGAGCTGGGTTTGCGTGAGATCGGATTTTTTGACGAGGAAGGTTTGCGTGTTCATCTGAACATTCTATTGCGGCTGCAATTTAGGGCTTCCTCACCCTTCACAAAGCTTCTTCGCTTCGGTCAAACGCCCGCCAGAGCAGCCGGGGCGGATGGCTCCATGTCCTCCGGCGGCGTTTGAGTGTGATTTCTCATCGGTGGGCTGAACGCGCCGCCTCCCCCTTTACTTACGCCATCCGCCCCGACTGCTCTGGCGGGCTTGGTGGGAGTCGTGAACTTAGTGCGCCACCCATGCCTATGCCCGTGTGATGTGGCTTTGCGTCTGGCGCAAGTAAAGGGGGAGGCGGGCCAAGGGAGTCACCGGAGAAGGCAACGCCAATCCCCGCCGGAGGACATGGAGCCAGACGCAAAGCCACATCGCACGGGCTGCCACCCACGCTTATGATTCATCTCACATGCCCGCCAACACAGAAACCTCTCCCGCTCGCCTAATAGCTCTGGCACTTGCGATTTCGTTGGGCGCGGCGCTCTCCTTGGGCTTGGCGCGCTTCGCTTACGGCTTGCTTTTGCCTGCGATGCGGCAAGATTTGCAATGGAGCTATGCGCTATCTGGCGCGCTCAACACGAGCAATGCTGCGGGCTATTTGATCGGGGCACTTTCTGCACCTTGGCTATTGAAGCGAATGGATGCCACGCGGCTTTTCATTCTCGGCGCAGTGTTTTCTTGTTTGTGGATGGGGCTCTCGGGATTTTTTCGCGATACGAGTGTGTGGATGCTGCTGCGCGCGTTCGCTGGTGTGAGCAGCGCCTGGGTGTTTATGACGGGCGGCATTCTCGCTGCGCAGATTGGCGCGCGTGCGCCGGAGCGAAGCGGTTTGTTGATTGGGATTTATTACGCTGGTGCGGGATTGGGCATCACGGTGTCTGCGCTCAGCGTGCCGCCTGTGATGGCTTGGGCGCAGCACATTCCAAGCGCGCAATTTGCGCCGTGGGCTTGGGGTTGGTGGGCACTGGCGGTGGCTTGCTTGGCGGCTACGGCAGTGATGCTCTGGCCGGCGCAGGTGATGCGGCCTTGGCTGCAGGCCGGGCAGGGCAGCGTTGCGCAAGCTGCTTCGTCAATACGAGAGGCCAAACACCACTGGCGGCATCTCCTGCCCGCGCTCGCCGCCTACAGCTGCTTTGGCATGGGCTATATCGGCTACATGACCTTTGTGATCGCGTTGCTGCGCCAGCAGGGCAGCTCGGCCGCGCAGATCACCGTGTTTTATGCGCTGCTGGGCATTGCTTGCATGCTCTCTGCGCCGCTGTGGGCGCGCTTGATGCGGCACACCAATGGCCGGCCGCTGGCTGTGCTCAATGGCTTGCTTGGTGCAGCCACCATGCTTGCAGCGCTCAGCCAAGCCTACGGTTGGATGTTGATTTCTGGCTTGCTGTTCGGTGCATGTTTCTTGCAAGTGGTGGGCTCCACCACGGTGCTGGTGCGCCACCAGTGGCCAGCGGGTATGTGGGCCAAAGGCATTGCGCTGTTCACCATTGTGTTTGCCGCCGGCCAGATCATCGGGCCTGCGCTGGTGGGCTGGATCTCGGATGGCGCGGGCGGCTTGCAAAGAGGCTTGACGGTATCAGCGCTGATCTTATGGGCAGGCGCGATACTGGCCTGCTGGCAAAAGCCGCCGGTGCAGTGATGCCCTGAGCGCGTATGCTCTGCACATGGCTCTCAAAACTCACTCATCTCACAACGATCTCAACACCGTGCGCGGCACCAGCGCTTTGGCGATCCAAGCCGTCAAAAGCATCACCGATTTGGTGGAGGAGATGCATGGCGCGATTTCTGGCTTGGCGCTGCCTCTGAAAAGCAAAGAAACCAAGCCTCACAAAACGCGCGGCATCACGGGGCTGGTGTATCGCAGCGTGCGGGGTGTGACGGGGTTTGTGGGCTGGGGCGTGAATCGCGGTTTGGATGTGGCGCAACTGCCTGTCGTCTCCAAAGCGCTCGCTCCTGCGGCAAAGCAACTCGCTGCCAAGCTCAAACTGAAATCTGCCGAGCCTTATCGCGAGACGGTACGCGCTGCGGCCAATGGCGTGTTAGGCGACACTTTGGCTGCCACGAAGAATCCGCTGGCGATTCAAATGCAGTTTCGCCA
>JAAFJC010000054.1 GCA_013297925.1 Comamonadaceae bacterium
CGCATGCAGCGGCGCAGGCCGCGATGATGCCGCGCTGGGCCAAGATAAAGTTTTTCATGAATGGAAAAGAACAAAGCATGTCCGGTGTCAGCTTCCCCGCTAACGTGGACGAATGTGATGCCTCATGCTTGCGCGCAAGGCATCGCCTTGTTGGCCGGTATCCGGGCTGATGGATTGCAACCTGCTTGAGCCTTCCCAAACACTTTCGTGTTCAGTGGCTCCCTGTTAAGCAAGCGGATTTACTTTGTAGATAAGCAAACCGTCCATTCACCGTTGCGGGGGCAGCGCGGGCTCGAATCTTTGCAAACTCTTCCGCTTCCCGTTGAACTGCGGCCAAGAACTTCGCCGCGAGCACCAACACCTTGATTCTAAACCGTTGTCTAAATGTCACTGCACCGGCATTTCTGCTCATTCGAGCCCGCCATAGAGCTTGCAAAAAATCGAAAACTCAGCCTAAAATCAACAACTTACACCCGTTTTTGCTAGCAAATTCTTCAAAAGCAGTCCAAAACATGCAAGACGACCACGAAGCGCAAACTCCTGCGCAAATGTCTGCGCAGATCGATGCTGTGATCGAGCGCACCGAGCGCTTGCTATTGCGCCACGAAGAGCTCACGCGCACCAATGCGCTCATGCAGGAACAGCTCGATGCGTTGAGCCATGAGCGAGATACGCTGAAATCGCGTCTTGCTGCTGCGCGCTCTCGCATCGACGCATTGATTGAACGACTGCCCGAACAACCCGCTGCTGAAACCTCCTCATGAAACAACTCGAAGTGCAAATCATGGGGCAAAGCTATTTGCTGGCCGCGCCCGAAGGCGGTGAGCAGCGCTTGCTTACTGCAGTTGAGAAAGTTGACACCGCCATGTGCCGCATTCGCGATGCTGGCAAAGTGAAAGCGCGTGATCGCATTGCTGTGCTTGCTGCGCTCAATTTGGCGTTTGAGACGGATGTTGCGCCCGCTGCAACTTCGGCTGCACCCGCTCCTTTGGCAGCGTCCCCCGCAATGAATTACGGCCCTGATGCGCGCTTGTCATCCCTCATCGGTAAACTCGATCAAGCCCTCCTCACGAGTGACGGGCAGCTTCTTTAAGCATCGAACTTCAGCTGTTCTCCATCGCGCAGCACATAGCCCTGCGCCACCTTGATACGAATTTGATGCCCGCGCGTTGTGCATGCGGCGATCTGATCCAGCAACTCATTCATCTGCGCTTCTGAACCCATCGCCCGATGCTGCGTTTTGAGCCAATGCCGCAAGTAGTTGGCCTGCTGCTGTCGCGGCAAGGTTTGCAATGCTTTGATCTGCGGCGGCATCCCCACAGTCGCTACTAAATCCGTAGCTGCTTGCGCAAGTAATTCGCCGGCCTGAGCCATATTTCTCGCTGATCTGGCAAATGTTTCGCGATATTGCGGGAATACTTGAGCCAATGCCGGCAAGAGCTGCGCGCGAATCCGATTGCGTGTGAAATCCATGCTTTGATTTGTCGGGTCTTCAACCCAGCCTTGGCCCATATTCTCGCTACCCGGCTGACGCGCTCTGAGGCCTCGCTCTGCAAGCCACGCACGAATTTGCTGCGAACCCATGAAATGCTCCGGCATCAAAAATGGCCGCGCCCACTTCACGCCATGCCGCTCAAACTGAGCCGCCATCCCCGCCAGCCCATCCACTCCCGCACCACGCGAAAGCGCCAGCAGTAAGGTCTCCACCTGATCATCAGCATGCTGAGCAAGCAAAACTGTCGGCGGATTAGCTATCAATTCAATAGCTGCTCCCGCAGTATCTACGGTCGGATCCTGCTTTTCTTGCTTCAAAATATGCTCAGAAATAGCTGCATAGCGCGCTCTGCGAGCCGCATCCTCCGGGCTCTGTCCTGCACTTGCTTTTGCATTCACCTTCAGCACCGCCAAAGGCACACCGCGCTGCGCGCAAAATGCCTCACAATGCGCCGCAAAGTCATCCGCCGCAGCCTGCAAACCGTGATGCACATGAACTGCACTCACATTGCCCGGAGCAGCCTCCAGTGCCATCAACAGCAAAGCCGTCGAATCAGCTCCGCCGCTGTAGGCAACGATGTAAGGGGTTGGCGAGCCGATCACGCCATTCGTCACGTTCTGGCGTCAGCCTTCGTATCCGTGAACTTCCCAAAGCCTTGCAGCTTCTCGTAGCGCTTATCCAGCAGCTCTTTCACTTTCAGATCCGCCACTTGGCGATACGCATCTGTCAAGGCGCGCTTCAAGAATGCCGCCGCTTGCTTATGATCCCGATGCGCGCCGCCCACGGGCTCGCTCACGATTTTGTCGATCAGGCCGAGGGCTTTCAAGCGATGCGCCGTGATGCCCATGGCTTCTGCGGCATCTTGCGCGCGATCAGAGGTCTTCCACAAAATGCCGGCGCAGCCCTCAGGCGAGATCACGGAATACACGGAATACTGCATCATGAGCACTTGATCGGCCACCGCAATCGCCAGCGCACCGCCGGAGCCACCTTCGCCAATCACGGTCGAGATAATCGGCACTTCCAGTTGCGCCATTTCAAAAATATTGCGGCCAATGGCTTCGCTCTGCCCGCGCTCTTCGGCATCAATGCCAGGAAACGCGCCCGGCGTATCCACCAGTGTGAACACTGGAAGCTTGAATTTTTCCGCCGTCTTCATCAAGCGCAACGCCTTGCGATAGCCCTCAGGCCGCGCCATGCCAAAGTTGCGCATACTGCGCTCCTTCACATCGCGGCCTTTTTGATGGCCGAGCACCACGCAAGCATGCCCGTTAAACCGCGCCAAGCCGCCCATGATGGATTGGTCATCCGCGAAATGCCTATCGCCATGCATTTCCACGAAATCGGTGAAGATCTCGTTCACATAATCCATCGTGTACGGCCGCTCGGTATGCCGCGCGATCTTGGTGATCTGCCAAGGCGAGAGCTGGCTGTAAATGTCTTTGGTCAGTTGCTGGCTTTTCTTGGCGAGGTTGTCGATCTCTTCCGAGATGTCAACAGCGCTCTCGCCCTGCACATAGCGCAGCTCATCAATCTTGCCTTCCAGCTCTGCAATCGGCTGCTCAAAATCCAGAAATACGCGTTTACCCAACTTCGGCTCCTTCGTTCTTTGAGGTGCACATGTGCACCTGCGAATCGAGATCGAGTGTAAACCCGTTTGGGCATTTTTTACAGACGCGAGCTGTGCTTTCCAACAGTAGAATGTTTTGCAAACGAGGAGACTTCCATGCAGACCCCATCTATCCTTCGCCGCGAACTTTTGGCTGCTGGCCTTATCTCTCTAGCCGTACCCGGCTTACTTGCTCAAACGACACCCGCACTTGATACAGCCATCCTCCCGCTGGCCACCCAAGAAGCCCCACTCGTTTTAGACACGCTCAAAAAACTCACCAGCTTCGACAGCGGCACAGGCCAAGCCGTAGGCTTGAGCGGCGTGGCCAGCACCATTGAAGCGATGGCCAAAGAACTCGGCGGCGCCACAGAGCGCATCACGCCCGCCAACGGCATCGTCGGCCCGAATTTAAGAATCAGCTTCAAAGGCACAGGCAAGAAAAAACTGCTGCTCATTGCGCATATGGACACGGTGTACCCCGCAGGCACAGCAGCCGCCCGCCCCTTCAAAATCGACGGCAACAAAGCCATCGCCCCCGGCATTGCGGATGACAAAGGCGGCATCGCCGTCTTCCTGCACGCGGTGAAAGTGCTCAAAGCGCGCGGCTACACCGATTACGCGCAGATCACGATGCTGTTTAACTCCGACGAAGAGCGCGGCTCGGTCGGCTCAAGCGACACAATCCGTCGCCTCGCAGGTGAGCACGATGCCGTGCTAAGTGGCGAAGGCACAGGCGATCAAGAAGTCATGGTCATGGGCACGGCCGGCGTTGGGCGCACGCAAGTCAAAATCGCCACCACGCGCCTGACACTTACAGACCGCCCCATTGAGGAGATGGCTGATCTGATTTTGCGCAGCAAAGACACGCCCGCTCAAGTGCTCAACACACGCATGAACTGGACGATAGCCCGCGCTGAAACACCTGATTTGATGGACAAGCTCCCCGCCGCCGATTTGCAGTTCGCAAGCTTCGAATTCCAAATCACCGGTAAAGCCTCGCATGCCGGCGTGAACCCGCATCTGGGGGTGAACGCCGTGGTGGAGATGGCGCATCTCGTTGCGCGCGTCTCGGCACTGCTCGATGGGGAAACTGGTGTGCAGCGCCAATGGCGCAGAGCTGGCGGCGGCTTGGTCGGCAACATCATTCCAGACCGCGCCAACGCCGCGCTAGAAATCGCCGCGCCCAAATCACTCGATATCAAGGCCTTAGAATCCAAGCTCATCGCCGCTGCCACCCAAGCGCAAGTACAAGGCGCACAAATCACAGCCAGCGCCTCGGTCGGCCGCACCATCAAAACAGACGGCCTAGCCGACGCAACCGCCAGCGCAGACGTGCGCGTGGCCGATATGCCCACCTTCGAGCAACTCTCCAAACACACCCGCGCCCTCTTCGACAAAAAGAAGTTCGCCAGCTCAAGGCTTGACGTGCAAGACGGCATCGGCTTTCCCCCGTTCAACGCCTCCGCCGACGGCAAGAAAATGGCCGAGCTCGCCAAATCCATCTACACCCAACTCGGCGGCCAACTCGAATTCGTCCCCCGCACCTACGGCGGCACCGACGCCGCCTGGGCCGCCCAATCCGGCAAACCCGTCGTAGAAAACATGGGGCTGCCCGGCGGCAACATCCATTCCGACCAAGAAGAATACATCCTCATCGACCGCATCCCGCGCAGGCTGGCGATGGTGGCGGAGATGATTCGTTTAGTCGGACAATAGACAGCATGACATCTCATGCATCAGAGCTGATCGATCAATTGCGTTTGCAACTGGGCGCATCCCATGTGCTCACTGCCGAAACGCCAGACGCACTGGTTACTTATGAAAAAGATTGGCGTGGCCGCGAACGCGGGCGGGCCCTGTGCGTGGCTAGGCCGGGCTCGTCGGCAGAGGTGGTGGCAGTCGTGCGCACTTGCATTCAAGCACGCTCCCAAGGTTTGTCCGTGAGTATCGTTCCGCAGGGTGGGAACACGGGGCTGGTGATGGGCTCCACGCCGGATGACTCTGGCTTGCAAGTGGTGCTGAGCTTGCAGCGCATGAATCGCATGCGTGGCTTGGATGCGGCGAATCTCACGATCACGGTGGAGGCGGGCTGCATTTTGCAGAATGTGCAGCAGGTGGCTTTTGATGCGGGATTTCTCTTTCCGCTGTCTCTTGCGGCAGAAGGCAGTTGCACGATTGGCGGCAATCTCGGCACAAATGCGGGCGGCACGCAGGTGCTGCGCTTTGGCAATGCACGGGATCTGTGTTTGGGGCTGGAAGTCGTCACAGCGCAGGGTGAGATCCTTGAAGGCTTGACAGGTCTGCGCAAAGACAACACGGGCTACGACCTACGGCATTTGATGATTGGCAGCGAAGGCACTTTAGGAATCATCACAGCGGCAACCATGAAGCTTGCGCCTTTGCCTGCAGCGAGCCTCACGGCTTGGGCGGCTTTGCCTTCGCTGGAAGCAGCTACTGAGTTTCTCGGCTTGGCGCAGAAGAAGCTGGCCAGCAGCTTGACGGGTTTTGAAGTGATGGGGCAGTTTGCTCTCTCACTCGTAGTGAAGCACTTTCCTCAACAAAAGATGCCGCTGTGGCCGGGTAGCAGCCAAGATGCGCCCTACTCTGTTGTACTGGAACTCTCCGATGCAGAGAATGAGCAGCATGCGCGCGCGATGCTAGAGGCTTTGATGGAGCAGGCGCTTGAATCAGAGATCATCAGCGATGCAGTGATCTCAGAGAACATCGCTCAGGCCAAGGCGCTGTGGCATATCCGCGAGAGCATTCCGCTGGCGCAAGCGCAGGAAGGGCTCAATATCAAGCACGATATCTCTTTGCCTGTTTCACGCATACCGAAGTTTTGCGAGACCACCGATGCGCTGCTGCGAGAAGCGATTTCAGGTGTACGTCTCGTGAATTTTGGGCATCTTGGGGATGGCAATTTGCATTACAACGTTCAATGCCCTTCAGGCGCGGATTCCCGTGCATTTCTGCATGATCATGAAGCGCAGATCAACAAGATCGTTTATGAAAGCGTGTTAGCTCATGGCGGCAGCATCAGCGCGGAGCATGGTGTGGGTAGTTTGAAGCGCGATGAGTTGCCGCATTACAAATCTGCTGTTGCGTTGTCGATGATGCGGAGTATTAAGGCGGCGCTTGATCCTCAGGGGTTGCTTAATCCTGAGCGGGTGATTTAATTTTTCGTTTCGTGGTTTCTTGTGGGATCACGCTACCTGTGCGTTTTGCTCCGTGTCCCCCGGCGGCGTTTCGCCTACTCCTCTCTCCGGCAAGCGGATTTCGCCGCCTCCTCCTTTACCAAGGGGAAGCTGTGAACAAGTCGTCGGGCGAATCAGGCTCGCTTTCGGGCGATATGCGTCGTTGAAAAGCCTCGCTTTAGCACCGCTAAAGCTACGTTTTTCGCCTAGCATCTCATCCCGAAATCAAGCCTGCTTCATCCCGAAGACTTATTCACAGCCTCCCCTCAAAACGCACAGGTAGCGTGATCTTGCCAACACACTGGCGCTCAAACCAGTGATCTTCAAACCGCTCATCCGCAGCCGTCAGCGCGGTGCATCCACCGCAGTGAGGTAAAGGAGGAATTTGGGCGCAGCCCAAAGGGGGACACGAACGAAGGTGGGTGCGCCGTGATGATGGCGGGTTCAGAGAATATCTGCGCACGCAGAATCAATCAACCTTCGCACCCGCCTTAAACCAATCCGCTACAACGGCTCTCTCCGCATCCGTGATCTGCGTCGAATTGTTCATCGGCATTTGTTTGGTGATGACGACCTGCTGGTAAACAGCTTGCGCATGCAGCTTGATCTGTGCAGGTGAATCCAGCCGCACATTCTTCATTTGTACTTGCGCGCCATGGCATTGGATGCAGCGCGCTTGCATCACGGTTTGAAGCTGAGAAAAATTACTATTTTCAGAGGCTTTTTGGCCAGTCACCGGCATAGAATCTGCGGGAGGCGCTATTGATTTAGTAGCGTCTTGCGGAGCGGGTCTGAGCGCCACAATCACACCAGCCAAGATCAACACACCCACCAAAGCCCACGGCCAAGGGTGGCTGGCGCGGCCGTAGTGATAGCCGTGGCGCTGCACGAAGTATTGGCGAATCAGCGCGCCGCCCACCATCATGGCAAACAAGATCAACCAGTTGTGCGCATGGGTGTACATGAAACTGTAGTGATTGCTGAGCATTGCAAATATCACGGGCAGCGTGAAATAGGTGTTGTGTACGCTGCGCTGCTTGCCGCGCTTGCCGTGAATGGCGAGCTTGGCTGCATCGTATTTCGCGCCGCCTGATTGGGAAGCCATCATGGCTTCGACCACTTTTTTCTGCCCCGGAATGATCCAGAAGAATACGTTGGCGCTCATCGCCGTGGCAATCGCCGCTCCCACCAGCAGGAAGGCCGCCCTGCCCGCGAACCACTGGCAAGCCAGCCAACACATGAAGGCCACCACGCCCATCATCAAAATGCCTACGATCAGCTCGCCATTCTTGCGGAAGCCAAACAGCTGGCACACACCGTCGTACACCATCCAGAAGACGACGAGAAAACTCAAGGCCACGCCAATGGCTGCGCCCGGTTGCCAATCCATCAGCGATTTATCAATCAGGTAGGTACTGGCGTTGTAGAGATACAGCACCGTGAACAGCGCAAAGCCCGTGAGCCACGTGGAATAGCTTTCCCAGTAAAACCAGTGCAGGCGCGTGTGGATTTTTTTCGGAGCGACGAGGTATTTTTGCGGGTTGTAAAAGCCGCCGCCATGCACCGCCCACATCGCGCCATCGACGCCCTTCTCCAGCAGGTCAGGCGACTTGGGCTTTTCTAGGTTGTTGTCCAGAAAAACGAAATAAAACGATGAGCCGATCCAGGCTATTGCGGTGATCACATGCACCCAACGCAACAGCAGGTTGGCCCAATCCAGCAAATATGCTTCCATGGGTTCTCCTACTGTTCACCACTGCGGGCGCTGTAAACAGAATAGGCCGCGAACTAAAAATAGCTCCGCTGCGGCAGAACTTAATTGTATACAGTTAACAAGCATGCTGAATGAGCAGCATTTCTCGTGCCACAGATGCTCCTCAGCTGGGCTTTTGCAAAGCCGCCAGCGCTGCCGCCGCGCGCAGCTTGTCTTTCTTGCTCACGCGCTTGCCTTTGATGCCGCCGTTGATATCCAGCCCGGTGGGCACGAGCGCTTCTCCTGCTGGCGGCGCTTGATCCGTGGGCTCAAAGCCTTCGATCTCTTCCAACTCAGCGGCCACACGCTCACGCTTGCAAATGAGCTGCCAGTGGCCTTGGGTCTCAACCGTAACGAAGCTCACTGCCAAGCCGGGCATGCCAGCGCGGCCCGTGCGCCCGATGCGGTGGGTGTAATCGGTTGCCGAGCGCGGCAGATCGTAATTCACCACCACGGGCAGCTCCTTGATGTCGATGCCGCGCGAAGCCAGATCGGTGGCCACAACGATTTGAATGCGCCCTGCTTTGATGTCTTGCACCACCTGCATGCGCTTGCCCTGCGTGAGCTGGCCGTGCAGTGGCTCGGCGAGCAAGCCCGCAGCGCGCAACTTCATCGCTACTTTTTCAGCATCGTATTGGCGAGCCACGAAGACCAAAGCGCGCTCCCAATCGTTTTCTGTGAAGAGCTTTTTGAAAAGCTGGGTGCGCCGCACGGCATCGACGACGACGGCGCGCTCTTCGATCGGCAAGTTCTCTTGTGGCGCAGCTTCGATCTGCACGCGCAATGGATCGCTCAGCAAAGCAGCTGCCAGTATTTCAATTTCAGCACTGAAGGTGGCCGAGAAAAACAAGTTCTGCCGCGTCGAAGGCATGAGCGCGAGAGTGCGCTTGAGCTCATCGGCGAAACCCAAATCCAACAAACGATCTGCTTCATCGAGCACGAAATGGCGAATGGATTTGAAGCTCAGTGCGCGTTGATCCGCCAAATCCAGCAAACGCCCCGGCGTAGCAATCAAGATATCTATGCCCTCTCTCAAGGCAAGCATTTGCGGCTCAATCGCTACACCACCGAAAGCGGCCAGAAGCTTAATTTTGCGTGGCAAGAATTTGGCAAACTTGCGCGTCATCTCCTCTACCTGCACCGCCAGCTCACGCGTCGGCACGATCACGAGGCAACGCGGTTTGCCCGCCGCTGCTGGTTCTAAATCGACAAGCGTTTGTAGAATTGGCAAGGCATAAGCAGCAGTCTTCCCAGAGCCCGTTTGCGCCGAGGCCAACACATCACGGCCTTGCAAAATCGCTGGAATCGCAGCAAGCTGCACCTCGGTGGCTTGCGAAAAATCTTCGCCCTGCACAGCTCTGGCAAAAGCGGCTTGAACGGCGGGCTTGAAGCCGAGATTGGAAAAGAGCATGTAGAGAGTTTACGCTTTGCGATACTGCATCAACTGAGCAGCCACGCTTGCTGCAATCACCTCAGGCTCTTTGCCCACCACACCCGGCAGCCCAATCGGGCACGTGACCTGCTCCAACTCTTCGCTTGTAAACCCACGCTCTTCCAAGCGGTGCCGAAACGTCGCCCATTTCGTCTTGCTGCCAATCAGCCCAATAAATGGCAAATCCTTTTTCTCACGCTGCCGCAGCAAGCAAGCAGCCACCACATCCAAATCCTCCGCATGCGAAAAGCTCATGATCAGCACATGGCTTTGCGGCGCGAGATCACTTACAGCCGCTTGCACCGGCGCAGAATGCTCAGCCTGCACATTGACAGGAATCACATCCGGAAAAATCTCATCACGGCTGTCAATCCAATGCACAGAGCACGGCAAGGGCGCAAGAGCATTCACAATCGCTTTGCCCACATGCCCGCCACCAAATAAAGCAATATTTAAGCGTTTTAAGCCATTCGCCGGCATAGAATGTGCGCGAAGTGCTTCCAATTTCATAGCATCACCTGCTGCGATGCCCGTGAACTTGAGCCACACCACACCACCACAGCATTGCCCGAGCGAGGGCCCGAGCGCATAGCGGCGTGATTCTTCCATTGCGATAAACGGCGAAGCAGACAAGAGCGAACGCGCATGCGCAATCGCATCAAACTCCAACCGCCCACCGCCAACAGTGCCTTCAACACTATCACCAGACACCAGCATCCAAGCCCCCACCTCACGCGGGCTAGAGCCCTCAAAGCGCTCGATGCTGACCCAGACGACTGGTGACGCAATCATGCTGATTTATCCGTTCCAATGATCAAGCAATCAGGCAAATCAAAGCGCTGAAAATCACGATCAAACGTGACGAAACGCAGGTTCAACGCCTTGGCAAGTGCAGCAAGATACACATCGGTGGACATGCGCATTGGCAAATCAGCGTGACTTGCAAGCAGAGCGCCCATCACAGCATCCACATTCACCAAATTCTCATGCGCAAACCCCACTTCTGGCGTGAACTTGAAACCCTCATAAACCGAGAAAGCCTCGGCTAGGCTCATGTGCTTTCCATAAGCCGTAGAAGTTTGGCTCAACACGCGCACCAAGCCTAGCATGCTGGTACGACAAAAATAGAGCTTTGACGGCACTGCCAATGCGTTCTCCGCAGCAGCGTTTTCTTGTGCAAACTGAGCCAGCGTTTGCTCCCAATAGGCTTTAACGAAACCGTGATGCGCATGCAGAGGCTGCGCCAATGCGATCCACACATTCACATCCAGCAAATCACCCCGCATGCGGCTCCATGCAGCTGGCAGGCCAACGCTGCCTTCGCGGGCTTCCATCATTTTTCAGATGGTGAATCGGTGGAATCAGAAGGCAGGGGCCCGCTGCCACGCCCGTACTTCATCACATTCAAATAGGTTTCATACTCCTCGCGAGCCAAGAATTCATTGATGCCAGCATTGGTCATTAGCTCAGGGGGGAAGCTGCCTTGGAAACGCACAGGCACGGTAGGAATAGGTGAGACTGGCCGAGGCATACGCTTAAGCTCAGACTGCGCTGGCTGCTGCATGCCCCGCTCAATGAGTTGGAGCACATGATCTCGCAAGCTCGTGCCCTGCATAGCCGCGCTGGCTTTCAGAGTGCGAAAGAGAGCATCAGGGAAATCAATACTGGTACGCATATTTGCATTTTTATGCAAATATGTAAACATGTCAAGCACCGGTATAGCGCTAAGAATCTAATCAACTGTAAGTAGACGCCAAACGGCTCTGCGTCACAGCAAGTATAGAGATGGCATCATGCCAACTCCGGAGATAACGCAAGAAATTCATTATGAAAAAATCACGCTTTAACCTCATCGTTCGGTTTCTTTTGATTTGCATCGCTGCTCAAACCTCGAATGCTTTAGCAGAGCCAGACGAAGAACTGCTGGGCAAATCACTGGGCTATCCAGTGGGCACGGCAAGCAATTGGTTTCTCAATCCTTACCGTGTTGGCTCTTGGTCTGCTTTGCATACAGTGCCTGGCCTTCAATTGCGCTCCGTGAGCCGCGCTACAGCATCAAAACCCCTGCCTAAAGCCGCCAACTCACCAGCAATCACATATCGCTATAAAAACACCGATTACACGTTGGCTGACTATTTGGAGCGCCAGCGAGCTACCGGCCTGCTGATCCTGAAAAACGGCGAAATTGTGGCGGAACACTACCGCTACGGGCGCAAAGAAGACGCACGTTATATGTCCTTTTCTATGGCCAAAAGCGTTACTGCTCTCCTCATCGGTGCGGCGCTAGAACGCGGTCACATCGCATCGCTAGATGATCCTGCGGAAAAATATGTCAAAGCAATTGCTGGCAGCGCTTATGGCGGAACGTCTATTCGGCACTTGCTGCGTATGAGCTCAGGACTGACTTTTACCGAGCGCTATGACGGCAAAGATGATTTCGCTCGGTTTATTCGAGCCCACAATGGTCCGCAAGGCGGGGGTACGCCAACAGATTTTTTACGCGCGGCGACAGTGCGACATTCTCCAGCAGGGCAAAAGTTTGTTTACGGCACAGTGGAAACGGATGTGCTGTCTCGCATTTTGACGGGCGCGACTGGGAAAAACATGGCCGAGCTGACGCAAGAGTGGCTTTGGCAACCGATGGGTGCAGAGCATGATGCCTACTGGCGCTTGAGTCTGGATGGTCAGGAGCAAGGTTGGGGAGCCTTCGTCGCAAGCTTGCGCGACTGGGGGCGTCTCGGCTTGTTGATCGCCAATGATGGCAAAGTGAGTGGTCAGCAAGTTCTGCCGAACGAGTATTTGCTGGATGCAACCGACCCTGCGCGCCAGCCCGAAGCCTTTAAGCCCCGTAAAGCGAGTGCTTATTCTGGTTACGGCTACCAATTCTGGCTGCTTCCGATGAAAACACGCACATTTGCCATGCTTGGTGTGCATGGTCAAACCGTGTACATGCAACCTTCCAGTGGTGTGGTGGTGGTTATCACATCGGCTTGGGAACAAGCAAGTTTCACGCTCGACCCGCTTCCGACTGAAGAGCGCGATGCCTTGTGGCGTGGCGTGTTGCGCTCTCTAGGTGGCTCGACTGCTGAATAGTGCCGTGATCAACTTTAGACCTTCAAAGCCTCACAAGCCATCAAAATCCGCTCCGGCGTGGCGGGGGCTTTGAAGGCGACGCGCTTTTTGTGGTCTGCGCTGGCGCTGACTGCATCGCGAATGGCGAAGTAGCTGGACAGGGCGAGCATCAGGGGCGGCTCGCCGACGGCTTTGCTTCTGAACGGGGTGGGCTTGAGGTTTTGGTTGTCAAACAGGCTCACCTTGAAATGCTCGGGCACATCGCTGGCCACGGGGATTTTGTAGGTGCTGGGGCCGTGGGTTAGGAGCTTGCCTCTGCCTGAGAAGCCGTCCTTGCTGGGCTTGCCTTTCAAATCCCAAACGCATTCTTCCATGGTGAGCCAGCCCATGCCTTGGATGTAAGCGCCTTCGATTTGGCCAATGTCAATCGCGGGGTTGATGCTTTGGCCAGCATCGTGCACGATGTCTACGGCACTCAGCCACCATTCGCCGGTGCGCGTGTCAATCTCCACTTCGGTGACGGCTGCGCCATAGCAGAAGTAGTAGAAAGCATGACCCATCAGGGTGTCGATGTCGTAGCCGATCTCGGGGGTCATGTAAAAGCCTGCGACGGAGAGGCCGACGCGATCTAACCATGCTTTCTTGATTAGCGCAGACCATTCCACGCTGTTTTTAGCATCAAATATGCCATTCGCCGGCATATTGACTGCGCGACCTGCTACGAATTTAATAGTAGACGCATCGCAGCCGAGCATGCGTGCAGCCACCGGTGCGAGGCGTGCGCGCATCTGCTCGCAAGCGTTCATGATGGCTGCGCCGTTGATGTCTGCGCCGCTCGATGCGGAGGTAGCAGAAGCATTGGGCACTTTCTGCGTGTCAGTGGCTGTGACTCGTACAAAGCTTGCGGGGATGCCCAAACCATCTGCGCAGACTTGCTGCATCTTGGTGTTGAGGCCCTGCCCCATCTCCGTGCCGCCATGGTTCACGCTGACTGAGCCATCCATGTAGATGTTGAGCAATGCACCGCCTTGGTTGAGCATGGTGGCTGTGAAGCTGATGCCAAATTTCAAAGGCACGAGGGCTACGCCACGCTTGCGTGTTTTGCTCTTGGCGTTAAAGGCCGTGACTTCGGCGCGACGCTCGCGGTACTTGGATTCCGCTTCGACTTGGTTGATGACGCGATCACCCACCCAGTCTTTGATTTGCTGGCCGTATTGCGTAGTCATCGTCTGCGCATTGCCAGAGACAGCGGGCTCTTGATACAGATTGATCTTGCGCACATCCAGTGCATCTTTGCCAAGCGCCTGCGCGATTTCTTCAATCACCGTTTCGATACCAAACATACCCTGCGGCCCGCCAAAGCCACGGAAGGCGGTGGCGCTTTGCGTGTGGGTTTTGCAGCGGTGGCTGATGATGTGCAGGTTCGGCAGGTAGTAGCAATTGTCGATGTGCAGAACAGCGCGGTTGTTCACCGGGCCGGAGTAATCCATGCTGTATCCGCAGCGCGAAGCGATCATGAAATCCACGCCGAGGATGCGGCCTTCGTCGTCAAAGCCCACGGTGTAGTCATGGCGGAAATCATGGCGCTTGCCGGTGATCATCATGTCGTCATCACGGTTGACGCGCAGCTTCACGGGCTTTTGCAATTTGTGCGCAGCGAGCGCGGCAGATTGCGAGAAGATCGAGGCATTGCCCTCTTTGCCGCCAAAGCCACCGCCCATGCGGCGGCAGATCACCTCCACGTCTTTGGTGGTGAGATTGAGCGCAGCAGCGGCTTCGCGTTGGTTGCCATCGGGGTGTTGCGTGCTCACATAAAGCGTGAGCTGATCGTCTTCGCGCGGCACAGCATAAGTGATCTGGCCTTCTAGGTAAAACTGCTCTTGCTGGCCGCAATATGTTGAGCCGCTGAGCTTATGCGGCGCGGCAGCAATCGCCTCTTGCGGTTTGCCTCGCGTGATCGCCTTGGCGGGCATGATGTACGAATTCGCAGCGAGTGCTTCTTCAATCGTGAGAATTGCAGGCAGCTCTTTGACGAGCACTTTGGCATTCTTGGCGGCTTCTCGGGCATAGAGCATGTCTTTGGCGACGACCACGGCTACAGCTTGGCCTAAAAACTCTACCTTGCCTGTAGCGAGAAACGGATCGTCATGAATGATCGGGCCGCAGTTGTTTTCGCCGGGAATGTCTTTCGCGGTGTACACAGCCACCACACCGTGCTCGGCGAGGATGGCGGCGCGATCAATGCCATCACCGATCAATTCGCCATGCGCAACGGGCGACATGATGATCGCCGCATACAGCGTGCCGCGCAGCTCAGGAATGTCGTCGGTGTAAACCGCAGCGCCCGTTACGTGCAAATGCGCAGATTCGTGAACGAGATTCGTGCCCTGCTCCGCGAGATTTGCGGAAGCCCCTTCGGTAGCGGCAGGCAAGAGCTCTTTGAGAGTGGTTGGGGCGTTCATTTATGCAGTCTCCATCTCATTCGTTTCGATAAATTCCATCACCAGATTGCGAGCAACGAGCGAGCGATAAGCCCACGTGGCACGCAGACCATCGCGTGCGGGAAAGCTGGCCGTGATCGCTGCGTCAATCTCGCTGGCTTTCACATCGAATGGCGATTTGCCTTCGAGCACGGCTTCAATTTTTGGAGCGCGACACGGCGCAGGCGCCATGCCGTTGTAGGCGAGCTTGACGTTTTTGAGTTTGCCGTTTGCCAGCTCAAAACTCATCGCAGCGCAAGTGGCCGAGATGTCTTGATCGAAGCGTTTGCTGATCTTGTGGGCTTTGAATTGGCTGCCCGCTTTGGGCTTGGCGAACTCAATCACCGTGATGAATTCACCGGGCTGCAACACGCTGGCTTTCATGCCGGTGTAGAAAGCATCCAGTGGCATCACGCGTTTCTTGTCACCCTTGCGCAGATGTAATGTCGCGCCCAAAGCCATCAAGCAAGGCATCGTGTCGCCAATCGGTGAGCCGTTGGCGATATTGCCAGCCAGAGTCGCCGTTGAGCGAATCGGCGGCGAACCAAAGCGGCGCAGCACTTCGGCGAAATCGGCGTAGGCCTCGGTCACGAGATGCATCACCTGCTCAAGCGGTACTGCCGCGCCAATCATCCAAGCTGAAGCCGTTTCTTTCACAGTCAGCAACTCAGCCACATTGCCCAAATAGCAAATATTCGCAGGCCGTGCAAACTGCTTGTTCACTTGCAGGCCAATCTCGGTGCTGCCTGCTAGCAGCGTGGCTTGCGGGTAGTCGCTCAAATACTTGGCCACTTCATCCACAGTGCTCGGTGAAACGAATTCACTGCCCTTGCGTGTACGCACCACAGGCTGAATCACGATCTGACCTTCCAGCCCCAGCGTGGGCTGCTTGTCTCGCTCGATCTCTTTGAGCAAAGCCACATCTTGCGCGTCTTCAATCTTGAGTTCAGCCGCTGGCCGCTGGCAAGCTTTTAAAGTCGCATCAATGATCGGCTTGTAGCCCGTGCAGCGGCAAAGATTGCCAGAGAGCGCATCATTCACCTGCGCGCGGCTCGGGCAGGCATTCGTCTGCACCATGCCCGCCAAGCTCATCACAATCCCCGGCGTGCAAAAACCGCACTGCGAGCCAAAGCAATCAACCATTTCTTTCTGAATCGGATGCAGCGTGCCGTCGGCTTTTTTCAAGCTCTCCACAGTTTTGAGCGATTTGCCATCGAGCGAAGGAAGAAGCTGCATGCAGGAGTTCACCGGCACATAATCCACGCCCGTGCCCTTCGCATTGAGCTGGCCAACCAGCACCACGCAAGCCCCGCAATCACCTTCCGCACAGCCCTCTTTCGTCCCCGTGCGGCACAAGCCCTCACGCAAGTAATCCAACACAGTCGTCGTGCGGCGCTTGCCTTGGGCTTCTACGATTTCGCCGTCAAGGACGAAGCGAACGGTATTGGTGACTTGGCTCATGGGTTGATTACCTGTTTAGCGATGTCGTATTTTATTTTCTTAATCGTATACAACTTATACGAAATTCAATATATCAGGCAGATTTGGCGCGCCTGCAAGCCTCGGAGCAGTATTTAACGCTCTCCCAATTCTTCTCCCAAGCCTTACGCCAAGTCATCTCTTTGCCGCAGACCGTGCAAGGCTTGCTCGGCAAATAGGATTTGTTGCCTTTAAAACTGGCGCTGGATTGTTTTTTGTCTGGCATCGCCGCAGTGTGCCAGAGAGCAAATCGCTTAGTTCAGCGTATTGAAATAGTGATGCGTATCGGTGCGGTAATAGCCGCGTCGCAGTTCCATGGGCGTATCGCGATAGGTGTAGGCGACGCGCTCGACGAAGAGCAAGGGTGTGGATTGCTCTACTTTTAGTAGCTTACTTTGCTCATTCGATGCCGGCAAGGCGCGGATTTTTTCGTCGGCTCTGAGCATGCGAACGTTGAATTCGGTTTCGAACAGGGCGTAGCTGGGGCCAGGGTAGTTGGCCAGTTGCTCGGCTGTGAGGCCTTTGAAGGGGGCAGCGGGTAGCCAAATGTCTTCAAGGATGGCGGGGATGTGTTTGAAAGCGAGCACGCGGCGGATTTGTAGCACGGCATCGCCTGTGCGCAGGCTGAGCAGTTTGGCGATTTCTGCGCTGGCACGTGTTTTTTTGCATTCCAGAATCTGCCGCTCGGCCGGGCCTTCGCTGCCTGGCTTGCCGTCGTCGGGCACGAGCTTCAAGAAGCGGAATTGCACTTGCTTTTCTTCGTGGGTGGCGACGAAGGTGCCTTTGCCTTGGCGGCGGTTCACGAGGTTTTCTGCCGCCAGCTCGTCAATAGCTTTGCGCACCGTGCCTTGGCTCACGCGGTAGCGCGCAGCCAGATCCATCTCGCTGGGGATCACCTCGCCCGGCTTCCATTCGCCCGCTTGCAGGCTCTGCAAGATCAGGGTTTTGATCTGGCTGTATAGCGGGGTGAACGAAGGCGCGTCGAGTGCGTCAGGGGAAATGGCCATGGCGTGGCGGTGAGTCCTTGAAAGAACAGGATTTTATCTTATATAAGACATAAGACAAAACGCCATGAGACCGGTTTCGAGGGTAAACTCTAGGGGTTTTGCAGCAGCGATTGCGCCTGCTGCTAATGCACATCATTTCGTCATCTTTTATCTCATCATTCTTCAGGAGCCTCCTATGAGCAAGAAACCCGTTCGCGTTGCCGTCACCGGCGCTGCTGGCCAGATTGGCTATGCCCTTCTTTTCCGCATCGCGTCTGGCGAGATGCTGGGCAAAGATCAGCCCGTGATTTTGCAATTGCTTGAAATCCCCGACGAGAAAGCACAAAACGCACTCAAGGGCGTGATGATGGAATTGGAAGATTGCGCCTTCCCATTACTCGTAGGCATGGAAGCGCATTCTGATCCGATGACCGCGTTCAAAGACACGGATTACGCCCTGCTCGTTGGCTCTCGCCCACGCGGCCCTGGCATGGAGCGCGCAGAGCTCTTGTCCATCAACGGCGCGATCTTCACGGCGCAAGGCAAGGCACTGAACGCCGTGGCTTCACGCAATGTGCGCGTACTCGTGGTGGGTAACCCAGCCAACACCAACGCCTACATCGCCATGAAAAGCGCCCCCGATCTGCCGCGCAAGAATTTCACCGCCATGCTGCGCCTGGATCACAACCGCGCTGCCTCACAAATCGCTGCCAAGACTGGCAAAGCCGTGGGCGACATTCAAAAGCTCTGCGTTTGGGGCAACCACTCGCCCACGATGTATGCTGATTACCGCTTTGCCACCATTGCCGGTGCAAGCGTGAAAGACATGATCAACGATCAAGTCTGGAACGCAGACACCTTCTTGCCCACAGTCGGCAAGCGCGGAGCAGCCATCATTGCAGCGCGTGGCCTGTCTTCCGCAGCATCAGCAGCCAACGCAGCGATTGACCACATGCGCGATTGGGCGCTCGGCACGAATGGCAAATGGGTCACCATGGGCATTCCATCCAATGGCGAATACGGCATCCCGAAAGACGTGATGTTTGGCTTCCCCGTGACCTGCGAAGGCGGCGAATACAAAATCGTTGAAGGCCTGGCGATTGACGCATTCAGCCAAGAGCGCATCAACCTCACGCTCAAAGAGCTGACGGACGAGCAAGCAGGCGTGGCGCACTTGGTCTGATTGCGATGCATCCACGCCAAGTCTTGCTCGGCTCTCAGGCAGCAGCATTTGCGCTGCCTGTGGTTGATCATTACTGCGGCGTGGAAGCTCGAATGAGAAAGTCACTCGCGCTGCAAGCGGAGCTGATCGAAGAATTTGGCGCTTGCGTGATGGACGTGACGCTGGATTGCGAAGATGGCGCGCCTGCTGGGCAAGAGCTTGAGCATGCGAATTTAGTGCTAAAAGTGCTTCTCGCCGGCATAGAATCTGCGCGGAGTGCTATTAAAAGTATAGTTCCTAGAATTGGCGTTCGCGTGCATGCGATTGATCACGCCGCGTTTGCCGATGATGTTCGCATCATTGTTGGCGGCGCTGCAAACGCTATCGCCTACGTGATGATTCCCAAAGTGGAAAACGCTGCGGATGTCGATGCAGCAGCGAAAGCGCTTGACGCAGCCGGCGGCGCAAAGCTGCCCATCCATGTGCTCATCGAATCCAGCGCAGCCGTATCAAAAGCGTTCGAGATCGCAGCCCACCCCAGAGTGCAGAGCATCAGCTTCGGCCTGATGGATTTCGTCTCCAGCCACGGCGGCGCAATTCCTGCAAGCGCCATGAGCGCCGAGGGTCAGTTCACACATCCTCTGGTGACACGAGCCAAACTGGAAATCGCCGCAGCCTGCCATGCCCATGGCAAAGTGCCCAGTCATTGCGTGGTCACAGAGTTTGCTGACACTGCGAAGATGCAAACCGCAGCCACCCAAGCCAGCCAAGAGCTCGGCTACACGCGCATGTGGAGCATCCATCCGAGCCAAGTGCGCCCGATTCTGGAAGCGATGTCGCCCAAGCTGCAAGACATCGCCGCTGCCACAGACATCATCGCGCTCGGCGCAGATAACCATTGGGCGCCCGCGAGTTTTAACGGCCATTTACACGACCGCGCCAGCTACCGTTACTATTGGCAATTGTTGGAGCGCGCCTTTTCCACAGGCCGCCTGCGCACAGCAGAATTGCCCGCTGCATTGCGTGCTTTTTTTGAGCCAGCGCTCCCAGACTTTGCGAAAGCCACCGCTTCATGAAGATATCCCGCCTTTTTGCCCAGCTCGCCACCTTGAGCCTCTTCACAAGCTTGGCCGCGCCCGCTTGGTCGCAAACACCTGCCGCCAAACGCGAGCAATTCAAAAAAGAAACCGCCTCGCAAATTGAAGCGCCGCTGCCCCCCGAGCTGCTGGCCATCGCTGAGCGCGTACAAACCGGTCGCATCCCCTGCGAGCTGGGGCACAACGTAGGCGTGTTGCCCGATGACAAATCTCCTGGCTACTTCACCATCACCAATGGCACGCAGCGCTTCCGCCTGATCCCCGTGCCCACCACCACAGGCGCGATTCGCTTGGAAGACAAAGCGCGTGGTGGCGTGTGGCTGCAGTTGGCCAACAAATCCATGTTACTCGATGAGAAAAACGGCAAGCGCTTGGCCGATGAATGCCTAAGCCCTAGCCAGAAGCTCGTGGCTGATGCCATGAAAGCCGCACCACCTGCGAGCATCTTGGGTAGCCCTGCTGGCACTGTGCCCAGCGCTCCCGTTCTGCCACAAGCTGCTCCTGCCGAAGCGCCGCCCGCAGCTGTTTCAACACCTGTCGCTGCTCCTGCAGCCCCAGCACCTCTCAACCTGACCCCTCCAACCGTACGTTAAGCACCTGATCACTATTTATTTCATAGCACCTCGCGCAGGTTTTATGCCGGCAAACTAGCAATTTCACTCTATTTTTATTGTCATCTCGATAGGAGCAACACCATGGCATCCGCCTTCCTCAACACCTACCAAGCCCACGTCGCCGAGCGCGCCGCCATCGGCATCAGCCCCTTGCCGCTCACTGCCAAGCAGACCGGCGAGCTCATTGATCAACTCAAAAACCCAACCGCTGGCGAAGGCCCAGCCTTGGTCGAAATGCTCGCCCAGCGCGTGCCCGCTGGCGTGGACGATGCGGCCAAAGTCAAAGCCTCTTATCTCGCAGCCATCGCCCTCGGCAAGGAGCCCAGCAGCCTCATCACCCGCGAAAAGGCCACAGAGCTGCTAGGTACAATGCTCGGCGGCTACAACCTCACGCCATTGATCGAGCTGCTCGATGACGCAGCTTGCGGCGCAGCAGCAGCGCAAGGCTTGAAGAAAACCCTGCTCATGTTCGACCAATTCCACGACGTAAAAGAAAAGGCCGACAAAGGCAACGCCAATGCCAAAGCCGTGCTGCAAAGCTGGGCCGATGCCGAGTGGTTCACCAGCCGCCCCGAAGTGCCGCAAAGCATCAAGCTGATGATCTTCAAAGTGCCCGGCGAAACGAACACCGATGACCTCTCCCCCGCCCCCGACGCATGGAGCCGCCCAGACATTCCGCTGCACGCCCTCGCGATGCTCAAGAATAAGCGCGAAGGCGCGCCTTTCACGCCCGAGGAAGACGGTAAGCGCGGCCCCGTGAAGCTCATCAACGATCTGGTGGCCAAAGCCAAAGCGGCAGGCGCAGTGGTGGCCTACGTGGGTGATGTGGTCGGCACAGGCTCCAGCCGCAAATCCGCTACCAACAGCGTGCTCTGGTGGACGGGTGACGACATCCCCTTCATCCCCAACAAACGCAACGGCGGCGTCTGCCTCGGCTCGAAAATCGCCCCGATTTTCTACAACACCATGGAAGATTCCGGCTCGCTCCCCATTGAGCTCGATGTGAGCCAGATGAACCTCGGCGATGAAGTCGAGCTGCGCCCATATGACGGCAAAGCCATCAAAAATGGCCAAGTGATTGCTGAATTCAAAGTCAAAAGCGATGTGCTGTTTGACGAAGTACGCGCCGGTGGCCGCATTCCGCTGATCATTGGCCGCGGCCTCACAGGCAAAGCGCGCGAAGCCCTCGGTCTGCCCCCAAGCACCCTCTTCCGCCTGCCTCTGCCACCAGCATCCAAAGCAAAAGGCTTCACGCTGGCTCAGAAGATGGTCGGCCGTGCATGCGGCCTGCCCGAAGGCAAAGGCGTGTTGCCGGGCACGTATTGCGAGCCAAAGATGACGAGCGTGGGCTCGCAAGACACCACCGGCCCGATGACCCGCGACGAGCTGAAAGACCTCGCCTGCCTCGGCTTCTCCTCCGATCTCGTGATGCAATCCTTCTGCCACACAGCGGCCTACCCCAAGCCCGTTGACGTGAAGATGCACCACGAGCTGCCCAACTTCATCTCCAACCGTGGCGGCATCAGCTTGAAGCCCGGCGACGGCATCATTCACTCTTGGCTCAACCGCATGCTCCTGCCAGACACGGTGGGCACCGGCGGCGACAGCCACACCCGCTTCCCCATCGGCATCAGCTTCCCCGCAGGCTCCGGGCTGGTTGCTTTCGGCGCGGCCACCGGCGTGATGCCTCTAGACATGCCAGAGAGCGTGCTCGTGCGCTTCAAAGGCACGATGCAGCCCGGCGTGACATTGCGCGATCTGGTTCACGCGATTCCTTTGTACGCCATCAAAGCTGGTCTGCTCACCGTGGCCAAGACGGGTAAGAAAAACATCTTCTCCGGCCGCATCTTGGAAATCGAAGGTTTGCCTGATCTCAAGGTCGAGCAAGCGTTTGAACTCTCGGATGCCTCAGCAGAGCGCTCCGCCGCAGGCTGCACGATTGCGCTCAACAAAGAGCCGATCATCGAGTACATCAACTCCAACATCGTGCTCCTGAAAAACATGATCGCCCAAGGCTACCAAGATGCCCGCACCATTGGCCGCCGCATCAAGGAAATGGAAAAGTGGCTCGCCAGCCCTCAGCTCTTGAAAGGCGATGCAGACGCAGAATACGCCGCCGTGATCGAGATCGATCTCGCCGAGATCACCGAGCCCATCGTCTGCTGCCCCAACGATCCAGATGATGCAAAAACGCTGTCTGACGTGGCCGGCAACAAGATCGACGAAGTCTTCATCGGCAGCTGCATGACCAACATCGGCCACTTCCGCGCCGCCTCCAAACTCTTAGAAGGCAAGCGAGACATCCCCGTCAAACTCTGGATGGCCCCGCCCACGAAGATGGACGCCCAGCAATTGACGGAAGAAGGCCACTACGGTGTCTTCGGCAACGCCGGCGCCCGCATGGAAATGCCCGGCTGCAGCCTGTGCATGGGCAACCAAGCCCAGGTGAAAGAAGGCGCAACCGTGATGAGCACCTCAACGCGCAACTTCCCCAACCGCTTAGGCAAAAACACCAATGTGTACCTAGGCTCAGCGGAACTGAGCGCCATCTGCTCCAAGCTCGGCCGCATCCCCACAAAGGCTGAATACCTCGCCGACATCGGCGTGATCAACCAAGACGGCAGCAAGATCTACAAGTACCTCAACTTTGATCAGATCGCCGAATACAAAGAAGCGGCAGATGCTGTGACGGTTTAAAGCAGCGCATTTGCGCGGAATATCGCTACTATTAATTCAGTAGCACTCCGCGCAGATTCTATGCCGGCGATACGCCACCTTCGCTTTTAAAACGGCCCTTCGGAGCCGTTTTTATGCGCGCGCAGTGTTTGCTTTCTGCTCTTGGGCTTTGATTGGGTTGCAACTGTCAGCTGCCCGCTAGCTTCATCCGATTGATCAGCACAGAGCCTGTGCGCTTGCCGCCGAATGTGTAAGCATCCGAGCCAATGGCCTCGATGCCTTTGAACATATCTTTCATGTTGCCCGCAATCGTGATCTCTTGCACTGGGTAAGCGATACGCCCCTTCTCAACCCAAAAGCCCGTTGCGCCGCGCGAATAATCACCCGTCACGTAATTCACGCCTTGACCCATGAGCTCAATCACGAAGAGCCCTGTGCCCAGCTTTTGCAGCATGGCTTCTAGATCATCGCCGCTCTTGGTTTGGCGAGAGGTGAGCGTGAGATTGTGCGAACCGCCTGCGTTGCCGGTGGTGCGCATGCCCAGCTTGCGAGCGGAGTACGTTGAGAGAAAGTAGCCACTCACCTTGCCAGCATCCACCACATTGCGAGCAGACGTTTTGACGCCTTCTTCATCAAAAGGCGCGCT
>JAAFJC010000055.1 GCA_013297925.1 Comamonadaceae bacterium
AGCGCTTCACATAGGCATAGCGCAAGATATCGTGGCGCAGGCTGGGCGAGAGGCTGGAAAACCAGCGCCCGGTGTTGATGGCTTCGCGCTCGTCTTGGGAGAGGATCGGTTCGTCTGAAATCATGTCAATTCCATTGTGGCGGGTGTTGTGAGGAGGGCAGCATAGGGTTGTCACTTGCGTGTCTGAGCTAAATGCGACAATACACCCTACATGACCGAACCCCTTATACCTCCTTTGAATATTCCATTTTCCTCTGTTGGCCTGTCCGACACCATTCTCCGCGCTGTCGCTGAAAAGGGCTACACCACGATGAGCCCGATCCAAGCAGCAGCTATTCCGCATGTGCTGGCAGGCAGAGATGTGATGGGCGCAGCGCAGACCGGGACGGGGAAAACGGCCGCCTTCGTGCTCCCGCTTTTGCAGCGCATGCTCAAACATGAAACGCCCTCGCCCTCTCCTGCGCGCCATCCCGTGCGCGCGCTCGTGCTCACGCCCACGCGCGAGCTGGCCGATCAGATTCATCAAAACGTGACGGCTTACGCGAAATACACCCAGCTGCGCAGCGCGGTCGTCTTTGGCGGCATCGATATCAAGCCGCAAATGGCCGAACTGCGCAAGGGCGTTGAGATTCTCACCGCCACCCCCGGCCGCTTGCTCGATCATATTGAAGCGAAAACGGCTGTGCTCAATCAAGTGGAATATGTGGTGCTTGATGAAGCGGATCGCATGCTCGATATCGGCTTCTTGCCTGATTTGCAGCGCATCTTGAATTATTTGCCCAAACAGCGCATTACTTTGCTCTTCTCGGCCACGTTCTCCCCAGAGATCAAGCGCCTCTCAGCCAGCTATTTGCAAAACCCGATTTTGGTGGAGGTGGCTCGCCCGAACGAGACAGCGGCAAACGTTGAGCAACTGTTTTTCAGCGTGCATGAAGATGACAAGCGCCGTGTATTGCGCCAACTCGTGCGCGAGAGAGGCATTACACAAGCCTTCGTGTTTTGCAACAGCAAGCTCGGGTGTGCTCGGCTGGCGCGCTCACTTGAGCGCGATGGCCTGCGCACCACCGCGCTGCATGGCGACAAGAGCCAAGATGAGCGCTTGAAAGCTCTGGAAGCCTTCAAAAAAGGCGAAGTGGATTTATTGGTAGCCACCGACGTGGCTGCACGCGGGCTAGACATCAAAGACGTGCCCGCCGTGTTTAACTACGACATCCCGTACAACGCGGAGGATTACGTCCACCGCATTGGCCGCACGGGCCGCGCCGGCGCTTCCGGCTTGGCCATGAGCTTTGTGGATGGCGACGATAAGCGCTTGATTTCTGACATTGAAAAGCTGATCAAGAAGAAAGTGGAGTTTGCTGAGTTTCAGTTTGAAAACGAGCAGCCCCCACGCGGCAGCCATTTCAACTCAGGCCGCCGTGCCTGGGGCGATGATGATGGCGGGCCACGCAGAGAAGAGCGAAGAGACGAGCGCCCATCTGAGCGCCGTTCCAGCTACGCCAGCCGCCCCGCGCCCAAGCCCGTTGACCCCTTCTTTGACCGCCCCTACGAGCCCAGCACGCCTGAGCCTGCCGCGCCGACGAACACGGCCGACATGGGCACATCGCGCGTCTCGGCCAATATCAAAACCAAGAAAAAAGTCGCTGCGCTGTTCAAGAGCGGCGAGTGACTGAGCTGCTTCCATGCGCTTAGATGATCTGTTGTTCACCCAAGGTTTCGGCACGCGCCGCGTCTGCGCAGGCCTCATTCAACAGGGTTTTGTCAAAGGTTTTGAGCAGTTCGCCGGCACAGAACCTGCGCAGAGTGCTACTGAAATCATAGTAGCGGACGGTATGCCTTTCAGCGTGCAAGGCAAGCCCTGGGAATACCACGAGCGCGCGTATTTGATGATGCACAAGCCCGCCGGCTTCGAATGCAGCCACCGCCCCGGTGCCTGGCCCAGCGCCTACAGCCTGCTCCCCGCCCCGCTGCGCCAGAGGCCAACGAAGGGCGTGGTGCAAGGCGTGCAAGCCATCGGCCGCCTCGATCAAGACACCACAGGCCTGCTGCTGCTGACTGATGACGGCCAATTCCTCCACAAAATGAGCAGCCCTAAGCACCACGTGCCTAAGGTCTACCAAATCACGACAGATCGCGAAGTCGATGGGGAGCAAATCGAAAAACTGCTCTCAGGCGTGGTGTTGAATGACGACCCAAAACCCGTCAAAGCCGCAGCCGCTGTACAAACCGGCGAAAAGACTTTGGATATGACGCTCACTGAGGGCAAATACCACCAAGTCAAACGCATGATCGCAGCTGTCGGTAACCATGTCGTCGCGCTGCATCGTTCGCAGATTGGGAGCTTGGTGCTAGGTGATGATTTGCCTTCTGGACAGTGGCGTTGGCTCACAACTGACGAACTTCAATCGCTACAAGCCAAGGCTTAGGCAGTATCAGCCTGGCTTTTGCGCCTGCTCGCAGTTCACCTGCACTAACTCACGCCGCCCGCCGTCCACCCGCATCGCGCTCAAGCAGCCGCCCCACACGCAGCCTGTGTCTAAGGCAATGAGATTGGGGCGATTGATCAAGCCGAGCGTGCTCCAGTGGCCGAAGGCGATTGTCACGTCGGCTGTAGCTCGATCAGGCACGTCGAACCAGGGCATACAGCCCTCAGGCGCTGCACCTGCACCCTCTTTGGTGGCGAATTCCATCTCGCCCTCTGCGCTGCAAAAGCGCAGGCGGGTGAGAGCGTTGATGATGACTCTTTGGCGCTCTGCGCCTTGTAGATCATCGCGCCACGCGTTGGGTGCGTTGCCATACATGCTTTGAAAGAAGTTTTTAGCATCTTTTGAGCGGATAGCCGGCATGATTTCTGCGCTGAGTGCTATTGTTTTTGCAGTATCCCATTGCGGGAGCACACCGGCATGCACCATGAGGATGCGGTCTCGGAAAATGGCCAGCTCGCGGTGGCTCAGCCAATCGAACAGCTCGGGTGCATCGGGCGCGGCGAGCAGCTCTTGCAGCGTGTCGCTCTTGTGCGCAGGGCGTGCGCCGCAGGCTACGGCTAGCGCATGCAGATCATGGTTGCCGAGCAAACACTGCGCCGCGTCGCCTAAAGCTTGCAGCCGCCGCAGCACAGCCAATGAATCCGGGCCACGGTTGACGAGATCGCCGAGCAACACAAGTTGATCACGGCTTGGAGAAAAATCAATTTCGCCCAACAACCGCCCCAGCGCAGCATCGCAGCCTTGTACATCGCCAATCAGGTAAAGTGCCATCTTCCGAGATTAACAACTTTTTCAATGGACTTTCTACTCATCGCCATCCTCACGCTCATCAACGGCGCTTTCGCCATGAGCGAGATGGCTTTAACTGCGGCCAAGAAGGTGCGCCTCACCGCAATGGCCGAGAGCGGCGACGATGGCGCGAAGGCTGCGCTGGAGTTGGCCGATAAGCCCACGCTGATGCTCTCCACCGTGCAAATCGGCATCACCTCCATTGGCATGCTCAATGGCATTGTTGGCGAGGCGGCGTTTAGCGCGGGCTTGCAAGAATTTTTGATGGGCTTTGGCATGAGCGAAAAGCTGGCCTCGCCTACCGCCACCACCTTCGTCGTGATCTGCATCACCTTCATCACGCTGATCTTCGGCGAGCTCGTGCCCAAGCGCATCGGCTGGGCGTATCCCGAGGCTGTAGCGCGCGTGGTGGCCAAGCCGATGATTTGGCTGGCGAAGGCAGCGAGCCCGTTTGTGAAGCTGCTCACGGTGACGACGCAAGGCGTGCTCAAACTGCTGCGCATCCGCACGGATCAAAGCCGCAATGTGACGGAAGCGGAAATTGCGGCCAGCTTGGATGAAGGGCTGGATGCGGGCGTGATCGAGCAGCATGAGCGCCAGATGGTGCAAAACCTGTTTCACCTCGATGATCGCCCCCTCATTTCCATCATGATTCCGCGCACGGATATTGCGTGGCTAGAAGCCGATTCAAGCGTAGAGGCCGCGCTGCGCAAAGCCGGCGGCACGAGCGACCCGAATAGCAAAACCTCGCACAGCTGGTATCCCGTGTGCCAAGGCGGGCTAGACAACATCGTCGGCATCGTGAGCGTGGCGCGCCTGCTGCGCCAGCAAACCGGCAACACCGGGCAGACGGTGGGCGAGCTTGCCACGCCAGCCGTCTTCATCCCCGAAACGCTCAGCGGCATGGAGTTGCTGGAGCAATTTCGCCAGAATTCTGCGCGCGTGGTGTTTGTGGTCGATGAATACGGCGTCTGCCAAGGCTTGCTCACACCGCGCGATTTGCTCGAAGCCATCACAGGAGAGCTCAAGCCCCAAGTGGCCGCCGATGCCTGGGCCACACGCGAGGCCGATGGTGGCTGGAAGCTCGATGGCTTGATGCCCGTAGCAGAGCTGAAAAGCCGCCTCGATATTGACGAAGAGCTGCCCGATGAAGAAGCCGGCCACTACAACACCCTAGCCGGCCTGCTCATGGCCGTGGCCGGGCATTTGCCCGCGCAGGGCGAGGCGATTGAATGCAACGGCTGGCGATTTGAGGTGATGGCGCTGGAGGGAAGGCGTGTGGATCGGGTGCGGGCGAGGAAAAGCGTTGTTTGAAGTTTTTCAAATGCATCAAGCCAATATACTCAAATCAACTGTGCTTGATTTGCTCAATCGCTAAGGGTTATGACAATTCTTTATCCTGACAATCGTGGTTGGTACAAACTTGACGGCACTAATCCCGCAGAATCGATTCGAGCGATAGGTTCAGTGCAACACATCGAGAAGTTGTCGATCACAAATTTTCGCTTGCTGACTGTCGAACTTGCTAAACAGTTCAGCTCTTTCAGATCCGTTGGCTGGATGTGGTTATGGTGTGATGTTACCCGTTCGGCAATGCGTCATGTCATTCGGATTCCTGGCCTAGAAGTGCTTGACGTACTCAACATCAAAGCCCCAGGAAAACTGCAGGGATTTGATTCTGCTGAGAACCTTCATACCGTCAGAGCCAATCACTATCTCAAAGAAGAGGATGTGCTCGCCATCACTCAATGTCGTACTCTCCAAGAGCTAGGTATCCAAGGCGCAGAGGTTACACCCAAGGTTATAGCGGCGTTGCTTAGTCTCACAGAACTCCGTGCCCTTGATGTCGAAGGCTCCGCCTTCGATGATCGGATGGCGGCTAGTCTTTGCGAGTTGCCCACTCTTGAGGTGCTTGACGTTGGTGGTACTAACGTATCAAGAGCGGGGCTAACTCATCTGATTTCGATGAAGCAGTTACGCTCGCTTGACCTTTGGGCCACAAAAGTTACTGAGGCTGATCTCGAACTACTGCGCGAATTACCGGGACTAGAGTACATCTCCGTCGGAAACTATGAAGGACTGCTATCGCTTGACGCGAACAAAGTTGTGCCACTGTTGCTTGAACTACCTTCGCTAAAGCGGGTATGGCTAGACGGAATCAGCGTCTCGGATACACAGAAAGCTGCTCTGCACGCAAAGTTGGACTCAGTTCGAATCACGTCACTGCAGAGCGATGACGCCTAACTGTTGCTCAGCGGCTTGAAGCAACGCAAATGACTACGAAATTAATAGCATTCCGCGCAGATTCCACGCCGGCGAGAAGCCATTTTTCGTATGAAAATCCCACAAGGATTCGAGAGTTGTATTTCACCTTGCATTATAGTATTTTGTAGATACAATTAAGCATGCTCACATGGGACGAATCAAAGCGTAAGCTGAACATCAAGAATCACGGTCTTGACTTCGTTGGATGCGATGCAATCTGGGATCACTTCACTGTGACCCGCGAGGACAAACGGCAAGACTATGGCGAACAGCGCTTGGTTTGCTTCGGACTCCTTGCGGCAGAAGTGGTTGTATTGGTTTACACCGAACGCCCGAAAGGGCCTCACGTCATTTCACTGCGAAAGGCAGAAAAACATGAAGCTCGCTACTACCGCCAAGTTGCCAAAGAAAACCTCGGCTAAGGTCAATGACCCTGACAATCCCGCGTGGACAGAGGACATGCTGGGTACGCCAGTGCTTAAACGCGGGCGTGGGCCGCAGGTGAGCCCAACAAAAGTCCTCACATCGGTGCGTTTGGATGCCGATATTTTGGATTTCTTCAAGTCGAAAGGGGCTGGGTATCAGTCTCGTATCAATGCTGCGCTGCGAATGGAAGTGGAGCGGAATTTAACCGGTCGCTCAAGCATCACGACGCGTAAGCGCGTCTCAGCCTGATTGCGAAACAGATGAAAATTGCGTTTAGCTCCAGTGATATATGCGCCTAACGCTTCTGAATTGATAGCGCTCTGCGCAGATTTTATGACGGCGAGCTGCCGGTTTGGCCTCAAAAATCCCACCAAGGCAGCACTTGCGTCATCTTCAGCACTTTGCCGCTTTGCAAAGGCGCGTAGCCAGGAATCTGGGATAGTTCGCGCTGCCACGCGGCGCTTTTGAGTTGCTTGGCTAGAAGCTGAACGGCCGGATCATCCAAAGCCTCGGCGTGGCAGACCAAGGCGTAGCGCTCTTGGACGAGGGGGATGAAGCCTAGGCCTTGGGCGGCTGCTGCGGCTTCTATGCCTAGCGCTGCGTCTGCTCTGCCTTGCGCCACGGCGAGGGCGGCGGCTTGGTGGGAGGGCTCGGATTTTTTGTAGCCTGTGATGGCTGATTTAGCGATGCCTTGCTCTGCGAGCAATTCATCGAGCAATACGCGCGTGCCTGTGCCTGCGGGGCGGTTGGCGAAGCGCAGGCTGCGTTGGGCAACGTCTGCGAGGCTTTTGATTTTGAGGGGATTGCCTTTGGCGACGATGAGGCCTTGGCTGCGCTGCACGAAGCCTAGGATTTTGTGTTGGCCGGGGATGAGGTGGCTCTTGTAGGTGCGGGCGGCGAGTGAATCATTCTGCGCGGGCAGGCGCGTATGAAAACCTGCCACCAAGCAACGACCATCGTTTAAAGCTCTCAGCGCATCTAGGCTACCTGTGAAGCTGATGTCTAGGTGCAGCTTGGAAATAGCGGCGTGGGTGCGCAGGCGCGAGAGGGCTTCGTCGTGGCTGGCGTGTAGGGCGATGACGTGGGCGCTGGGGTCGAAGGCGAGCGCCAGGCCGCGCTCTAGCTCGGCTTGCAGGGCTTCGATTTGTGGGGCGAGTCTGGCGAGCGCTTGGGCTTCGGCGTAGATAAGGCGCTGGGCGAATGGCGTGAGCTGGGCGGCTTGGCCTCGCTCCCAGACGAGCAGCGGTTGCCCCAATGCTATTTCCCAGCGTTTGAATTCGCCCCAGACATGGCGGTAAGACAGGCCTAGCGTCTTGGCAGCTGCAAGCATGGAACCATTTTCTTGGACGGCTTGCAGGAGCTGCATCAAGGCGTTGCTCAACTTGCTGGTCTGCGCTTTGGCTTGGCTGAGGTTGTAGGCGAGATGGACTTGCTGCATGTTCGTAAGTGTAGTGCGCCACCTTGCTGTGTTGGATCGCACGACCTGTGCGCTTTGCTCCGTGTCCCCCGGCGGCGTTTGGTTTTGTTTTCTCTCCGGATGATTCATTTCGCCGCCTCCTCCTTTACCTACGCAAAGCGCACAGGTCGCGCGATCTTGCGAGCGAGTCGGTGTGCAGAGAAAAGATAGCATTTACCTAGCGTCCTTCGCAGCCATCGGCATGGCGTATCCACCGCAGCAAAATAAAGGAGGAGGCACGCGCGAAGCGCCAGCCGGGGGACATTTGCGGAGGTGGGTGCGCCGTGGCGATGGCGGGCTCAGCGACGATCTGCGAGCGAAACAAGTCAGAGCCCCCAGAGCGCCAGCGGAAATCCAACAAGCGCACAATATTGACATGACAGAAAACTTCCAAAAATCTCTGATGTGGTTTCGCCGCGATTTGCGGGCGACTGACAACGCGGCGCTGCATCACGCGCTGAAAAGCAGCAAGCAGGTGTATTGCGTATTCGTGTTTGACCAAGAGATTTTGGATGAGCTGCCGCGCAAAGATCGCAGGGTAGAGTTCATTCGCGAATCGCTGGTGGATATGCAGCTTGCGTTAGAGAAAATGGCGGGCAAAAAAGCGCCTATGCTGATCGTGCGCCATGCTTGGGCCAATGATGAGATTCCGCGATTGGCCAAGCAGCTGGGCGTGCAGGCGGTGTTTACCAACCATGATGATGAGCCGCAGGCTATCGCGCGCGATACGAAAGTGCGCGGCGCGCTGGCGGGGCTGGGGGTGAGTTTTCACACTTACAAAGACCATGTGATCTTTGAGCGCAGCGAGGTGATGACGCAAACGGGTGGCTCGTATGGGGTGTTTACGCCTTATAAGAATGCTTGGCTGAAAAAGGTGGATGATTATTTTCTGAAAGCGTATGAGGTGGAGAAATATGCGGCGCATCTGGCTGCTGCGCCTGAAGGTTTGAATCAAGGCGTGCCTACGCTCTCTGATATTGGCTTTGAGCCCACTAATCTTACGGCGCTCAAAATTCCTACCGGCAGCACAGGCGGGCAAGCTTTGTTCACAGACTTTTTGCAGCGGATGGATCGCTATGACGAGACGCGAAATTTCCCTGCGGTGAAAGGCCCGAGCTACTTGAGCGTGCATCTGCGCTTTGGCACGGTGAGCATTCGGCAGCTGGCGCGTGAGGCGCATAAGCGCGCTTTCCCACGCGCTGGCATGGGCGAAGGCACGGCGGGCACGGAAGGGGCACGGGTGTGGCTCTCTGAGCTGATCTGGCGCGATTTTTATGTGCAAATCTTGCATCATCATCCGCATGTGGCCAAGCGCGCTTTTAAGAAGGAATATGACGCGATTGAGTGGGAGAAAGGCAAGGAAGCGAATGCGCTTTTCAAAGCTTGGTGCGACGGGAAGACGGGCTATCCAATCGTGGATGCTGCGATGCGCCAGCTCAATGAAACGGGCTACATGCACAACCGCCTGCGCATGGTGGTGGCTAGCTTTCTCACGAAAGATTTGGGGCTGGATTGGCGCTGGGGCGAGAAGTATTTTGCGGAGCAGCTCAATGACTTTGATTTGAGCGCGAACAATGGTGGCTGGCAATGGGCATCATCGAGCGGATGCGATGCGCAGCCTTATTTTCGGATTTTTAACCCGACGAGCCAGAGCGAGAAATTTGATGCGCAAGGCAAATTCATCCGCCGCTATGTGCCGGAGCTGGAAAAGCTTTCGGATTCGGCGCTGCATGCGCCTTGGGATGCCAAGCCGGTGGATATCGCAGCGAGCGGCGTGAAGCTAGGTGTGGATTACCCGCTGCGCTGCGTGATTCATGATGAAGCGCGGGCGAAGACTTTGGCGCGCTATGCGGTCGTGAAAAAGAAGTGAAATTAAGGAGATGGCTGGCATGAAATATAAGCTTGTAGCTATTCATTCCATAGCATCAAGACAGATTCATCAGCTCCAGCAATTCCTTCACGGCTTCTGCATCATCGAGCGCGATCATTGCAGAGCCCCCACCCAAAACGCCCTCCACCGCATGCCCAGCCTTGAGTTTTAGCAAAAGAAATTTGGTATGTTCCGCATGCGCTGAGGCAGAAAAAATCGCTGATAGCGGCACTTTGATGCGCTCTAGCCGCGTCGAAACTAAGCCGCTTTTACGATTCGCCGTGAGCCGCAAATAATCGCCTTGGAATCGCAACTCGCCTCGGCCAATGAAGCCGAATGCGCCGGGCTTCATCAGGCTGCCGCCGCAATTGATCAAAAAAGTGGGCCAAAATCCGGATGCTGGGGGCGATGTTGCTTGGCTGTGCAAACTATCTGCATCGGCCATTTCAAACCGATCCGCCTGAAGCTGAGCGACCGTCATTTCGTGGCCATCGCTACGCCGAACCATTGCATTGTGATCCACCAGCTTTTTCACATGCATGCCAACAATCATTTTCCGATCATAGGGTCCCAGTTGGCGATCGCCAACGAGGAGATGGTAGCTGTAGGGGGCATCCTTGCGCATAACGCAATAAGTTTACGACAGGCGGCCTGACGAATTTGTCAAAACCCGCCCCGCTCGTCCCCCCTAGCCCATCGCTGATCTTAGTAGACCAGGCGCTCTAGTGACAATTTTTGTCCGCATAGCTCGAGCACTGCATCCAGAGAAGGCGTTTGCGCCTTGCCCATGAGGAGCACTCGCACGGGCATGGCGAGTTGGGGCATTTTGAGGCCTGTATCGGCAAGAGTTTCTTTGACGGCATTGGCTAGCGCGGCTCTGCTCCATTCGCAGCTTTGCAGCTTGGTGCGCAGTGTGGCAATTGCAGGCTTCACAGCGTCCGTCACATGCTGGGCGTAATCCGCTTCGTTGCGCACAGGTGTAGTGTAGAAAGCAGATGCCCAATCGGCGAGCACTTGGGTGGTCTCGCAGCGGTCTTTGAACAAAGCGCAGATCGCTGGCAAGCGCTCATCAGGCGTGATGCTGCGCTTGGCCAATTGCTCGGTGACGAGTTTTGAAAGGCGCTGATCATCAGCCAGCTTCATGTAATGCTGGTTCACCCATTTGAGCTTCGCGCCATCCCATTGCGCGGGGCTGCGCGAGAGGTGTTTGCCATCGAACCAAGTGGTGAGCTGCTCGCGGGCGAACAGCTCATCATCGCCGTGGCTCCAGCCGAGGCGGGCCAGATAGTTGATCATGGCTTCAACCAAGTAGCCTTCGTCGCGATACTGCGTCACGCTCACAGCGCCGTGGCGCTTGGAGAGCTTCTCGCCATCTGGCCCCAAGATCATCGGCACATGGCCATAGACGGGCAGCGGCGCACCGAGCGCACGCAAGATATTGATCTGGCGCGGCGTGTTGTTAACATGGTCATCGCCGCGGATCACATGCGTCATGCGCATATCCCAATCATCGACGATGACGCAGAAGTTGTACGTTGGCGTGCCAACCGTCTCACCTTTGCTCGCAGCTTCATCGCTTACTGGGCGAGCGATGATCAAATCATCGAGCTCATCATTGCTGATCGAGATTTGGCCTTTGACCATATCTTCCCAGACCACATCTCCGCCTTGCGGATTTTTGAAGCGCACCACGGGGCGAATGCCGGCGGGAGGCTGGGGCAAGGTCTTGCCAGATTCAGGGCGCCAAGTGCCGTCATAGCGCGGTTTCTCGCCGCGCGCTTTTTGCGCTTCGCGCATGGCATCGAGCTCAGCCGGCTGGGTGTAGCAGTAATACGCCGTGCCTTGCGCCACCATCTGCCCGATCACCTCACGGTAACGCGCCATCCGCTTCATTTGATAAAACGGGCCTTCGTCATACTTCATCTCCAACCAATTCATGGCCTCGATGATTTGATCGACCGCCTCTTGCGTGGAGCGGGCTTCATCCGTGTCTTCAATGCGCAAGATGAATTGCGCCTCTGCACCGAGCGCTTTGTGATGCTGCGCGAAAGCCCAGCAATACAGGGCTGTGCGGGCTGTGCCGAGATGGAGGAAGCCGGTAGGCGAAGGGGCGATGCGTGTGCGGATCGTAGTCATGTTTTTCTTGATTTAGAGAGTGTTCAAACCGCGTAGCAAATCAGCTTGCATATCGCCCACATGCTCCAAGCCCACCGCCATTCGGATCATGCCTTGGCCGATGCCGGCGGCTTGGCGCTGGGCATCAGAGAGCTTGCCGTGTGAAGTGCTCGCGGGATGCGTGAGCAGGGTTTTGGTGTCGCCGAGGTTGGTGCAAAGCGACAGCACTTGCAGGCTGTCGAGCACGTGGAAGGCGCGTTGGCGCGCTTGGCTTGCGTCAGAGGCTTTCACATCAAACGAAAGCAGCGCGCCGCCATTACCCGACATTTGCTTCATCGCCAGCGCATGCTGCTCATGGCTGGGCAGGCCCGGGTAGTACACGCGAGCCACTTGCGGTTGCGCCTCCAGCCAGCGCGCCATCTCCAGCGCCTTGGCGCTTTGGGCGCGAATGCGGATGTCTAAAGTCTCCAGCCCTTTGATCAACACCCAAGCATTGAAGGGCGCAAGAATCAAGCCGCTGTTTTTCATCACGGGGAGAAATTTCTCTGTGACGAGTTGGTCTGTAGCACAGAGCGCACCCGCCATCACGCGGCCTTGACCATCGAGATATTTCGTGCCGGAATGCATGATGATGTCTGCGCCCATAAGACAAGGTCGTTGCAGCACGGGTGTGGCGAAGCAGTTGTCCACGGCCAGCAAAGCGCCAGCGTTGTGCGCAATATCAGCGAGTGCTTGAATGTCGCACACATCTGTCAAAGGATTGGTGGGCGTTTCGGCGAAGAGGATTTTCGTGCTCGGGCGCACAGCGGCTTTCCATGCGTTCACATCCGTCTGCGAGACGATGGAGGATTCCACACCGAAGCGCGCGAACTCCGTGCCGATCAGCTTGATGGTGGAGCCAAACATGGATTGCGAAATGATCACATGATCGCCGGATTTGAGCAGGGAGAAGATCATTAGCATGATGGCCGACATGCCCGATGAGGTAGCCATGCAAGCCTGCGTGCCCTCCATCGCGGCCAAGCGCATCTCAAAGCTGCTCACCGTCGGGTTGCCCGTGCGGCCATAGGTGTAGCCCTCTTCCTCGCCGAGGAAGCGTTGTGCAGAAGTCTCCGCATCCGGCTGCACATAGCCACTGGTGAGATACAGCGCCTCAGAATTCTCGCCATACTGGCTGCGCGGCACGGCAGTGCGCACAGCGAGCGTGTCGATGTGCAGGCCTTCAGGCAAGGGTTTGGGCAGGGAGCTCTTCGATGTCATAGGAGGTATGGGTGAGGCAACAGCTAGAATATTGATCATTTTAAAGCTTTAGCTGGGATGTTTCCTGCACAAAGCGCTATCAAATTTATAGTAAAGGACTTGATTCCATGACCACCCACACCACACCTTCTGGCCTGCAATACACGGATACTGAAGTCGGCACGGGCGCGACAGCTGCTTCTGGCCAAGAAGTCAGCGTGCACTACACCGGCTGGCTGTTTAACAACAGCGTGCAAGGCGGCAAATTTGATTCCAGTAAAGACCGTATGCAGCCTTTTGAGTTTGATCTCGGCGCAGGCATGGTCATCAAAGGCTGGGATGAAGGCGTGGCTGGCATGCAAGTGGGCGGCAAGCGCACTTTGATCATCCCGCCAGAGCTCGGCTATGGTGCGCGCGGTGCAGGTGGCGTGATTCCGCCGAACGCGACTTTGAAATTTGATGTGGAGCTGCTGGCTGTTCGCTAAGCAGCGGTAGTTCAAGCGTTGTGCAGAGCTAGGCGCGAAGCGTCTTCTGCATTCTCTTCGCCACTACGATTCGCGTTGATGCGCTGCGCATCAGTGGCGGCGATGTCGCCTGTGATGTACACGCCGTCGAAGCAGCTGGCTTCGAAATTCTCGATCTTTGGATTGAGCTTGCGGATGGCATCTTTCATGCCGCTCACGTCTTGGTAGATGAGTGCGTCGCAACCGATGTAATCGCGGATCTCATCCATGCTGCGGCCGTGGGCGATCAGCTCGGTTTGGGTGGGCATGTCGATGCCGTAGACATTGGGGTAGCGCACGGGGGGCGCGGCGCTGGCGAGATAGACTTTGGCTGCGCCGGCATCTCTTGCCATTTGCACGATCTCTTTGCTCGTCGTGCCGCGCACGATGGAATCATCGACCAAGAGCACGCGGCGGCCTTTGAATTCGCTTCGGATCGCGTTGAGCTTTTGGCGCACTGATTTTTTGCGTGCGCCTTGGCCGGGCATGATGAAGGTGCGGCCAACGTAGCGGTTTTTCACGAAGCCTTCGCGGTAGGGCAAGCCCAGTAGCTGCGCGAGCTGCATGGCGCTGGGGCGGCTGGATTCTGGTATGGGGATGACGACATCAATTTCATCGGGCGGCACGGTGGAAATCACGCGCTTGGCCAGCGTTTCGCCCATGTTGAGACGCGCTTGATAGACGCTGATGCCGTCCATCTCGGAATCTGGGCGGGCCAAATAAACGTATTCAAAAATGCAAGGTGAGAGCTGAGCCTTTTCGGCGCAGATAGCGCTATGAAGCTGGCCTTGGGTATCGATGAACACCGCTTCACCAGGAGCAACGTTTCGCACAAAATCGTGACCGGTGCCTTCCAGAGTGACTGATTCGCTGGCGATCATGTAAGTGCCATCCGCGCTCTTACCAAGGCACAGCGGGCGAATGCCGAATGGATCGCGGAAGGCGAGCAAGCCGTGGCCTGCAATCACGCTCACCACGGCGTATGAGCCTTTGATACGCGAATGCACACCGCGCACGGCGGCAAACACATCTTTGGGTGAAAGTGGCAGCCCACGTGTCGTCTGCTCCAGCTCATGCGCGAGCACGTTAATCAACACTTCGGTGTCGCTCGTGGTGTTGATGTGGCGATGATCGTGGTTGAAGAGCTGCTCTTTGAGCGCATCCACATTGGTGAGATTGCCGTTATGCACGAGCACGAGGCCAAATGGCGCGTTCACATAAAACGGCTGGGCTTCTTCTTCGCTATCAGCATTACCCGCTGTGGGATAGCGCACTTGGCCGAGGCCAATGTTGCCGGGGAGCGCGCGCATATTGCGGGTGCGAAACACATCACGCACCATGCCTTTGGCCTTGTGCATATAAAACTTCGTGCCCAATTGGGTGACGATGCCCGCCGCGTCTTGGCCGCGATGTTGCAAGAGCAAGAGCGCGTCGTAGATGAGTTGGTTAACTGGTGCTTGTGACGCTACGCCGACGATGCCGCACATACTATGTTTCCCTTAACGCTGATGGCGTTTTTGACTGAATGTATTGTCCCACTTCGCCCGGCAAAATCGGCTTCACGGCTCGCAAAGTGGCCGACAAAAAACCTGCCCCAGCAGATTGTTTCCACCAATCACCCTCTTTGAGCGGCGTCATCAGCACGGCTGTGGTGGCGGCCAGCAAGATCACCGCGCCGCGAATCAGCCCAAAAAAAGCGCCCAAAGTGCGATCTACTGGGAGCAAACCCACGGTTTCAATCAGTTTTTTAGCAGCCCAAGCGAGCAAACCCGCTGCGAAGGCACTGGCGATGAAGGTAATGACGAAACCTGCCGCATAGCGCAACGCATCAGTAGCCCCGCTCATGGGCAGCATATTGCCTACCGTGGCTGCATAGAGCTGAGCAACGATGAAGGCGGCAAACCAGCCCAGCACCGAGAGCACTTCATAAACCAAGCCTCGCCAAGCGCCGAGCGCCATGGAGAGCAACAGGATGGCCAGAATGATCCAGTCCAGCGCGGCAAGCTGCATGAATTACAACGTCAAAATGTTGGCTGGCAAATCCAGCGATTTGATCTTGGCCGCCGCTTTCTCTGCTTCAGCTCGCGTGGCAAACGGCCCTACGCGGGTGCGGTGGCGCTTGCCTTCCGATGTTTCAGCCACTTGCGCATAAGTTTTCAAGCCGGCTTTTTCCACCTTCTGGCGCACTTCCCGGGCTTTGCTCTCATCAGCAAACGAGCCGAATTGCACGATGAAACGCTCGCCAGTTGCAGCGGCAGGCGCGGTGGGAGTGGCTTTACCTTCAAGCAAGGCCTGCGCTTTCGCAGCTTCTGCCTTGGATTTTTCAGCGGCATCGGCTTTGGCTTTGTCTTGAGCAGTTTTTTGCGCAGCTGCTTTGTCTGCGCTGGCTTTCTCGGCCGCCGCTTTATCCGCAGCAGCTTTGATTTCAGCAGATTTGTCAGGTACGGCAGCTGGCGTAGGCACTACAGTTTTAGTAGCACTCGGCGCAGTATTTATGCCAGCCATCATCGGTTTTTCATTCGATTTTGGTACGACAACAGGTGCGGGGTTGACGATTTCTTCTTTACCTGCAAGGCTGGCCTTGTCATCCACTTTGGCAGCGCTTGCAGGTGTAGATGGCGCTGCAGGCGGCGCGGGCAGCGGCTTGACCTTCGCTTTGTCTGGAATCTCAATCGGCACATCCACCAGCGCAGGGCGAGGTTGGGTTTCAAACAGCAGCGGAAAACCCACCACCGCCGTGACCACGAGCACCAACGCGCCGATCAAGCGGCGCTTGGCGCGGCTGCGCATCGTCTCCACGGTCTCCACTGGCGCATCGTGCGCTGCTGAGTCTTGTTTGCCGAATTTGAACCAAGCCATGAGGTATCGCTTTATTTCGTAGAAAGGTGTTTCGCTTCTAAGCGCGGTGTGCCGTTTTGCAGCACGCCGCCCACGGTGTAGAAGGAGCCAAACACCACGATTCTATCGGCTGCATCTGCGGCGGCCACCGCGGCATCCAGCGCTACTTGTGGGGATGTGTAAACGCTGCTGGCCGCATCGCTGCGCGTGTTGAGCGCTTTCCAGCGGCTTTGCAAATCAGCCGCCTTGGCCGCGCGCGCTGTGGGCAGATCGGTGAAATACCAGCGATCCACAATCGGCGCGAGCTTCAACAGCATAGGCGTTAGATCTTTATCCGCCATCGCGCCAAACACGGCATGCGTGGTTGGGTAAAAGCCCATCGCATCCAAATTGGCCGTGAGCGCGGCCACTGAATGCGGGTTGTGAGCAACATCGAGAACCAGCGCTGGCTGCCCCGGCACGATCTGAAAGCGCCCCGGCAGCTCCACAAAGGCCATGCCATTGCGCACGGCCTGCGCCGTGATCGGCAGTTGCTCGTTCATCGCGCAAATTGCTGCGAGCACACCGCTGGCGTTGATGAGCTGGTTCGCGCCACGCAGCGCAGGGTAAGCCAAACCACTAAAGCGTTTACTCCGACCTGCCCAGCCCCATTGCTGCTTATCGCCTTGGTAATTGAAGTCGCGCCCAATGCACCACACATCCGCGCCGATCTTTGCCGCGTGATCGAGCACGCTTTGCGGCGGTATCGGATCGCTCACCACCACCGGCTTGCCCGCGCGCATGATGCCCGCCTTCTCACGGCCGATGCTCTCGCGATCCGGGCCAAGATATTCCATGTGATCCAAATCGATGCTCGTGATCACAGCGCAATCGGTATCAATGATGTTCACCGCATCGAGCCGCCCGCCCAAGCCCACTTCCAAAATCATCACATCCAGCTGCCCTGCTTTGGCCGCGCGACACATCACGAGCAGGAAAGCGAGCGTGGTGAATTCAAAATACGTGAGGCTCACCACGCCTTCGTTTTCAGATACTTTTTGGCATCTGGCGCTTTCCAAATCTGCGCAAGCAGCTATGAAATCTGTAGCGGAGGCATTCTCATTGCGGATGCGGCAGCGCTCAAGAAAATGCACGAGATGCGGGCTGGTGTACACGCCGGTTTTGTAGCCGGCTTGGGTGTAAATGGCTTCCAGCATCGCGCAGGTCGATCCCTTGCCATTCGTGCCAGCTACCGTGATCACCGGGCACCTGATCTCCACGCCATACGTGCTTTTCACGCGGCTCCACACCACTCGCACACGCTCTAACCCCATGTCAATGTTTTTCGGATGCAAGCCTTCGATATAGGAGAGCCACTGGTCTAAATCTTTCATGGCTTGATTGTCTTTGAATTTGATTCAAAATCCCATGATGCGCACTGCAAACACCCCCACGATCACTCTTTTTGGCATCCCCAACTGCGACACCGTCAAAAAATCCCGCGCTTGGTTTGATACGGCAGGCAAGGCTTACCTATTTCACGACTTTAAAAAGCAAGGCGTGCCCGAAGCAGCTTTGCGCCAATGGGTGAAGGCGCTGGGCTGGGAGGCTTTGGTCAACAAGAAAGGTACGACTTGGCGCAAGCTCGATGCTGCCGCGCAAGCTGCTGTGATTGACGAAGAATCTGCCATCGCGCTGATGCTGACCAACAGCAGCGTGATCAAGCGCCCCGTTGCTACAAATGGGCAGCATGTTTCAGTAGGCTACGCGCCTGATGCTTGGGGAAAGATGCGCTGATCAGGCCGCAGCCCTCGCAGCCCGCGCCGCACCTGCCTGCAACAGCACCACCAGAGCCCCTGCCCCGCCCTGCAGGGGCGTGGCCTGCACAAAGGCCAACACCTGATTTTTCTGAATCAACCAGCTTTGCACCTTGGGCTTGAGCACGGAGACTTTGCCCGGCGAGCCCAGCCCCTTGCCATGCACCACGCGCACGCAGCGGATGCCATTTTTATGGCTTTCACGGATGAATTTGCCTAACGCATCACGCGCTTCCTCTGTGCGCAGATTGTGCAAATCAAGCTGCTTTTGAATGCTCCACTCACCCTTGCGCAGTTTGCGAATCACATCAATGCCAATGCCGGGACGACGAAAGCTCAATGCCTCATCGGTATCGAGCAAGCTGCTGGTATCCCATTCATCGCTGAGAGCTTCGCGCAACACGGCTTGCTCATCCAGCTGCTTTTGTGCGGGAATGGGCGGCGGTAGATCAGGGAGCAGATTGGCTTTTTTTTCAGTTGTTAAGGGCTTTACTCGCCCCACTGAGTTGGCAAAGAGCTCCTTTTCTGCACGGCGCTTTTTCTCGGCTTCGATGCGAGCTGCCTCTTTTGCAGCAGCCTCCGCAGCTTGGCGCTCAATCTCTTTTTTCACCTGTTTGAGATCGGACAGTTGATTAAGCTTGGGCGTGGTTTTCTTCACAATACGCCCTCAGCCAGCATAGAAAAAGTATCAGCTTGGCTCACAATGATGTGATCCATCACCACGATATCCAGTAAGCCCAAAGCGGCTTTGAGCCGAGAGGTGAGCGCCATATCTTGATGGCTCGGTTTAACCTCTCCGCTGGGATGGTTGTGCGCCAACACTACGCCCGCCGCATGATGATGCAGCGCCCGCAGAGCCACTTCGCGTGGATAAACGCTGGTGGTCGATAGCGTACCGCGAAACATCTCTTCAAAGGCGATGAGCTTCTGCGTAGCATCAATGAAGATCACCATGAAGGATTCGTAGGGCTTGCTGCCAATTTGCAGGCGCACAAAATCCAGCAGGGTGGCGGGCGTGTCGAGAATCGGTTTTTGAGTCATTTGCTGAGCAAGAGCTCGGCGCGAGAGCTCCAGCACGGCTTGCAGCTCAGCTTGTTTGGCTGGCCCCAAGCCTTTGATGCTCTGGAGGGCTTTGCCGTCCGAGTGAAGCAACCCGCTGATGCCACCGAACTGATCCACGATCTCTTGCGCCAGCGCCACCACGTTTTTGCCTTCGATGCCTGTGCGCAGCAGCAAAGCTAGGAGCTCAGCATCACTCAATGCTGCCGCGCCACGCGAGAGCAGTTTCTCACGGGGGCGTGCGTCTGCAGGAAGGTCTTTGAGAGGCATGAAATCTCAGTGTTGTGGAAGGTTTTTACAATAGAGAGTTTACGCACATCTCAAAGACCGCATGCCGCAGATCGAATCCTCCTCCTTCCTCACCCTGCACTACCGCCTAAGCGGCCCGCAGGGAGACATCATCAACACCTTTGATGACAAGCCCGCCACGCTCTCGCTGGGCACAGGTGAGCTCTCGCCTGCCGTGGAGCAGCGCTTGCTGGGGCTCGAAGAAGGCACACACACCACGTTTGACCTGCCCGCAGGAGCCGCCTTTGGCGAGCGCAATGCGGAGATGATTCAATGGGTGGCGAAGAAGCTGCTGGCGCAGCATGGCGATCCGCTGGAGAAATACAACGTAGGCGATGTGGTGCAGTTTCCTGCGCCTTCAGGCGAAGGCACATATGCTGGCGCAGTGAAAGAAGTGCAGGCCGACAAAGTGCTGTTTGACTTTAACCATCCTTTGGCTGGCCAACCCGTGAAGTTCGAAGTCAAGGTGATAGGTGTCCTATGAGCGTCAATGAAATTCTTTTAGCTGAGCCGCGAGGTTTCTGCGCAGGCGTTGATCGCGCGATCGAAATCGTGGAAAAAGCGCTCGCCAAATTTGGCCGCCCGATCTATGTGCGTCATGAGATCGTGCACAACACCTATGTGGTGAACGATCTGAAGGCAAAAGGCGCGATTTTTATTGAAGAGCTATCGGACGTGCCACCGGGCGCGACGCTTGTTTTCAGCGCGCATGGCGTGAGCAAAGCAGTGCAAGATGAGGCCGTGCAACGCGGCTTTCAGATTTTTGATGCGACTTGCCCACTCGTCTCAAAAGTGCATGTAGAAGTGGCCAAGCTTTCCAAAGAAGGCTATGAATTCATCATGATCGGCCACAAAGGGCATCCGGAGGTAGAAGGCACGATGGGGCAGCTTTCTGAAGGCATCCATCTGGTGGAAGAGATTGCGGATATTGCCCGCGTGAGGCCGAAGCAGACCGAGAAACTTGCCGTCGTTACGCAAACCACGCTGAGTGTAGACGACACGGCTGAAATCGCCATCGCTTTGAAAGCACGCTTTCCGCAGATTCGCGAACCCAAGCACCAAGACATTTGCTATGCCACACAAAACCGCCAAGACGCGATCAAGGTGCTCACAGGGCAAGTGGATCTCATCATCGTAGTGGGCAGCCCCACCAGCTCCAACAGCAATCGCCTTGCCGAGCTTTCCCGCAAACGCGGCGTGCCGGGCTATATGGTGGACGATGCCTCCGAGCTGAAAGACGAATGGTTCAGCGGCGTACAGCGCGTGGGCCTCACTGCGGGCGCATCCGCCCCTGAAATTCTTGTGGAGCATGTGATCGAGCGCATCAAAGCCTTGGGCGCAACCAGTGTGCGCAAGATGGATGGCATTGAAGAAACCGTGAAATTTCCACTCCCTAAGGGTTTGAAGATTCATGACTGATGCGATCAATCGCTCTCAAATTGAGAGCACCTTGCGCAGATTCGATGCCGGCTACCGGCATTTTTTGCATGAAACACCACTGATGAAACTGCCCGGCGCAGCTCTGGGTGTGGATTGCGCTGAAGTGTGGCTGAAATTGGAGCAACTGCAAGCCAGCGGCAGCTTTAAAGCGCGCGGCATGCTCAATCGGCTGCTGTCAAACCCGATTCCAACCCGCGGCGTGATCGTGGCGTCTGGTGGTAATGCGGGCATTGCCACGGCCGCGGCAGCCAAACTGCTTGATGTGCCTTGCGAAGTGTTCGTGCCAAGGATTTCCTCGCCCGCCAAACAAGCGCGTCTCAGAGCACTGGGCGCAGCACTGCGAGTGACTGGCAATGCTTACGCGGATGCGCTTGCCGCTTGCCTTGAACGGCAAAAGGAAACGGGTGCTTTGCTCACACATGCCTACGACCAAATAGAAGCCGTTCTCGGCGCGGGCACTCTGGCTGCTGAGGTGGATGCCCAAGCGGGCGCAGCGCCAGACACCGTTTTGGTCAGCGTGGGCGGCGGTGGCTTGATTGCGGGTATCGCTTCTTGGTATGCAAACACCGTAACCCGAGTGATTGCCTTAGAGCCCGAGCTCGCGCCTACGCTGCATGCGGCTCGCCAAGCGGGTGAGCCCGTGGATGTGAGCGTGAGCGGTATCGCTGCTGATGCTTTGGGCGCAAAACGCATTGGCAGCATCGCCTGGCCAATCACACAAAAGCATGTTCAGCAAAGCTTACTGCTCCGCGATGAAGCTATTTCGAAGGCGCAGCTCTGGCTGTGGCAGCATTTGCAAATCGCAGCCGAGCCATCGGCCTCGCTAGGTTTGGCCGCTTTGCAAACTGGCGTGTATCAGCCAAAGAAGGATGAAAAAGTCTGCCTCGTGATCTGCGGTGCCAATCTTGATTTGGCCACTTTGAAGATTTAATTGCTATCAATAGAATAGCTATCTATTGAGGTTTTATCCCAGCCAGTGAGCCATTTGGCCTTAAAAGTCAGCTGGGTTGCTTGACAGACACGACGCCTACTTTCTGGATCGCAGCAGGTTGCCCCTCCACCCAGCGGCGCACGCGTTCTGCATCGCCCAAGCGGCTGAGCTTTCCCGCAGAATCCAAAAACACCATGATCAGGCGGCGGCCAGATACTTTGGCCTGCATGATCAAGCATTGCCCCGCTTCGGAGATAAAGCCGGTTTTTTGCAGGCCGATTTCCCACTCAGGATTGCGGATCAAGCGATTGGTGTTCACGTAGTTCAGCGTCTTGTTACCCACATCGACCTGATGCATCGGCGAGGTGGAAAGATCGCGCAGAGTTTTATCGTTCGATGCATACGCAGTGAGCGTGGCCAAATCTTTCGCGCTGCTTTGGTTGCGGCTGGAGAGGCCTGTGGGCTCCACATAGCGCGTATCTTGCATCCCCAAGAGCTTGGCTTTCGCATTCATGGCTTGCACGAAACGATCCAGCCCGCCAGGATAGCTGCGGCCTAGCGCATGCGCAGCGCGATTCTCGCTGCTCATCAACGCCAGCAGCATGAGCTCGCCGCGCGTGAGTTGCGTGCCCACTTTCAATCGCGAGCGGCTGCCTTTTTCGGTATCCACATCCGCTTCGGTGATCGTGATGATCTCGTTGATATCGAGGCGCGCTTCACTCACGATGACGCCTGTCATCAGCTTGGTGAGTGAGGCAATGGGGAGGACGGCGTTCTCGTTCTTCTGAAAGAGAATTTCATTGGTGTCTTGATCCAGCACGTAGGCCACGCTAGATTTGAGCTCCAGAGGATCTTGCGTGGCATGCAGGCCAGCGAGTTGGCCGTACGATGGGCGCGGCGGCGCGGCAACCACCACAGGTACGCGGCGCATCACCACCATGCGCTTGCCGTTTTTGATCACGGTCACGCGCTGCAGCTTGGTAGCAGCTTTGGCTTTACCGGGTTTGATGGCTTTGCTGCTTTTGGCGCTTCGGGCGGTTTTCGCGTTGGATTTTTGAGCCGTTTTGGCTTGCTTTTTGGTAGCGGCTTCGGCTTGCGGAGCAGGCATCAACACAAGAGCGACTGCTGCCAGAGCAGTGGTCAAGCTCAAGCGAAGCTTCTTTTGAATACTCAATGAGAAACCAGCAGTGAAAAGTGTTGCCATGGCGTATCAGGCTAGAGCCTGTGTAAAAATGCTACGGAAAGTATAGCGGATGAAAAAATTTTATGCAATATCAAGTACTTGCAATAACTATTTAAATTTTATTCGCGAACCAAGGGATAACCCTTGGTGCTACAAAGCAAATTGGTAACTAGGGGCTCCAATCGATTGATTCTGAATAGTTTTTAGCCTTTGGTCTGGCTTACGTAGCAAACATGGGAAAATATGCTTTATGGCATTTGTGATCGTGCAATTGCCCAACCAGCTCCCCACACAACATGACTGCCTCTTCCCACCCCATGCTCAACGTGGCCGTGCGTGCCGCTCGCGCCGCTGGCGCCATCATCAACCGCGCCGCGCTCGATATCGAATCGGTGCGCATCAAGCAAAAGCAAGTGAACGATTTCGTCACCGAGGTGGATGCGGCAGCTGAAGCAGCCATCATCGAAATCATCCTTGAGGCCTACCCCAATCACGGCATCTTGGCCGAAGAATCCGGCAACAGCCAAGGCAACAAATTCTCTGATCACATCTGGATCATCGATCCGCTGGATGGCACCACCAATTTCATCCACGGCTTTCC
>JAAFJC010000056.1 GCA_013297925.1 Comamonadaceae bacterium
CGTTATCTTTGGCGCAGGCCAATGGATCAATGGTCACGGCTGGGGCATGTACTCGCTGATTTTTGGCTTGGCTTGGTGGGGCATCGTGCTCTTCCAGTGGTTTAGTGAAGCGATTTCTGAGAGCCAGTCTGGTCAGTATGGCCGCAAGATCGACCTCTCCTTCCGCTGGAGCATGAGCTGGTTCATCTTCTCCGAAGTGATGTTCTTCGGCGCATTCTTCTCCGCTCTTTGGTGGGCACGTGCTCACTCGATCCCAGCTTTGGGCAGCTTGGAAAATCAATTGCTCTGGCCCGGTTTTACAGCTGCTTGGCCTAGCCAAGTACCGGGCGCGACTACCTCGCCCGCAGGCATCGTTGAGCCCTTCCAGACCATGGGTCCGTTCTGGCTGCCCACGATCAACACTGCTTTGTTACTGACCTCCGGCGTGACCATGACAATTGCTCACCACGCGCTGATTGCCGGTAATCGCAGCAAAACTATCTTGTTCATGTGGGCCACCGTGCTGCTCGGCGCTATCTTCCTGTGCGTGCAAGGCTACGAGTACTACCATGCCTACACAGATCTGAACCTCAAGCTTAGCTCCGGCATCTTCGGCTCCACCTTCTTCATGCTCACCGGTTTCCATGGCTTCCATGTGTTTGTCGGCATGCTGATGTTGCTCTTCATCACCCTGCGCCTGCAAAAAGGCCATTTCACAGCAAAAAACCATTTCGGCTTCGAAGGGGCAGCATGGTACTGGCACTTCGTTGACGTAGTGTGGCTTGGCCTGTATATCTTGGTGTACTGGATGTAGTCGGCTGCAGCCAACAAAAAAGCCGCATTAGCGGCTTTTTCTATTTTTGAGCTGCACTTATGCTCAGCGTTTGAGCAACTTAATCTCGCTTTACTTACCTAACGGCAAACCAGACGGTTTGATGTATCCGAACTTCCAAGCTAGCAGCACACAGATGAAAAGCACGACCGAAACTCCGATACGCACCGCTAAGGCTTTCGCCATGCGGCTGTTGCGTGCTGCGGCTTGTTCTTCTGTGCCTTCTTGTGAGCCTGAAGAGCGAAGCATGAAAAAGCCCGCGGCGGCGAGTGCAGCGAGGATGACGAAGAAGGTCAGTGCGATAAGAATACTCATGGGGGAGATTATCTCGTGAATACCTTGCCCACATCATCTCCACGGTTTGGCGCTAAGCAATGGGTGATCTTGATCGCCACCATCATCAGCGTAGCGATCACTGCATCGCTAGGCGTATGGCAGTTGCGTCGCGCGGACTTCAAAGAGCAGCTGGCAGCGCAGATTTTGAAACGAAATGAGCTTCCTGCCCTAGAAAATACTGCGCTAATAGCTATGAATTTCGTAGCAGATTCGGTGAATAAGGAAGCCTGGCTGCAGCGCCGTACCAATGTGCAAGGCCGCTGGTTGCATGAGCACACCGTGTTTCTTGACAATCGGCCCATGCAAGTCTCTGGCAGCCAGCGCGTGGGGTTTTATGTAGCCACGCCCCTTGCGCTTGAAGGCAGCAATAAAGTGATCTGGGTGCAGCGCGGTTGGGTACAGCGAGATTTTCAGGATCGCAGCAAGCTGCCTGAGCTGGTGCAACCGGATGCGGCAGTCAACGTGCAAGGGCGATTGATCGAACGTATCTCACGAGCTTATGAGATGCAAGGCGGCGCTTCCATGGCTGCTGCGCCCACAGCAGAGGCAAGGCCTTCGCGTATTTGGCAAAATCTACCCATCGTTTCATTTGGCAGCAAAGAGCTGCTGCCTGCGGCTTTGTTGCAAACTTCGTCAGAAGTTGAAAAAGACGCTCTGCTTCGAGAGTGGCCTGCCCCCAATACGGGTCTGGCCAAGCATCATGGTTATGCGTTTCAATGGTTTGCGCTTTCTGCGCTCTTAAGTGTTCTCTATGTCTGGTTCCAAATCATCTCCCCCCGCCGTAAACGCTGACGAGCCGCTCACGCTCACGGTGCATTCCTTGCCCACTGCCGGCGAGCCTGCGGTGCGCCGGCAGCTCTCTGGCCGCTGGAAAATGCTTGCGCTCATGCTCGTATGCGCAGCGCCCGTGATCGCTTCGTATTTCATGTATTACGTGGTGCGTCCTGAAGGCCGTAAAAATTATGGTGAGCTCATTCAGCCAGCGCGCCCTTTACCTGCCGTGCAGGCGCGCTTGCTCGATGGCACCGGGTATGCGCTTCAAGCCTTGCAAGGCCAATGGTTGCTTGTGAGCGTTGCAAGTGGCGCTTGTGATGAAGCCTGCCAGAAGCGCATTTACTGGACGCGTCAATTGCGTGAAGTGATGGGGCGTGACAAAGATCGTATTGAACGCATTTGGCTGGTGATGGATGATGCAGCTGTCGATCCAAAGTTAGCGCCGCAAGTGCACGCCCCTATCAACGATGCTCAGGCACTTCGTGTGGATGCACCTACTTTGGCCGCTTGGCTACCTGCTGAGGTTGGCAAGAAAATCGAAGAGCATGTTTACGTGGTCGATCCCTACGGCAATCTGATGCTGCGCTGGCCGGTGGATATTGATGCAGCGAAAGCCAAACGTGATATTCACAACTTGTTGCGCGCTTCGGGCAGCTGGGATCAGGCAGGGCGTGTGGGTGGGTCGCTGGGTGGTGTGTTGCCAAAATCGGTGCAGCAGGGCAATCCTGTCGAGGCAAAGTGATGAACGCCGAAGTTGATCTCTACAACTATGCACCTGTTGCCAAGCTCTTGCTGTTAGGTATTCTGATAGCCTTGCCGGTGCTGCTCTGGGTTTGGATGCGCCATAAAAATGCGAGTATCACCCACCGACTGCGCATGTTGACTTTGCTGACTGTTTTCCTCACGTTTGATCTCACGCTGTTTGGTGCATTCACGCGGCTGACTGATTCGGGCCTCGGCTGCCCTGATTGGCCGGGCTGCTATGGCATGGCTTCGCCGGTGGGCGCAAAGGCGCAAATCAGCGCAGAGCAAGCTGTGATGCCCACAGGACCTGTGACGCACAAGAAGGCATGGATCGAGATGATTCATCGCTATTTCGCAAGCGGCGTGGGCGCATTGATTTTGGTTTTGGCTGCGATGACATGGCGCGCGCGCCGCAGCTTGGTCGTCAGCCCTTGGTGGCCAACAGCCACGCTGGTGTGGGTCTGCATCCAAGGCGCGTTTGGCGCGCTCACCGTTACGATGAAGCTTTTTCCTGCGATTGTGACGATGCATTTGATGGGCGCAATGATTTTGCTCGCGCTCTTGCAAGTGCAGGCCGTGAAATACGAGCAGAGCGCTAAGAATTTTGCAGCCACTGCGCGCACTCGCACTTTGCTGATTGCAGGCTTTGCCTTGCTGCTGTGGCAAATCGCGCTTGGCGGCTGGGTGAGCACCAATTACGCCGTGCTCGCATGTGCAGAATTCCCGATGTGTCAAGGCGCGTGGATACCGAAGATGGATTTCCGCCAAGGCTTTGAAATTTGGCGCGAGCTGGGGCAAACGGGGCAGGGCAGCACCATTGCACTGCCCGCGCTCACAGCCATTCATGTGGTGCATCGCATGTTTGCCTTCGTGGTGTTCGGCGTGTTGGGATACGTTGCTTGGCTGCTCTTCAAACAAGGCCAAAAAGACAGTGCAGCTTGGATTGCTGGCCTGCTGCTATGGCAGCTCATCACAGGGCTGTCTAACGTGGTGCTTGGTTGGCCGCTGATTGCGGCTGTGTCGCACACTGGCGGCGCGGCAGGTCTGGTGCTGGTGTGCATCGCAGCGCTGATGCGCATGCGTGTGAGTGAAACAGCGCAAAAACCCGCACAAAAAGACTCACACCTTAAGCTGGTTAAATCAGGGGCTGCATCATGAGCGAAGTAGCCATCCCTAACACCAGCAAGCCCAAACAGTTTTACGCGCTGATGAAGCCGCGCGTGATTCAGCTCATTGTGTTTTGCGCCTTGATCGGCATGGTGCTCGCCGTACCTGGCTTGCCCAATGGCCAAGAGATCAAGCTGATGCTGATCGCCTGTTTCGGCATCTGGCTTGTCTCGGGTGCAGCAGCTGCTTTCAACTGCATCGTAGAAAAAGGCATCGACGCGAAAATGCGCCGCACCGCTTGGCGGCCCACGGCGCAAGGCGAGCTGCAAGATTGGCAAACCGGGTTGTTCTCCGGCGTGCTTTGCTTTGCTGGCTGCTGGGTGCTTTATGTGTATGTGAACCCGCTCACCATGTGGCTCACGCTCGCCACCTTTGTGGGCTATGCCGTGATCTACACCGTGATCTTGAAGCCACTCACCCCGCAAAACATCGTGATCGGCGGCGCATCTGGCGCGATGCCGCCCGTGCTCGGCTGGGCCGCGATGACGGGCGATGTAGGCGCAGAAGCCTTCATTCTCTTCCTCATCATCTTCCTATGGACACCGCCGCACTTCTGGGCGCTTGCGCTCTACCGCGTGGAAGACTATCGCAAAAGCGGCCTGCCGATGCTGCCCGTCACGCACGGCAATGAATACACCCGCCTGCAAATACTGCTCTACACCTTTGTGCTGTTTGCGGCTTGCCTCATGCCCTTCGCCTATGGCATGAGCAGTTGGATTTATTTGGCCGTAGCGGTGATCTTGAGTATTGGCTTTTGCTGGTATGGCTTCAAGCTGTTTCAAAATTACAGCGATGCGCTGGCTCGCAAGACCTTTCGCTTTTCCTTGATTCATCTGAGCGTTTTGTTTGCGGCATTACTTGTGGATCATTACATCCTATGAATACTATAAATTCAATAGCACTCCGCGCAGGTTATATGCCGGCGATCATCGCTTTTTGTACCTTTTTACTCCTTTTAACAGGCTGCGGAGAGAAAAAGCCTGAGTTCAGAAGCGTAGACATCACCGGCGCGGAATACGCCAAAGATTTCGCCTTACCTGACGTGAATGGCCAAACCAAAACCATGGCCGATTTCAAAGGCAAGGCCGTCGTGCTTTTCTTCGGCTTCGCACAATGCCCAGATGTGTGCCCCACCACCATGGCCGAGATCGCATCGGTGAAAAAATCTCTTGGCAAAGACGGCGAAAAAGTCACCGCTGTTTTCGTGACGGTTGATCCCGAGCGCGACACGCCTCAAGTGCTCAAAGCCTATATGGAAAGCTTCGACCCAAGCTTCACCGCACTGCGCGGCACGCCAGAGCAAACCGCCGCGCTGGCCAAATACTTCAAGATTTACTACAAAAAAGTCGAAGGCAAATCGCCCACCAGCTACACCATCGACCACACCGCCGCCGGCTTCGTCTATGACCCGCAAGGCAAGCTGCGCCTGTACACCCGCTACGGCATGGGCGCGCAGGCGCTGGCTGAAGATTTAAAAATTCTGCTGAGGTAATTCATCATGCGCACCATTGCTTGCTTGGCTTTCTGCGCGTTCGCCGCGTGCTCGACCCTTGCTAGCGACTACGCGAGAGAAGCGCGTTTTGCTCAAGAGGTGCAAGCGCAACTGGTCGTGGGCGATGCGGTGCAGATTGCGCATACTGGGCAATCAAGCTACCGCCCCTTCTTCGCGATTCTTTCTGAAACCGCGCAAACCAAGGCCAACACCCAGCACCCCGCCATCGTGCTCGCGCACGGCGTTGGCACGCATCCGGATGACGGCCTCACCGGCGAACTGCGCAAACTGTTGCACGATTTGGGCTACACCACGCTGGCGATTCAAATGCCGATCGGCTCCAAAGAAGCCGCAATAGACGATTACTTTCCCAAGCTCTTCCCCGAAGCCGGCGCGCGCTTGAATGCTGCCGCGCAATTTCTCTCCAGCCGAGGTTACGCAAAAACTGTGCTGGTGAGCCACACCATGGGCTCGTGGATGGCCAATGTGCATTTCGATCAAGCCAATACGAGCACGCCCTATAAAGCCTGGATCTGCATCAGCCTCACCGGCGGCTACAGCTTCGCCACGCGCAACTATCCTTTCCCCGTGCTCGATCTCTACGGCGAAAACGACATCAAAGTCACCGTCTCTTCAGCTTGGCGCAGAGCCGGCCTGCTCAAGTTAGCTGCCAGCGGCTCGCAGCAAGTGATGATCGCCGGCGCAGATGAGCAATGGCGAGGCAAGCAAGCCGCAGCGGCGCAGGCGATTGATCAGTTTTTGAAGAAATTGCCTTGATCAGCGCCTAGGCGAATTCAAAGCCAAAACGCATCTAAGCTGAGCAACTGCGAAGCCAGAGTCGGATCGTCAGCGTCCGTCACCATCAACACCTGTGTAGCATTGCCTTTCATCACAAGTGCGATGCCTTCCACTTTGGGCGCTCCTTCGAGCAGATGCAGCGCCAAGACATCGCCTTTTGAATCGAGCAAAGCCAAGGCGCTGCCTGCGCATGGGCCATCGGTAACGCTGTCACCCGTGTTCTCTGCCGCAGCACTCAGCAGCCAGCGGCCATCGGGCAGACCGATACCGTCGGTGGGCGTGAGCGGGATGCCATTCACATTGCCTAAATCAATCTTGAAAATATGCTGAGGCACGGGCGCTGACACGCGCTCGTCAATCAACCACGTTTGAAACTGCGCCGCATCAAAGCGAATGCATGCGCTACCGCTTTCCCCCTTGTTGCCACGCTGGAGCAGATGCACATGCTCGCCCTGCAAGAAGCAGCCTTCAATGTTCAGATCATCAAACGCATTATGCAAAGGCGCATAGAGCTCGGTGAGGTTCAGTTGCTTAGCTGCACCTTCTACGTCGGCAGGCAGCAAACCTTGCGCATTTAGCGGCATCAGCAAGCCCGCGTGTCGCTGCTCTTTCGAGCCTGAGCCCAGCGTCAGAAGCGCGCCGTGGGCATGGCCCGGCATCGGAGGCAGAGCCATCAGACATTCCAAATCTGGCTTAGCCTTCTTGCGTTTCTTGGCATCATTTGGCAGATCACCCGGCAAGATGCGCAACAGCTCCACAGGTGCTTCGTTGCCCAAGACGACATGCCCCAAATGATGCTCATCGTCTGCCACAAAATAGCCATGCCAGTTGCCGCTCGATTCAAGCATCACCAAGCCGCTCGCTGCGCTCACATGCGGCTGAGCGCGCGAGTGATCTTCGGGCAATGTATGCAAGCTTCGCAGGAGCTTAGGGTGGAGCGTCTGGCTCATGGCGTACCTTAAAATAGAGGATTATTTTGAATCCTACCGCTCCCCAGCGCGAGCGCCCGAAAAAATGACCACATCTTCCTTTCCCAACGTCACGCTCAACACCCAAGCCAATGTCTATTTCGATGGCAAATGCGTGAGCCATAGCTTCACTTTGCCCGACGGCACGAAAAAATCCGCTGGCGTGATTTTGCCCAGCAGCTTGGTGTTCAATACCGGCGCGGCAGAGATCATGGAATGCGTGGCCGGCAGCTGCGAATACAAGCTCGCGGGTAGCGATGCCTGGGTGAAATCCTCGGCGGGTGAAAAATTCGGCGTACCGGCAAACAGCAAGTTTGACATCCGCTGCACCGAGCCTTATCACTACATCTGCCACTTCGCTTGATTCTTTATTCGCTATTAATTTAGTAGCTGCTTGCGCAGTATCTATGCCGGCGAGAAGCCATTTTTATGTCAAATACCATCCTCCAATCCCTCCCCATCGGCGACAAAGTAGGCATCGCCTTCTCAGGCGGCTTAGACACTTCTGCCGCCCTGCGCTGGATGAAAAACAAAGGCGCCAAGCCCTACGCTTACACCGCCAATCTCGGCCAGCCCGATGAGCCTGATTACGACGAGATTCCGCGCAAGGCGATGGAATATGGCGCAGAAAAAGCGCGCCTGATCGACTGCCGTTTGCAGCTCGCGCAGGAAGGCATTGCCGCGTTGCAAGCCGGCGCGTTCCACATCTCCACCGCTGGCATCACCTACTTCAACACCACGCCGCTAGGCCGCGCCGTCACAGGCACCATGCTGGTCTCGGCCATGAAGCAAGACGATGTCAACATCTGGGGCGATGGCAGCACCTTCAAAGGCAACGATATCGAGCGCTTCTACCGCTACGGCCTGCTCACCAACCCCGCTCTCAAAATCTATAAGCCCTGGCTCGATCAGCTCTTCATCGACGAACTGGGTGGCCGCGCCGAGATGAGCGCCTTCATGACGAAAGAAGGTTTCGGCTACAAAATGAGCGCCGAGAAAGCCTACAGCACCGACAGCAACATGCTCGGTGCCACGCACGAGGCGAAAGACTTAGAGTTCCTAAACAGCGGCATCAAAATCGTCAACCCCATCATGGGCGTGCCCTTCTGGCGCGAGGATTGCGTCGTCAAAGCCGAGCAGGTGAGTGTGCGTTTTGAAGAAGGCCAGCCTGTCGCTCTCAACGGCAAGCGCTTTGACAACCTCGTCGATCTCTTCCTAGAGGCCAACAAAATCGGCGGCCGCCACGGCCTAGGCATGAGCGATCAGATTGAAAACCGCATCATCGAAGCCAAGAGCCGAGGCATCTACGAAGCCCCCGGCCTCGCGTTGCTTTTCATCGCCTACGAGCGGCTCGTCACGGGCATCCACAACGAAGACACCATTGAGCAATACCGAGACAACGGCCGCAAACTCGGCCGCCTGCTCTACCAAGGCCGCTGGTTCGACCCCCAAGCCATCATGCTGCGCGAAACCGCCCAGCGCTGGGTCGCCCGCGCCATCACAGGCGAAGTCACCCTAGAGCTGCGCCGTGGCAACGACTACAGCTTGCTTAACACCGAATCCCCCAACCTCACCTACAAACCCGAGCGCCTCAGCATGGAAAAAGTCGAAGACGCACCGTTTTCTCCAGCAGATCGTATTGGGCAGCTCACGATGCGGAATCTCGATATTGTGGACACGCGGGATAAGCTGGCGATTTATACGCAGACGGGGTTGCTGGCTGCAAATAAGGATGGTTCGCCGCCGCAATTGGGTAGCAAATAACAACTCGCTAAACAGGCCTTGGCATTGGCTTACCTACGATTCGTCATTGATAAGCTAGATGAGGATTCCGGTCGTAGGCAGGGCTTGTTTCAGGCCATCTCAGATTTAGAGCATGCTCATGCACTTGCCCCGTATGAACAAAAGCAATACGATGAACTGTATGAATGGTTTCGAAAGCACTTGCGAAAGCCTGCTAGCTTTACCCGCTCCTCCAAGGCTCATGCTAAGAAAGTTGCGTTGAGTTGGTACAAAGACTCCGCCATTGAGCATCTCAAAAAGATGCGAGAACTTTGCGCAATTGTTGAAGCTCACGACCAACGAGTTGTCGTCTTGCAAACGAGTAGACCGGGGTTTGTCGTTTATGAAGATGACTTTCAAGTAGTTGCTGAGCCGTTCCAAGACACGCTAACCTGAATCTTATGAGTCTGGGGTTGATTTACATCGGCTCATCCGCAAACAGCCGCACATAGTCTCGGTAGCGAAACCGTCGGTTGCGGGCGTAGCCTGTCATTTCTTCTAGCACGCCAATCTCCGTTAAGCGATTGACCAGGGTGTTGGCAGCTGCATAGGTGGTGCCGGTGAGCTCGCGCGTTTGGGCGACTGTCATGATCGGGCGGTCAAACAAGCGCTCCAGCACGCGATGGCCATTGCCTGCAGCGCGGCCTAGTTTTTCGGTGATGTCGCTGCGATGCTGCTCGCGCAGGAGCTGGATGCGCCGCGCTGTTTCTGTGGCTTCGCTGGCCACTTGGATCACGCCTTTGAGGAAAAACCTAAGCCATGCTTCCCATGCGCCGCTGTCGCGCACAGCTTGCAAATGCTCGTAATACTGCTGCCGATTCTGTTTGAAATAATGCGAGAGATAGAGCACAGGCTTGTGCAGCACGGCGCGCTCGGTGAGTAAAAATGTGATGAGCAAACGCCCCACGCGGCCATTGCCATCCAAGAAGGGATGGATGGTTTCAAACTGCACATGCGCCAGTGCAATCTTCACGAGCGGTGGCAAGCGAAGCGGGGCATGCAGAAACTGCTCAAGCTCGCCTAGCAGGCGCGCCACTTCATGCGCTGGCGGGGGCACGAAGCTGGCAGTGGCGAGCGTGCAGCCGGCGGGGCCAATCCAATTCTGGCTGCGGCGTAGCTCGCCCGGCTCCAAGCGGCTGCCGCGTACGCCTTGCATGAGCTCGGCATGGATTTCGCGGATCAGGCGCATTGATACGGGCAGCGAATCTAGGCGGGCCATGCCATGCTTCATCGCGCGCACATAGTTAATCACTTCTTCCACATCTTGCGGGCGATGCTCGTCATAAAGCGAGGCTTCAGCGGCAAGCAAATCTTGCAAAGAACTTTGTGTGCCCTCAATCTGGCTTGAGAGCACGGCTTCTTTACGCACATACATGAGAATAAACAGATCTGGATTGGGCAGCGTGAGCACTGAGCCGTCTAGCCTGCCTAAGGCGCGATCTGCTTGGGATAATAGATCGGTCAACTCTTCATCCATCATCAGTGCAGGGTTCGGCGGCAAAGCGGCTGGTAGAAATGCGCGGTAGCCGGTAGGCTGCTGCAGATAGCGGCCAGCTCGGTGCGCGAGTGCATTGAGGTCTATAGACAAGCCTGTGTTGAGCATGGGCAGATTTTCAGTTCTTATGTTAGTCTAGGCTAATTATAAAGACGAAATCTCTTCATACGATAGTTAAACTATCGTATGTATACCCTTGAGTTAAGCTTTTGGCCAATTTCTTAACGTGACAGATCCGCACACTTACAAAAGCTTGAGGGCGTGCTGCGCGAGGGGCGGCAAAAGCTAGATACAATCAAGCACCGGGCCCAAGCAATTGTGTCCGGTTTTTTTTTGGCCTGTGTTTTTACATGTGGCTCAAAAAAACCGGGTCAGTTCCAAGCGCTCAAATCAATCTGGAATGGTTTTTTTGAAAGACTTGTGAACATGGAAATCTTTGACTATGACAATGTTTTGCTGCTGCCGCGCAAATGCCGCGTAGAGAGCCGCAGCGAGTGTGATTCCAGCGTGGAGCTGGGTGGGCGGAGTTTTAAGATTCCCGTTGTGCCTGCCAACATGAAGACGGTGGTGAACGAAGAGATTTGCACGTGGATGGCTAAGAATGGCTATTTTTACGTGATGCATCGCTTTGATATCGACAACGTGGCTTTCGTGAAGGCGATGGCTGCGCAAGGCGTGTATTCTTCGATCTCTCTTGGCGTGAAGAAGCCGGACTATGACACGGTGGATGCGTTTGTGGCGCAAGGCCTTTCGCCTGACTACATCACGATCGACATTGCGCATGGCCATGCCGATAGCGTGAAAAACATGATCGTCTATTTGAAAGAGAAGTTGCCAAAGGCCTTCATCATCGCAGGCAATGTGGGCACACCCGAGGCCATCATTGATTTGGAAAATTGGGGTGCAGACGCGACCAAGGTGGGCATCGGCCCCGGCAAGGTCTGCATCACAAAGATGAAAACTGGCTTTGGCACAGGCGGCTGGCAGCTCTCGGCGCTGAAGTGGTGCGCCCGCGTGGCGACCAAGCCGATCATTGCTGATGGCGGCATTCGTGAGCATGGCGACATTGCCAAATCCATCCGCTTTGGCGCCACCATGGTGATGATCGGCTCGATGCTAGCTGGCCACGAAGAATCACCGGGCAAGACGGTGGATGTGGACGGCAAGCTCTTCAAGGAGTACTACGGCTCCGCCTCGGATTTCAACAAAGGCGAATACAAACACGTCGAAGGCAAGCGCATCTTGGAGCCGATCAAAGGCAAGCTCGGCGGCACGCTGCGCGAGATGCAAGAAGACGTGCAAAGCTCGATCAGCTATTCGGGCGGCAAGAAGCTGATGGACATCCGCAAGGTGAATTACGTCATCTTGGGTGGAGACAATGCGGGTGAGCATTTGTTGATGTAAGCTGCAGGGTGGCTATTAAAACAATAGCTGCTTGCGCACGTTCTATGCCGGCTAGCAGCTCATTTTGCCAATAAATTGAGCGCTAAAGCATGTGCGCGCTGGCCTGGCGCGCACAGCGCTTCGAGCACGCTGAAATGGTTCGCTCCGGCCACTTCTTCGCAGATTGGGACGCAGTCTTTGCCCCAAGCTTGCTGGATCAAACGGTTTTGCCGCCTGAATTCCTCGCTTTCATCTGCGCCGCAAAGTGCAGTGAGTTGGCCTTTTGGGGCAGGGAAGTAAGCGGGGCTGCAGCGGCTGGCTTGATCGGGCGATAGGCGCAGATCGCTTTGGATATAGGGGCTGCGGCGAAGAGGCTCTAGATCATGCAGGCCGCTGATGCTGAGGGCGTTCCGCACCAAATTCGCTGGCAAATCCGTACCGACTTTTTTCCAATTGCAAGCCAGCATCATCGCTGCCAAATGCCCACCCGCTGAATGGCCAACGACGCTGATGTGCTTTGGATCGCCGCCGTATTTTGCAATATGGCGATAAACCCAAGCCAGTGCCTGCACTTGCGTGAGCACAAGCTCTTCCATGGTCACTGCGGGGCAAAGCGGGTAATTCGGAATCACCACACATGCGCCGTCTGGGGTAAAAGCTGAGGCTACAAAGCTGTGATCCGCTTTGTCTAAGCTACGCCAATAGCCACCGTGGATAAAGACCAAGACAGGGGCTTTTTTTGTTGCATTCTCGGCGGGGAATACATCCAGCGTCTCAGCCGCACTACCCACGCCGTCAGCCGCATAGGGCAAGCTTAAATGACAGGCCTGTAGATTGCGAGCCACCGCGGAGTCTGCCTGCCAGCGCTGAAAATGCGTGGCAAATTCGGGTACGCGTAAGCGATTATTAAACTGGGCATCAAGGTAGCCTGGATCGTAGTTTGTCATGGCGGTTCAATACGGGCGTTCATATTTTTTTAGTTAGCTCAGGATAAAGCGCTCGGCCAATTTTGCAGGCTTGGCCTGACCAATCCGCTTGGCATTGGCCATTAAGCTCTTGACACATCTTATCGCCTGCCGCCTTCAGGCTTGCAAAGGCCTGCGCATCCACCTCGCCGATGCCTGCGATGAACAATCTGGCTTGGCTGCTTGACGGTACGCTGCCTTTCATCACAGTGCAAGTGTCTCGCAGCATGGCTGTTTGGCAGCGCTGGGTGAGCTGGACGATCTGCTCGGTCCTTTGGTGTGCAGAGGGACCAAGCCAAAGATGCCTTGACAATCCTATCGCAGCTAGCGTCAAGCAAATCAGGCTGGCAGCCACTAGCTGCCAGCGCTTGAGCCGCATCTGCATTATTGGATTCTCAAAGCCATCACGCGGTAAAGATCGTCATCGCTGTTGCCAATCACACCGTTCCAATAGTTACCTACATAAGGCGTGATCTTGACCCAAATCATATTGTTGGCCTTGTCTTGCCAATACTTTGTGCCATCGCCTGCGACCACAAGCGCACGGTTGGCCACGGCCGTCATGACGCGTGTGTGCATGGCATCGAAGCCACCGTTTCCTCCCGGCGATAGCTGAACCGCGCTTGGCGTGACTGCACCATCGAATTGCACGCCGAGAACGAAACTATCGCCGGATGCAATCATGTTCTCGATGCCAAGGTTGATCCATCTTGGAGACAGTTTGGTCGCGGCGCCGTTGGGATACTCAGGGAATCTCACGGTATAGATGCCACCTTTCATCGCTGTGAAATGCCGCATATTTCCAAGCATGTTGCTGATATCTCCGCGCTCAATGCGCCATGTGCCCAACACATTGTCATTGGCATCTAAGCGCGTGGCAGCCAGTGTTTCATACAGAGAGTATTGGTCAGTGAGAACGAGCGGGCTGCCGCTACCCAACTGGAATCCTTGTACACCGTAGTAAGGCCCCGCGCACGATAGGCCGTTGGCCACATTGGTTGGCACTTTGGAGGCAATCGGTTTGCAGTCTGCTGCTTTGAGGAAAGGCGAATCGAGTACCCAGTAGCGGCCAGGCGCATCCCAATAGCCCTCAGGATCCCAAATCGCGCCAGATAGCGTCCAGTTGTTTTTTGTGGCTGCCGTATAGCCTGATTGCATGTGCGGGGGAAGGGCTCGGTAGCCGGGATCAGCTGCAATCAATTTGTTGTTGGCGTTGCGTTTAAAGCCTTTTTCCAACGGACGAATGTAGTAATCGTTTGTGCCGAAAACGCCGGAAGCTATGTCCCCGCTTCCGTCGTTGACTTGATTACCCGCATTCTTGAAATTCACAAAAACATTTTCTTTGATGTCCATTTGCGAATGGTAAGAGGCGACGGCCAGCTGTGGGTCCGTGTAATTTGGATAGGGTTGCCGATTGTTCAAGCTCGTGCCAATCACCAAAGAGTGCTTGAGTGTGCTGCCATACTGCACAGCGCCACTGAAAGCGCGCCCTAAGTTATCCGCAGAGACCCATTGCTCATAGCTGGGCTGGATCACACGATTGACATAGCCGCCATTGTTCTTGGCACTGGTGATGCCCTTAAGCACTGGCACCACGCCATTGCTGTAATTGAAGGCGGAGCCATCGACGGTTGGTGAATAGGATAAGAGCTCCAAATCACCGGCATCGTTTTTCATAGCGCATTCAAGCATCAGGCCGTTGTTGCCATTGGATCGTGCAGAGTTGTTTTCAAAGGGCGCGTGAGCTATGTTTTGAGGGCGAATCGGCACGTTCTTGCCCTGCTTGACTGGCTTTGTTGGATAAGACAGCCAGAAGCCATTGCCTTGAGCATCTACTGCAACGTTGTTACGCACCGTGTTGTTGGGGTTCGTTAGCCAGTAAGCGGTGGCTGCACCGCAAAAATTAGTCTGACCGTTCTTTTCGTGCTCGGTCGTTGAAAGGCTGTCAATCGGTGAGCGCACGCGCATCACCAAGTTACCATCGATCACATTGCGCTGCTCCACAGCATCTTCCAAGAAGATGGCATGCCCTTTGATGTTGTAGCAAATGTTGTTTTTCAAGGTGACGCCATTTGTGCCGTGAATGACGAGGCAGCGGTGCTTGGAGTCCGCGACTGTACTGTTGCGCACAAAATGATTGACCACATCGCCAGATGAAGTCGTTGCGCCATCAGCGTAAGAGAGCAAGTGCCAGTGAATGGGGTAGCGCCCCAAGATGCCTTCTTGACCCATGCGGCGCATTTCTACGCCATCCATCTGAAGCGAAGAAGCACGATCCATGATCATCACATGCGCGCCAAAACCTGAATTTTTCCAGGCTGCATCATCAGGTGCTTGGATCACGATATTGCGAGTGAGGTTGCCCACTTCTGCGCGTTCATCCAATGTGTCGGGTACGTTGGGATGAGGCTTGGTGAATGTGCCACGCGTGAGGCTCATGCCAGCATCTGTTACGTACTGGAGCTGACCCCAACGGAAAGCATTGACAGCTGAGCTGGTGTTGACTGTTGCGCCAGAAACAGAGGAAATATTGAGTTTTTGGCTGGCCGTGGATGCGTCATGCACGGCTTGTGTTACCCACGGTGTGCCATACCACTCTGTGGGAGCGAGCACGATTTGATCGCTTGCTTTCCAATCCACAGGTTTTTCCAGGGTGAGCGACGTAGCACCGGCATTCGCATGCACGTTGAGCTTGGTCCAAGCGACCGCTGGCGCTTTGCCGTAGAGCTCCAGTTTGCCGCCTGTTGTTACCAAAATTCCGCGTGTGCCCATGCCAATTTTTGAGCCCGCTATATCTGTCGAGCGCAATGTGATGGTGGCCAAACCTGTGAAGGGTGAGGATGCAGAGCCAGCTCTGAGTGCACCGCCCCCTTCAATTTTGATGATGTCTGCGCTGAGCTCAGCTGTGATGCCAGGCTTGAATGAGAGCTCACCTTGGATAGTGAGCTTGCCTAAAGCTTGGGTGTTTTCATCAATAACAATTTGAACGCCGGCTGGAATGACCACGTCAGCCCCAGCCGGAAGTTTTGTGCCACCCCATGTTGCAGGATCAGACCACATTTTGCCGCCGCTTACGGGAATGATGCCACCACCCGTCGTGCCACTACCAGTCGTGCCGCCACCGGTCGTACCTGCGCCAGTTGTAGAACCACTGGCCGTACTGCCTGTCGTGTTAGTGCTTACTGTGCTGCCGCCACCGCCACCGCCACATGCTGCGAGAGCAGCAGTCATCAGCAAGCTCACAAAGCAGTGCAGTGATCGATTGTCTTGAACATTTTTGTCGGCCATATGTTTTTCCTAAGCATACATACGTCTCTAGATTAGCAAAGAAACAACTATCTATGATGAGCGTCGCCGATGAGCGGTATCAATTTTTGCGAGAGCGGTCGCTGACAAGGTATCTGTTTGTGAAACTGTCATTGCTTGTGTTTCATCTCTAGCTTTTTCAGCTCTTTGCACTATTTGTGTGCACGCGGTTGCGATTGGTTGCATCGATGGAGACTGTGCATCCAGGAATGGCATTTTTGCATTCTGTATACAGAGTACAATATTTTCATGCCTGCTCACCTGCACAAAATTGAAGCCGTACCAGATCTGGCCGATCAGGTCTATCGCGCTTTGCTTGATGCAATCAGCGAGGGCTCGCTTGCGCCAGGTGTGCGCATCACTCAAGAAGAGCTGGCGGAGCAACTAGCTGTGAGCCGCCAGCCTGTGCTTCAGGCGCTGCGCTTGCTCAAAAAAGATGGCTTCATTTTGGATGCACCGGGGCGTGGGATTTTGGTCGCGCCGCTGGATGCGGCTTGGCTGGCCAATGTGTATCAGGTGCGCAGTGCGCTGGATGGCTTGGCAGCGCGTTTAGCGAGCGAGCATGGCACGCAGCTTGATAGCAGCTTGATTGCGCAAGGCCGCAAAGCGGCGCGCGGGAAAAACATCAAGGCGATGATGGATGCCGACATGGCCTTTCATATGGCGATTTACGAAGCGGCGCGCAATCCCTTGATTGAAGAAAGCGCCAAGCTGCATTGGCGGCATATTCGCCGCGCGATGGGCGCTGTGCTGCAAAGCGCGCCTTTGCGCGAAGCTGTGTGGGATGAGCATGAGGCGATTGCCAAGGCCATAACTGCTGGCAAGGCCGATGCTGCCGAAAAATTGATGCGCGGCCACGGCTTGAGCGCAGGAAACAATTTGCAGCGCTTGATGAGCGATGCCGCAGCTTAAATTCAAAACTACAGGAGACCCGAGATGAGATTGACTCCCGAACAACTCGCGCAATTTGACCGCGATGGCTATTTGTTTTTTCCCGGTCATTTCAGCGCGGAAGAAACGCAAACGATGACCGATGCCGTGCCCGAACTCTATGCCCGGCGCGAAGCCTACAACGTGCGCGAAAAAGGCAAAGATGCCGTGCGCACGAATTTCGCAGCACATATGTACAGCGAGCCTTTTGCCAAGCTCGCCCGCCATCCACGCATGATCGAGCCGGTGGAAGATTTGTTTGGCGAGAAGCTTTACATGCACCAATTTAAGATCAATGGCAAGATGGCTTTTGAAGGCGATGTATGGCAATGGCATCAGGATTACGGCACATGGCTCAACGACGACATGATGCCCACCGAGCGCGCGATGAACGTGGCGATCTTCTTGGATGAAGTGACCGAGTTCAACGGCCCGCTGATGTTCATCCCCGGCTCGCACAAAAAAGGCGTGGTCAATGCCAAACATGATTTGACGACGACGAGTTATCCACTGTGGACAGTTGATAACGGTTTGATCACCCAGCTCGTGGATCGCGCGGGCGGCAAGCAAGGTGGCATCGTTTCGCCTAAAGGCCCAGCGGGCTCCATGATCCTTTTTCACTCTTGCTTGGTGCATGCATCGTCATCCAATCTCTCTCCGTTTAACCGGGTGAGCGTGTATCTGAGTCTGTGCGCCGTGAGCAACCATATCCGCCGCCACAAGCGCCCTGAATACATAGCGCATCGCGATTTCACGCCGATTGAATGCTTGCCGGATGATTGTTTGCTGACGGACTATCCGGTGGATCTGCCCTGGAAAGACGGGCTGCCAGCGAGCGCGATGCAGACTTCGCTGGAAGAGCTGAAATTGGCAGCTTGAGATTTTTTAAAACCAAATCCAAAACCAAGTCCGGACGCAGAAGACGCAAAGGTTACGCAGAAGACGCAAAAGAAGACAGAAGAAAAAGACAAAAAAGAGTTTTGAATTGACGAAACCTGATTTGCATTTTTCTTTTTGGTTATTCCTTCTGCGTAACCTCTGCGTCTTCTGCGTCCGGTATTTCTCATAGGTATTTCCTCAAAAAATCATGAGCCTCTACACCCAACTCCAAGCCCGCGCCGCAGCCAACAATCCGATTCGTATTGGCCTGATCGGCGCTGGCAAATTTGGCAGCATGTATCTCAGCCAAATCCCGCGCACCCCCGGCGTGCATCTTGTGGCGATTGCGGATTTGAACCCCGCGCAAGCACGCAAGAATTTAGAAAATGTAGGCTGGAATCCGCTACTCGCTGGCGCAGAATCTGCGCAAGCAGCTATGAAATCGGGAGCAACTTGGGTCACGGATGATTGGGAAGCCGTGGCCACGCTGCCGCAAATCGACATTCTCGTGGAATGCACCGGCTCGCCTGTGCATGCGGTAGATCACATCTTAAAAGCGATTGAACATGGCAAGCATGTGGTGAATGTGACGGTGGAGGCGGATGCGTTTTGCGGGCCTTTGCTCGCTCGCAAAGCGGCTGAGAAGGGCGTGATTTATTCGCTCGCCTTTGGTGATCAGCCCGCGATGATTTGTGATTTGGTGGATTGGGCGCGCACTTGCGGCTTTCCTGTGGTGGCGGCAGGCCGTGGCCACAAATGGTTGCCGCATTTTGCGCAGAGCACGCCCGAGACGGTGTGGGGCTACTATGGCCTCTCGCCTGAGCAGGCCAAGCGCGGCGGCTTGAATCCAAAAATGTTTAACAGTTTTCTCGATGGCTCCAAGCCCTCGATTGAAAGCACGGCGGTGAGCAATGCCACGGGGCTTGCTGTACCTAGCAATGGTTTGTTGTATCCCCCTGCCAGCGTGGAAGACATTCCGTTCGTCACGCGCCCGTTCTCTGAAGGCGGCGTGTTGGAGAAAAAAGGCATGGTGGAGGTGATCTCTTCGCTGGAGAAAGATGGCCGCCAGATTCCGTATGACATTCGCATGGGCGTGTGGGTCACGGTCGAGGCCGAGACGGATTACGTGAAGAATTGCTTTGAAGAATACAACGCTCATACCGATCCCACAGGGCGCTATTTCACGCTATACAAGCGCTGGCATTTGATTGGCTTGGAGGTGGGCATGAGCGTGGCCAGCATCGCGCTGCGCGGCGAGCCCACGGGCGTGGCGCAAGGCTGGAATGCTGATGTGGTGGCCACTGCCAAGCGCGATTTGAAAGCGGGCGAGATGCTCGATGGCGAGGGCGGCTACACGGTGTGGGGCAAGCTGTTGCCAGCTAGCACTTCCCGCAAACTTGGTGGCCTTCCTTTGGGCTTAGCGCACAATGTGAAGCTGATTCGTGATGTGTCAAAAGGCCAGGCTCTCACATGGGATGATGTGCTGATGCCCGAATCGCGTGCATACGCTGTGCGGCGCGAGATGGAAAAACTCTTTGTCTGAGCTATGAAATCTATAGCGCCTCGCGCACAATTTGCGCCGGCTAAGTGCCGATTCCGATCCAAAACACGCTTATTTGAGTGCGCCTAGCAGGTTGCGCTGCACTGTCTGCACAAACTCCCTGACTCGCGCCGTGTTGTGGCTCTGCGGCAAGGTAATGGCGTAGATGTCTGCATCGGGGGCGTGGAATTTGGGGAGGACTTGGATGAGTTTGCCGCGCTGCAGATGGCTGCGTACATCCCACTCGGCGCGCAGCACGATGCCATGGCCTGCGAGTGCCCATGCGACAGCTACGCTGCCATCGTTGGTGGTGAGCGCGCCTCGGGTTTTGATGGCTTGTACGGTGTCTTTTGATTTGCTGGCCTTGGAGGAGAGGCGCAGCACGCCATAGGCCTCTTCGCCTTGGCGAATGCTGATGACTTGATGCTTGGCCAAATCTGCGGGGCTGAGTGGCTCGCCGTGTTGGGCAAGATAGGCGGGTGATGCGCAGAGCACGCGGCGGTTGTCTGCGAGCTTGCGTGCGATCACGCGGGCATCGGGTGGCTGGCCGAAGCGGATGCAGACATCGAAGGCATCTTCGGCGAGTGGTGGCGGATCTGCGCTGAGTTGTAGGCGCACTTCGACCTGGGGAAACTTCTTGGCGAATTCGCTCACGATGGGCGCGATATGGCTGCGGCCGAAGCCTAACGTGGCGTTCACGCGCAGCAAGCCGCTGGGCTCTTTTTCGGATGCGCCGAGCTCGCGCTGCAAATCTGTGAATTGCGCGAGAATGCTGCGGGCGTGTTTGAGCACCGTCTCGCCCTCTGCCGTGAGGCTCATGCGGCGTGTGGTGCGGTTGAGCAGGCTCACTTTCAAGCGCGCTTCCATTTGCGACAAGCGTCGGCTCACGGCTGCTGTCGTGACATTGAGCTCACGCGCTGCTCTGCTGAGCGAGCCACTGCTGACTAGGCTTGCGAAGAAGCTGAGATCGGCTGCAGAGATGGATGATTCCATTGTTGACTATCTGATTAAGAGTAATTTGAATTTTATGGTATTTGTTGATATTAGTTTGAGGCAAAAATTGATCTATTGAAACCCCAAGGAGCTATCGATGAAAACCTACAAAATCGCCACCATTCCCGGTGACGGCATTGGCAAGGAAGTGGTGCCTGCAGGCCAAGAAGTGATGCGGGCTTTGGCTGCTTCATCAAAGAGCTTTGCTTTTGAATTTGAGAATTTTGGCTGGGGCGGTGATTACTACCGCGCACACGGCCTGATGATGCCTGCTGACGGCCTGGATGCTCTGCGCGGCAGAGATGCGATTTTGTTTGGCTCGGCGGGTGATCCGCATATTCCCGATCACATCACTCTCTGGGGCTTGCGGCTGAAGATTTGTCAAGGCTTTGATCAGTATGCCAATGTGCGACCCACGCGCATCTTGCCAGGCATTGATGCGCCGCTCAAGCGCTGCAAGATGGAGGATTTGGATTGGGTGATCGTGCGTGAGAATTCAGAAGGCGAATACTCGGGTGTGGGCGGCCGTGCGCATCAAGGCCATCCGATTGAGGTGGCCACCGATGTGAGCATGATGACGCGCGTGGGCGTGGAGCGCATCATTCGCTATGCCTTCAAGCTAGCCCAGAGCCGCCCGCGCAAGCTGCTCACCGTGGTGACCAAGAGCAATGCCCAGCGCCATGCCATGGTGATGTGGGATGAGATTGCGCTGGAAGTGAGCAAAGACTTTCCCGACGTGAAGTGGGATAAGGAATTGGTTGATGCGGCAACTGCGCGCATGGTGAATCGCCCGGCTACTCTCGACACGATTGTTGCGACGAATTTACATGCAGACATCTTGAGCGATTTGGCTGCTGCGCTCGCGGGCAGCCTCGGTATCGCGCCTACTGGCAACATCGATCCCGAGCGCCGCTACCCGAGCATGTTTGAGCCTATCCACGGCTCAGCATTTGACATCATGGGCAAAGGCTTGGCCAATCCCGTGGGCACGTTTTGGTCGGTCGTGATGCTGCTGGAGCATCTGGGTGAGTTCGATGCAGCCAAGCGCTTGATGGCGGCGATTGAAGCCGTGACGGCCAATCCTGCGCTGCACACGGGTGATTTGGGCGGCAAAGCGAAGACGGTAGATGTGACGCGCGCCGTGTGCGCAGCTCTTGCGTAATTCACAGTATTCATCTTGCAAGTTCCGTTCGGGCTGAGCTTGTCGAAGCCCTTCGACCAAGCTCAGGGCGAACGGAGGAAAACAAAAAGCCCGTGTCTTTCGACGCGGGCTTTTGCTTTTGGAGCAGGTGAAACTTAAGCAGTTTCGCCGTAAACCGTCACGCTAACTTCCACCACCACATCGGTGTGCAGAGCCAGAGAGACTTTGCTGTCGCCGACCAATTTGATCGGGCCCAGTGGCATACGCACTTGGCTCTTGTGAACAGCGTAGCCCATTTTGGCCAGCTCTTCGGCGATGTCGAAGTTGGTCACGGAGCCAAACAAGCGGCCATCGACGCCGGCTTTTTGCGTGATCTTGACGTTGGCACCTTCGAGCTTGGCAGCTTGAGCTTGCGCTTCTGCCAATTTAGCAGCAGCAGCTTTTTCCAGATCAGCGCGTTTGGCTTCGAATTCAGCTTTAGCGGCTTCCGTGGCGCGGCGGGCGCGGCCTTCGGGAATCAGGAAGTTACGGGCGTAGCCGTCTTTGACCTTGACGATATCGCCGAGGTTGCCGAGGTTAATGACTTTGTCGAGAAGAATGATTTGCATGTGAGTTCTCCAAGCAATTAAACGCGATGTTGGTCGCTGTAAGGCACCATGGCCAAGAAGCGAGCGCGCTTGATGGCGGTGGTGAGCTGGCGCTGGAAAATCGCGCGCGTGCCGGTGAGGCGGGCGGGCGTGATTTTGCCGTTTTCAGCGATGAAATCGCGCAGCACGTCGATGTCTTTGTAGTCGATCTCGACAACGCCGGTCACGGTGAAGCGGCAGAAGCGCTTGCGTTTGAAGAGTTGGTTTTGTGCGGGGCGCTTCTTGTTTTTATCGAAGGCCGGTTTTTTACCAAATGCGGGCATGATGGTCTACCTTGAAAATTTAAATGAATTCGATGTCAGTGATGTGGAGGACGGAGCCTTTGCCATTTTTTGTAGAGGCCATGAAACCTTTGAATTTGGCTTCTTTGCCGACAGCCGTTTTGGCCAGCGTTTCCGCTGCGGTGCCAAGGGCGAGGGCGCGAAGCTGCAACTTCACTTTTCTGCTTTGCCCGGCTTCGATCTGATCAGACTCATGGGTGAGCTGCAAATCGAGTGCTGGGATGCCTGCCGGTGTGTAGCGCTGCTGGGAAATTTCCGCAACGCTGGCCGTGAGCACAAAAGCATTCAAGGTTTATGGCCGCTGCAAATTAGGCAGCAGCTGCGTATTGCTCCTGCTGGGCTTTGCGAGCTTCTTCGCGCTCGACTTGCTTCATCATGGATGATGGTGCAGTGTCGGCTTGCTTCTTGAGCACGGTGAGGTGACGCAGCACAGCATCGTTGAACTTGAAGGCGTGCTCCAGCTCGGCCATCACGGCTTGATCAGCTTCGATGTTCACGCACAGGTAATGTGCTTTGGAGAGCTTGTTGATTTGGTAAGCCAGTTGGCGGCGGCCCCAATCTTCCACGCGGTGGATTTTTCCGCCGCCGGTGGTGACCATGCCTTTGTAACGCTCCAGCATGGCTGGCACTTGCTC
>JAAFJC010000057.1 GCA_013297925.1 Comamonadaceae bacterium
TGCGGATAAAGTGGTCGAGATGCTGCACGGCGCGGCCAATGAGTTGCGTTGCGGTGACCCCGCACAGCTTGCCACCGATGTCGGCCCGCTGATTGACCAAGAAGCCTACGAAGGCATCCAAAAGCACTTAAATCTTGCCATTTATAAGCAAAAACAGCAGTTCCCCGGCATAGAATCTGCGCAGAGTGCTACTAAATCAGTAGCAAATCTCCTGCCGCCCCAGATCGTGGAAATCCGCCAGATCAGCGAATTGAAGCAGGAAGTCTTCGCCCCCGTGCTGCATGTATACCGCTACTCGGGCGACACCCACACCGTCATCAACCACATCAACACCATGGGCTACGGCCTCACCCTAGGCATCCAAACCCGCATCGACAGCCGAGCCCAACAACTCGCCGCCGCCTCTCACATTGGCAATGTCTACATCAACCGCAACATGATCGGTGCGGTGGTGGGCGTACAGCCATTCGGCGGCGAAGGCCTCAGCGGCACCGGCCCCAAAGCCGGCGGCCCGCATTATCTCTACAGATTCTGCGCCGAGCAAACCATCACAGTGAACACAGCAGCAGCGGGTGGCAACGCCACATTATTAGCCGGGCACTAAAGATCGTCGCGGCAAATCAGCGACGAATGACCGCCTCACCCGGTGCGAAGTTCGCGCTGCGGATGTTGTTTTTGCTGAGGTATTCGCGCATCACATCGGCATCCACAAAACCGGTGTTCACATAGCCGGGATGGTCTGAGAGTTTGGGATACCCATCGCCGCCACCGGCTTGGAAGCTGTTGAGTGCCATGCGATAGCTTTTGGCGGGATCAATCGGTGCGCCTTTGATCGTGGCGGATTTGACTGCTCCTCCTTCGATCACGAGATTGACACCGGCGAATTGGGCGAATGCGCCCGCGCCTGCGCTCATCTTGGCGGCAGCGTTGAGATAAGCCATGAGCTCAGTGCCGTTCAAAGTCACATGCGCAAGCATGTTACCGAAGGGCTGCACTTTGAGCACATCTTTGTAGGTGAGTTTGCCGGCGGGCATGGAATCGCGGATACCGCCGGAATTCATGATAGCCAGATCAGCGCCGGCTTTTTGCATCATCACGCTGGCGATGAACACGCCCATGTTCGTAGGCTGGCTGCGCACACGCTCGCGCGCGCCATCGAGCACGCCATCGCTCTCGCCCACCACCACATCCAGCGCAGCGCGGCCTTTGTCTTGGAAGGGCTGCAAGAGCGCGAGCATGGCGGGGTCTTCTTTGATTTCAGGTGTAAATGTTTGCTTGATATCTTTGCCATCGGGGGCTTTGACGGTGCGCTTCAGGTTGATCGGCAGCAATTCATACTTCACGAGCTTGAGCTGACCACCTGAGTACTCAAAATCCGCGCGACCCACAAATTTGCCCCACTCATGGGCTTGCACGATGATCGTGCCGTTTTGTACATCGGGGCGGCAGGCTGTGCCGGGCACGTAGGCATCATTCCTGCGCGATGCGCCGAGCTGCTCCAACATGCACACAGGATTCTGGCTGTGGCCGCCCACGATCAAATCAATGCCCTTGACCTGCCGCGCCATCTCCACATCGCCCGGTGCATTCACGCCGCTCTTGCCGTCGGTGTAATGCCCCATGTGCGTGGCAGCGATCACCACATGCGCTTGCTTGCGCAGCTCGGGCACCAGCTTGGCCGCTTCATCAGCCGGTTTGCGAAATTCGAGCATGCCGGTGTTGGCAGGATCGGTCATCTTCTTCGTGTCATCGGTGGTGAGCCCCATCACAGCGATCTTGAGGCCACCGCGATCAAACATCTCAAACGGCTTGTACAGGCGCTGACCGTCTTTGTAAATATTGGCCGAGATCATCGGAAAGCCCGCCCACTGCATTTGCTTGGCCAGCACTGGCAGCGGCTTGTCAAACTCATGGTTGCCCAAGGCCATCGCGTCGTAGCCGATCAGCTTCATGCCTTTGAAATCAGGCTCGGCATCTTGCGTGTCGCTCTCGGGAATGCCGGTGTTCACATCGCCACCATCGAGCAGCAGCGTGTGGCCGCCGGCGGCTTTGACCTCTGCGCGCACTTGATCAATCAGCGTCTTGCGCGCGGCCAAACCGAGCTCACCATCGTTGTTTTTCCAGAAGCGGCCGTGGTGGTCGTTGGTGTGAAGCACCGTGAGCTTGACTGTGCCTTGTACTTGGCCGGGGCCTGAAGCGCAAGAAGCCAAAGTGGCTGCTGCGAGGAGGGAAAGAGTGATCTTGAGGGCGTGCATGATGATCTCCAAAACAGAGATTCAGTATATCAACGCGCCACCAGCTTCACCACCCCAGCAAAACTAAAAAACGCCAACACCGTGCTCACCAAAATGATGCGCGCAATCCGCCCATTGTTGGCCTCAAATTTTTCGGCAAGCAAAGAAACGTTAGATGCCGAAGGCAGCGCCGCCACGAGCACGATCACCGTGAGCGCAAAGCGGTCCAACGGTACACCCATCGAAATGGCAGCACTGCCCAAGAGCAGCACCAAGAGCGGATGCAAGATCAGCTTGCATAAGGCCAGAGGCACGTAGTCCTTCGCAGGCACAGGCGGCGCGTGGCCGCTGCTGGCCATCATCTGCGAACGCGCCAGCACCGCGCCAATGGTAAACAGCGCCACAGGTGAAGCGCTGTCCGCCAGTAGGCCTAGCGTTTGCATCACAGGCGCAGACAGTTTGATCTCCAGCCAAGAAGCCAGCGCCCCAGAAAGAATCGCCCAAGGCATCGGATTGGAGGCCACACCTTTGAGCGCATTTTTCGCAGCCAGCCCCGCACCGCTCTGCCCCGAGCCGAGGCGAGACAAAGCAATACACAGCGAAGTGGTGATCACCAAATCCACCACAATCGTCACAATCGCCGGCCCTGCCGCACGCGACCCCAGCAGCGCCACCAAGAGCGGTATGCCCATAAAGCCGGTATTCGGAAACGCCGCTACGAGCGCACCAAATGAAGCATTGTTCCAATCCATCCGCTGCGAGAGCGTCATCACAGTAGCAAACGCCACCATGATCAAAGCACACAGCAGATACACCCCAAACACCGCGCCATCGAGCAGCTGTGCAATCGGCGTGGAGCTGCCAAAACGATACAGCATGCAAGGCAGCGCAAAGTAAAGCACAAAGCCATTCAAACCTGGAATCGCCGCCAACGGTAAATACCCCCGCCGCGCCGCCACATAGCCCGCAAGCACGAGCGCGAAGAAGGGGAAGGTGACAAGGAGGATTTGCAGCACAGCTCAATTGTGTCAGCTTGTTTGCTGGGCATCATTGCACCGGGCTGACAAGGGTTTAGGGCCGGTTTCGTGTTTATTTGTTGTTATGCAGCCTCGGAGCTGGAATTCGCCCCGTATGATTCGCGGCTGTTTCCAAGAATGTTTGAGTTTTGATGTCTTCTCCCGGCTCCGGTTTGAATATTGCCCAGCAAGAGGCGGTGAATTTTTTGCATGGCCCTTGCTTGGTGCTCGCGGGCGCGGGCTCGGGCAAGACGCGGGTGATCACGCACAAGATTGCTCGGTTGATCGCGGCGGGTGTGCCGCCTGAGAAGATTGCGGCGATCACGTTTACCAACAAGGCGGCAGCGGAAATGCGTGAGCGGGCGAAGGCTTTGCTGATGTCGCAGATGGGCAAGGCGGGCGCGAAAGCTGCAGGGCAGGTGGTGATTTGCACCTTTCACGCGCTGGGTGTGCGTATGCTGCGCGAGAGCGGCGAGGCGGTAGGCTTGAAGCCGCAGTTTTCGATTCTGGACACGGATGACGTGCTTTCGATGATCAAAGACGCGGGCGGGAATACTGACAACAAGCAGGCGCGGATCTGGCAATGGGCGATCAGCGGCTGGAAAAATGCGGGCTTGAATTCTGCGCAAGCGGCGGCGCAAGCTAAGGATGACGATGAACGCGTGACCGCCAAAATCATGGAGCGCTATGAAGAGCGGCTCACGGCTTACCAAGCGGTGGATTTTGATGATTTGATTGGGCTGCCGCTCAAGCTGCTACAAAATCACGAGCAGCCCGCGCAGGTGTGGAGAGAGAAATTCGCGCATATCTTGGTGGATGAGTATCAAGACACGAATGCCGTGCAATACGATTTGCTCAAACGCATGATGGGCCAACAAGCGCGCTTCACCACCGTGGGCGATGATGATCAATCGATCTACGGCTGGCGCGGCGCGACGCTGGATAACCTGAAAAAATTGCCGCTTGATTTCCCTGATTTGAAGGTGATCAAGCTGGAGCAAAACTATCGCTCAACGAGTGCGATTCTGCGCGCGGCCAACAACGTGATTGGCCCCAACCCGAAGCTCTTTCCAAAAAAGCTCTGGAGCGATTTGGGCGAAGGCGAGCCGGTGCGCATTGTGGATGCGGATAACGAAGAGCACGAAGCGGAGCGAGCAGTCGCTCGCATTCAAAGCCTGAGAGCGGGCTCGGAAGTGACGCAGGGCAACCCATACAAAGAGTGGAAAGACTTCGCGATTTTGTATCGCGCCAATCACCAAGCCCGCATGCTGGAGCAGGCGCTGCGCAAGGCGAATATTCCCTACAAAGTGAGCGGCGGGCAGAGCTTTTTTGATCGTGCAGAGATCAAGGATTTATGCGCTTGGCTGCGGCTGCTGACGAATAACGATGATGATCCAGCGTTTCTTCGCGCGGTGACATCGCCCAAACGCGGCATCGGCCACACGACTTTGCAGCAGCTAGGCATCTTCGCTTCGCAATACAAGCTGAGTATGTTTGAGGCGCTGTTTTCGAATTCTTTGGGTGCTTCGATCAATGCGCGCTCTATAGGTGGCCTGCATGAATTTGGCCGCTATCTGAACGATCTGGAATACCGCGCTCGTCACACCTCGGGCTTTGAAGCCGCAGGCGAATTCTTGCGCGATTGGCTCAAAGACATCGGGTATGAGAAGCACTTGATGGAAAGTGAAGACAACGAAAAACTCGCTGCCAGCCGCTGGACGAATGTGCTCGATTTCATCGACTGGATGGCCAAGCGCTGCGGCGGGCAGGTGGATGATGCGGCCGGGCTCACGATGAGTACGGAAAGCAAATCGCTCTTTGAGGTGATCCAAACGATCTCGCTGCTATCCACTTTGACCGCCAAAGAGGGCGATCAAAACGTGGTGACGCTCTCGACACTGCATGCCTCCAAGGGCCTAGAGTGGCCGCATGTGACGCTGGCTGGCGTGTGCGAAGGGCTGCTGCCCTTTCGCCCTGAGGAAGAAGATGGCACGAAACCAGTGGAGGGGAAAATCTCCGACAGCCTCGCCGCCCGCATCCAAGAAGAGCGCCGCCTCATGTATGTGGGCATCACGCGAGCTCAGCGCACGCTCTCGGTGAGCTATCCTAAGCGCCGCAAAAAAGGGCGCGATACCGTTGCTGGCATCCCAAGCCGCTTCATTGCGGAGATGGCACTCGATCAAGCCACGATCCGAGAAAATCCAATGGATCGGCTGGCGGCGTTGAAGGCAGAATTTGCCAAGAAGGCAGCGCAATCAGCTGCTGAAAAGGCTGCTGTACCGATGTGAGAGGTGAATCATGCGATTTCAGCATACTATTATTTTCATAGCACTCTGCGCAGTATTTTTGCCGGCGACCGGCCAAAATAAGCCTCAAAATGATACAAAAGAAGTGTTGAGCTGCACAGCGGCAAAGGATTTGGTCAACACCGATCTTTTTGGAGCATGGACCTTAGAGCTGCAAGGCAATATCACCACGCGCCTTACCATGGAGCGCAACCCAGAATTCGCCGAATCCCTTGCTGGGAATTTCCTGCTCAGCAATATGCGCCACGATATCTTTGGCGATATTGAAGACGGTGCACTCGATCTGGAAGAGAGCAACAATGGCAAAGACATCATCGCCATCTGGAAAGGTCGCGTGCAAGAAGGTAGTTGCGGCAAAGCGATTTCTGGCCAGCGCCGTTTGACGAGTTCGGGTGTTGAGCAAAGCTTTGTGCTGCGGCGTGCTGGCTGGTAAGCTGCGAGACAATCTCATCGAGGAGCGTGCAATGAATTCAGTATTTCCCATCGATGCCGAGCGAGCCTTATTGATAGCTCGCGTCAACATGCCTAGCCTGGGCGCAGTGCTGGCTCTCGCTATGCCAGATGCCTTGTATGACATGAGCAGCATCGCGCCCACCAGTGCCGATTTACTGGCGATGGATGATCCTGCAGCGCAGATTGCAGCAAAGCGGGCGCAATTGCCCAAGCTGGCAGATATGCAAAGCGTGTTGGAGAACAGCGTGCTTTCTACGCCTGATCTCTCCAAGCCTTATTTGCTCGCCCCTTGTGATTTGCAGCCGATCAAAGCCGCCGGTGTGACCTTTGTGGCCTCGATGCTGGAGCGCGTGATTGAAGAGCAGGCGCGCGGCGATGCGTCTCGCGCCCTGGCGGTGCGTGAGAAGGTATCGAAAGTGATTGGTGATAATTTGAAAGCCATCGTGCCCGGCTCGGAGAAGGCGATGCAGGTGAAAGCGCTGCTGGTGGAGATGGGCTTGTGGAGCCAGTATCTAGAAGTAGGCATTGGCAAAGACGCGGAAGTGTTCACCAAATCACAGGCAATGAGTGCCGTCGGCTTCGGCGCGCAGATTGGGATTCATCCAGAGAGCCAGTGGAACAACCCGGAGCCGGAGGTGGTGCTCGCTGTGTCGCCGCAAGGCGTGGTGCAAGGTGTGACACTGGGCAATGATGTGAACTTGCGGGATATCGAAGGCCGCAGTGCGCTGTTGCTGGGCAAGGCGAAAGACAACAACGCTTCGTGCGCGATAGGGCCTTTTATTCGCCTCTTTGATGCGCACTTCAGCATGGATGATGTGCGCCAATGCGAGATTGCTCTGAACGTGACGGGGCAAGATGGGTTTGTGATGGAAGGCTCAAGTTCCATGAGCCAAATCAGCCGGGATCCACTAGATCTGGTGGCGCAAACGATCAATGCGAATCACCAATACCCTGATGGGTTCATGCTGTTTTGCGGCACGATGTTTGCGCCCACGAAGGATCGCTTTGGCGCAGGGCAGGGCTTTACGCATGCTGTGGGTGATAGCGTGACAGTCAGTAGCCCGCGTTTGGGAGCGCTTACCAATACCGTGAACACCTGCGACGAGATCACGCCATGGACATATGGCTCACGCGCGCTGATGAGAGATTTGGTCAAGCGCAATCTGCTATAAATCTGCTGGAAACAAGGAGACACACCATGAGTGAAGCCACAACTCAAAGTCATAGTGATGCGCAGGTGCGCAAAGTCGATCAATTGATTGCACACTACGGCAGCAGCCACACGCATCCCACGAATGAGATCATCCACTTTGTGGCGATTCCATTGATCACACTCAGTTTGTGCGGCCTGATTTTTGCGTTGCATCCTTGGGCGGCCTATGCCTTCATTGCGGCCAGCATGGTGTATTACGCGCGGTTGTCGGGCGTGTTTTTTATCAGCATGCTGATGTGGACGCTTGCCGTGCTCGCATTGGTTCATGCGATGGGCTCGCTTGTCCTCACGGCATCGGTTGCGATTTTTGTGGGTGCATGGATTTTGCAGTTCATCGGCCACAAGATCGAAGGCAAGAAGCCCAGCTTCTTGGAAGATATTCAGTATCTCTGGGTGGGGCCGCTGTTCATACTCTCCAAGCTTTTTCTCAAGCTCGGGATCAAGTGGTAGGCAAGCTTTGATTCAAGCGTGGCAATCAAACAAACGCATCGCTGCCGCAAATAATTTAGACTGCGGATTGCCCAGCTCGTGCACCACATCAAAATGATTTCGTCCAGCAACCTCCAGCGTTTCGCAGGTTTGCCCATAGTGCGCAATATGCTTGGCTAAATTTTGGCTTTGCTGTTTGAAGGCTTGGGTTTCAATCTCGCCCCAAGCGATCACCGCTGGCATGCGCTTGCAATCATCCGTCTTGCGGGATAGCTCAGCAGCTTCTTGCACCGTCATGCCCAGTGCATCGTTGATGGTGGTGCTCACCAAGGGGCTCAGATCAAAAATACCAGAAATCGGGATCATGCCCAGCAGATCAAGTGATGCATCCGCTGCGCAGGCCGCTGCCAAATAACCTCCCGCCGAGCTGCCAGCCACCACGATGCGCTGAGGATCATGGCCAAGCTGTGCAGCCTGCTCGCGAAGATAAGCGATAGCCACACGGCATTGCGCCACGATCTCGCCCAGCTTGGCCTGCGGCGCAAGTGTGTAGCCCACCACGGCATGCGCAAAGCCTGCCGCATGCCATGCTGGAGCTAGAAAACTGGATTCGTTTTTAGAGAGCTCTTGCCAATAGCCGCCGTGAATAAAGACGAGCAGGCCAGGCGATTGGTTGGTCGAGGTTTGAGGCGCTGGAAAGTAATCGATCAGAGCCCTCTCGGCCTTGCCGTAGCGCAAATCTCTATGGCAAGGCACTCGCACAAAGGCTTCTTTACTTCGGTCAATGTATTGTTGAACATAAGGCTGATAGTTGCCACCGATGGCAGAGCTGGGCGAATACTCTTTTTCTAAATCCATCTGTCGATTGTGCCGCTAAAAGCGTTAAAGATAGATGCGGCCTAGCCAGGCTTCACAGCGCGGCACTGGCATGAACTTAAGATCCTAACGTCAGCATGGTTATCGCGCTGCAACTGGCAAGCGTTTTGATTTTTGCTCAAACGATAGCCTTCTGGCTGGCCACGTAGCCGGCCCTGCAAAGGCCTGCCTTGCGCATCGAGCAGTTCGGCGGGGCCCATACGCAAGCGATCGCTCTTTGCAAAGGCAGCATGGGTCAATTCAACTGGCCCGCCAAGATCACGCGTCATGATGCTTTCTATTTGCTGTAAACATGTCGCGTGTGATGGGGTGATCACAAGGAGCGCTGGTTCAGAGACAGAGGGCGAATGCTGGCAAGCTACAAAAAGACCACAGAGCGCACAGAGCGCAATCACAGCGCTGAATGGCCGCTTGCCTTTCATGGCCGCGCTCTGTACCAACGCTGCTCCTCCAGCGCGCTGCGCATGACTTGGAAATCACCAGCGATGCTCGTGTCAATGGCTTGTCGCAAAGCCTTGGTTTTGGATGAAAAAGCGCTACAAGCGCCAGTCCTCACATAACTGAGTGCTGCCGCAAGCATGCCTTCGCTGGCATCGCCTAGTTGCTTGCTCAAATCATCGGCTACCGTACAGGTGGGCGCAAATCCGTCTGCATACTCGCCAAAGCCTTTAGCGTTAGCCCCTTTGAACTGCATCGCCGCATAGGATGTACCGCAATTGTTCAGGTAGAAAAAACCGTAGGGCTTGCCACATGTGGTGTTGCCAATGCGGATCACCTGCATGAAGGGATCTAAGCCATTGATCACGGATTCGCTGGCTGAGCAGGTGCTGGCAGAAGTGAGCACGAAAACGCGCTTCATGCCCAGCTGAGGTAACGCCTGGCCCGATGCAAGCGAAAAGCCCATGCCGGTTTGCTGGAAGAGATCCGAACTGTTGCAGATTGCAAAGGGATTTTTATCATTGCACATCGTGCGCTCGTAGACCTTGCCTGAGAGCGTGCTGTCGCCGATCATCCAAGCCAGTTGGTTGGATAGATCGAGGAAGCCGCCGCCGTTGTAGCGCAAATCAAGCACCAACTCCGTGATATTGGCTGCTTTAAGCTGCGTTACTGCATTGGCCAATTGCAACTCGGCGCTGTCTATGCTGAAAGAATTAAGCACCAAGTAGCCGACGGTTTGTGTGCCCACGGTGAAGGTTTTGGTCAATGCCACGGGCGTGACGGTGACGCTTTGTGATGAGGTGACGGACACATTGCGTGGCGCTGCAGCGCCAGGCGCAAGCAAGCCAAATTGCGTCGTTTTGCTGCTTACAGCTGGCGAGAGGCCAGCGTTCAGCGTGGCGATGCCCGCGGATGTGTTGTCATCAATGCTCACGCCGTCAATAGAGATGATTTGATCACCACGCGATATGCCAGCGTTCGCCGCTGGCGATCCTGTTTCTACATAGAGCACGCGAAAAATGCGAGGAGGCGTGCTGCTGATCACAGTTAAGCGCATGCCATAGCCGGAGGTGATGCCAGCTTGCTGATTGCTCAACTGTGAGGCGGGTAGTGTGAAGCTGAATTCATCCACTTTTTTACCTGAGCTCGTGAGAAGCGGTGTTTTGAGCGCTTGGAAGTAGGCATCAAGCGCTTGGTAATTGCTGTTACCGTAAGCCGCTGCAGTGTAAGAGGCTGCGTTTGTATTGGGAATATCGCGATACCAAAGATAGGTTTTATCCATCAATGCGCGTACCCAAGCTTTTTCGTTATTCAGCAGGCCGGGTCGATCTGTTGTGCTGGAGCGTGGCGCTGCACAAAGATTGGCATTGCTTGGATCGATGGATGCATTGCTGGTGATCAGCTCGCCGCTCCTGAGTTGAGCAGGTTGCGCAGGTGAATCGCCGCCGCCACCACCACCGCAGCCGGCGATGAGGCTTATCGCCATCGCTACAAAAATTCGTAGGAGTGTTTGATATATTGCCATCAATAAATTTTATGTGAGAAGCGTATGCGCAGTGTGTATCCTGGGTAAGCACTTGTATTGATGTTGTACCTATTTTTCTAGCTCATTCATGCCCTACAAAATCCCTCGCTCAGCACTGGTAGTGATCTACACGCTTGGTGGCACCGTGCTGTTGATTGAGCGTGCGAATGCGCAAAGGCTGGGCACAGGCGTGTGGCAATCTGTCACAGGAAGCTTGGATCATGAGGGCGAATCTTATGTGGACTGCGCCGTGCGAGAAGTGATGGAAGAAACGGGATTGGATGCGCGCGCTGATGGCCATCAACTCAGCGATTGGCAACTGGAAAACACCTACGACATCTGGCCGCATTATTTGCACCGCTACGCGCCAGGCATCACACGCAATACGGAGCGGGTATTTGGCTTATCGATTCCCAGGCCTGTAGATGTGCGGCTTTCACCCGCTGAGCATGTCAATCACATTTGGCTGCCCTGGCGAGAAGCAGCGCTGAAGGTGAGCTCGGCATCGAACGAAGTCGCGATCAACCGTTTATCTCAGCTGATCGTTTGATTTTTAGGCATTTTGAGCAGTTTGCCGGCGTAAAGTATGCGGGAGGCGCTCATGAATTGATAGCATCAAACCATCAAAGTCAATACGCGTTCCAAGCCGCCTGAGTTGATCGCCACCATGGCCTGCGCGCGTACTGTCGGCTTCGCATGGAAAGCGACAGACAGCCCGCCTGCTTCTGAACAAGCATGCATCATGGGCAAATCATTCGCCCCATCGCCCACCGCCATGGCCTGCTTCGGCGTGATACCCAAATCCGCGCAGGTAGATAGCAGCATCTTACGTTTCTCTGCACCATCGCAAATATCGCCCCAAACCTGATCCACCATGCGGCCCGTCAGCTTGCCATTCGCAACTTCCAACACATTCGAGCGCGCAAAATCCATCTTTAAACGATCCCGAATCCGATCCGTGAAAAAGGTGAATCCCCCTGAGACTAGCAGTAGCTTGCAGCCCGCGGCCTTTAGAGCCGAAGTCAATTCAGCAGCGCCGGGATTGAGCTGCAAACGATTTGCAAACACTTCTTCCATAGCACTCACTGGCACACCCGCCAACAAGGCCACGCGCCGGCGCAGCGAATCCTTGTAATCCGTGATCTCGCCACGCATCGCAGCTTCAGTGATCGCCGCCACCTCAACTTTCCGCCCCGCCGCATCGGCAATTTCATCCACGCATTCGATATTGATCAGCGTGGAATCCATATCAAACGCAGCTAGCTTGAAGTCAGACAGCTTCAAAGGCGGCACAAAGCTTTGGATCACAAGGCCGGAGGAGAATTCTTGAGTTTGCATACAGTGATTATAGGAAGGGCCTTCCCGAGTGGAAGACGAAATTGCCGGCGGGGTATAATGCTGGGTTTCGCCGACAACATCCTCAGACCCCAAAGGAAATCATCATGGCATCAGCCAAACCCAAGAAAAAGAACCCCCGCCTAGCCTCCGGCCGCAAGCGCGTTCGTCAAGATCTCGTCATCAACGCCGCCAACACCAGCCTGCGCTCCAAATACCGCACCGCTGTGAAGAACGTGGAAAAAGCCGCTGCTGTTGGCGACAAAACCAAAGCAGCCGAGGCATTTGCCAAAGCCCAGTCCGTGCTCGACACCGTGGCTGACAAAGGCATCTTCCACAAGAACAAAGCCGCCCGCGACAAGAGCCGTTTGGCCGCCAAAGTCAAAGCTCTGGCCTTAGCTAAGTAATTAGCCAAGTAATCATCATTTAACAGCCCTTGCGAGCTGAATAGTTCGCAAGCCGTTTGAAACGGGTGCGCTGTCAGCGAAAAATGAATGAACCACCTTCGGGTGGTTTTTTCATGTCTTTTTATGCCGTTTTGGCCTGATAGCCGTCATAGAATATGCGGGAGAAGCTATTGAATTGATAGCGCATCAGTTGAGCAAACAAGCTTCCACCACTTGGAGCTCGTTGTCTTTTGCAAAGTTCATCACAAAATCCCAAGCCATCACATTGTCTTCACGCAGATCGGTGTGCACCACCACGCATTTGACTTCCCCGTGCTCCGTTTTCATGCTCGTGGGCAAACACCATTCTGAATAACTCAGATGCGAGCCCGGCACGGCGCCGCCGGGGCGGAATTGGCTCATCACGCCTGCCAAGCGCTCCGCCCAATCGCTGGGGCGAAACTGTTTGCCATCCTTGGTGATACCTTGGATGAAAAACTGCTTGGAAGCGGGTGGGGTGGATGACGGTGGGTTGGCCATGTGGAGATTGAAGGCTAGGAGATCAGGGTCGCCAATGCTGCATTGCAGCAAGAATTCTATCTTATATAAGACTTGGCTCACCCATCAAGCTCACCCATCAAGATGCCCCGGCGCATGGCTGCGATGCAAAATCGGCAGCAAAAGGGCATGCCCGAGCCCCTAAAATCTGCTTTCAACGGCTCAAGTTGAGCCGTTTTGCATTTTGGAGATCACTGACCATGACAACGAATCCAGCCCCAGTCCAGCCGCACGTGATGAACACCTATGGCCGCGTGCCGATTGAGCTCTCGCATGGGCAGGGCTCGCGCGTATGGGATATTCATGGCAAGAGCTATTTGGATGCGCTGGGCGGCATCGCGGTGAACACTCTGGGGCATAACCATCCAAAATTAGTGCCTGCGCTGCAAGATCAGCTCACCAAGATCATTCATTCGAGCAACTATTATTTTTGCCCCAATGCCGAGAAGCTGGCCGCGATGCTGGTGGAGCGCAGCGGGCTCACCAACGTGTTTTTCTGCTCGACGGGTTTGGAGGCGAATGAAGCGGCTTTAAAGCTGGCGCGTAAATACGGTGTGAGCAAAGGCATCGAGAAGCCAGAAATCGTGGTGTATGAGAAGGCCTTTCATGGCCGCAGCATTGCCACCATGTCTGCAACGGGCAACGCAAAAGTGCGCGATGGCTTTGGCCCGTTGCTCGATGGCTTCATTCGCGTGGCCGTGAACGATATTGAATCTTTGAAGAAGGCCACCGAGGGCAACAAAAATGTGTGCGCCGTGTTCTTCGAGGCGATTCAAGGCGAAGGCGGTGTGAATCCGTTTCATATGGATTATCTGAAGCAAGTGCGCCAGCTTTGCGATGAGCGCGATTGGCTGCTGATGATTGACGAAGTGCAATGCGGCATGGGGCGCACCGGCAAATGGTTTGCGCACCAGTGGGCAGGTATCAAGCCCGATGTGATGCCATTGGCCAAGGGCTTGGGCTCGGGTGTGCCGATTGGTGCGGTGGTGGCTGGCCCCAAGGCTGCAGGCATCTTCTCTCCCGGCAACCACGGCACGACCTTTGGCGGCAATCCGCTGGCGATGCGTGCGGGTGTGGAGACGATTCGCATCATGGAAGAAGATGGCATCTTGGCCAATGCTGCCCATGTGGGCGCACATTTTCAAAATGCTTTGAAGCGCGAATTGGCGGGCTTAGAAGGCGTGAAAGATATTCGCGGTCTTGGACTGATGATTGGCGTGGAGCTCACCAAACCTTGCGGCGCGTTGGTGGGGCAATGTGCAGAGAAGGGCTTGCTGATCAGCGTAACTGCGGACACCGTGATCCGCATGGTGCCGCCTTTGATTTTGACGATGACTGAGGCCGACGAGATTGTGGCCATCCTTGTGCCGCTGATTCGAACGTTGCTTGCTCATGCTTGAATCTAGGTAACGCGAAAAGCGCAAAAACAACGCGAAAAACGCTAAAAAAGAAAAGCACCTAAAAATTTTCGCGTTTTCGCGTACTTTTCGCGTTTTTCGCGTTACATAGTCTTTTTATCCGAGTGAAATCGCTCATCGATTGCACACTATGAAGCACTACCTCCAATTCAACGATCTCACTGCTGACGAATACGCGCATATCTTTGCTCGCGCCGCTGAGATCAAGCGCAAGTTCAAAGCCTACGAGAAATACCATCCGTTAGCAGACCGTACGCTGGCAATGATTTTTGAGAAGGCTTCTACCCGCACGCGCGTCAGCTTTGAGGCGGGGATGTATCAGCTCGGTGGCTCTGTGGTGCATCTCACCACCGAAGGCAGCCAGCTAGGCCGCGCGGAGCCGATTGAAGATTCAGCCAAGGTGATCAGCCGCATGGTCGATCTGGTGATGATCCGTACCTATGAGCAGACGAAGATTGAGGCGTTTGCATCATGTAGCCGCGTGCCGGTGATCAATGGCTTGACCAACGAATTCCATCCTTGCCAAATTTTGGCCGATATCTTCACTTTCATTGAGCATCGTGGCGACAAGTCACAGTCCGGCAATCTGACCGATTGCCTCAAGGGCCGCACGGTCGCCTGGGTAGGCGACGGCAACAATATGGCCAACACCTGGTTGCAGGCGGCTGCACTCTTGGGCTTCAAGGTGAATGTGAGCACGCCTTCTGGCTATGAGATTGATCCGAAGGTTTTAGGCCATTTAGGGCTTAAATCCCGTGCTGATTGCTACGCTTTTTACAGCGATCCGATCAAAGCATGCGAAGGTGCAGATCTTGTGACCACCGATGTGTGGACGAGCATGGGCTTTGAAGCGGAGAATGAAAAGCGCAAAGCTGCGTTTGCCAATTGGTGTGTGGACGCACGCCTGATGAAAGCCGCCAAACCCGAAGCCCTCTTCATGCACTGCCTGCCCGCGCATCGCGGCGAGGAGGTAAGCGCAGAGGTGATCGACGGCCCACAATCCGTGGTGTGGGATGAAGCGGAGAACCGCATGCATGTGCAAAAGGCGTTGATGGAGTATTTGCTGCTGGGCAAAGTCTCCTGACGAGCTTGGCTTGAGTGAGCTTCATCCCTGCCTCGCCTGCGGCGCCTGCTGCGCCAGCTTCCGCGTCGATTTCAGCGTGCATGAATCGGAGAGCGAAGGCGGCTCGGTGCCCGAGGGCTTAAGTGTAGAAGTCACCAGCAGCACCTGCCGCATGCGCGGCACAGATCATTCGCCACCGCGATGTGCTGCGCTTACGGGGCAAATTGGCATCAAGGCCTCATGCGGCATTTACGAATGGCGGCCATCGCCTTGCCATGAGCTGGAGCTAGGCTCTGATGCTTGCAATCGCGCGCGGGCTCGGCATGGGTTACAGCCGCTAGAGCACTGAATGGCCATAGAGCCAAGGCATGCCCACTGTTGAAGTGCCCTTGAGCGACAACACCGCATCGCGTGCCACAGCTATCGCACCGCTCAAGTGGAAAACTTGGCCATTGCGCTTTGCGGTTTGCACCACACGCTTGGTGCGAGGCGCCCGAATCTGAGCATAAGCTTGTAGAGCCTGCGGCGCGTCGTGTTGAGACAAGCATTGCGCTAGCGTCCAAGCATCTTCTAAGGCCATCGCTGCGCCCTGCGCGAGATAGGGCAGCATAGGATGGGCAGCATCTCCGAGCAATGCGACCCTGCCTTGCGCCATGTGTGCGGCTTTTAGAGGTATTCGGTCAAACAAGTTCCAGCGGTTCCAACCGTTTTGCTGTGCGCCGCCTGCATCAAGCAAGGCTTGCAATGGCGGCTCGGTGCGTTTGAACAAGCGCATCACGTCTTGGTGTTTGGCACTCAAGCTCCAACCTTCTTGGTGCGAATTTGGCATTTGAGCAAGCACGACCAAATTCCATAAATTGCCTCCACGCAGCGGATAGCTCACCACATGCACATCGCGCGCCCACCAAGTGCGCACATGCGGTGTGCGCAAGGCTTCTGGTACGGATTGCGCAGGCAGCAAAGCGCGAAAGGCTGCATGGCCTGTGGCATGCGGCGCATCATCAGTCAGCATCTGCGCGCGCACTTTGCTCCACAGGCCATCTGCACCGACTAATACATCAAATTTTTGATCGATATTGGTATCTCGCCGGCATATATACTGCGCAGAATGCTCATAATTTTGTAGCGTCTGATGCGTGTGTAACTGCACGCCGGATGCGCGTGCAGCGGACAGAAGGATCGTATGCAAATCTGCCCGATGCATGCTCACATACGCTTGGCCATACTTTTGTCGCACCGCATCGCCAAGCAGCATGCGGCTGATCGGCTTGCCGCTAACAGCATCGGCAATCACAATCGCCTCGGGCAAGCTGGCCATTTGCAACACATCTTTTTCTAAGCCCAATGCAGCGATCACCTTCATCGCATTGGGGCCGAGCTGAATGCCCGCACCTACTTCGCCAAACTCTTTCGCTGCTTCGAGCACCGTCACATCCATACCGCGCTGCGCACAAGCAAGTGCCGCAGCCAGCCCGCCAATACCAGCACCTGCAATAAGGACACGATGCGTCAAGGCATCAGTCCTTGGTCGCTCGCCGCTGCACGCGATCAATGTAGCCCTGCCCGTCCGGTGGGCGGCCTGCGCGCTGGCTTTCCCAGATCATCGTGCCCAGCTCTTCCATCACCTCATGATGCGCCTCATGCAAATCGCCGCGCCGCGCCGTCAGCAGCTCCACCGCTTGGCGAATGCCGCGCGGCTGATCGATGCTGCTTTGCTCGCTGATAGAGAGATGCATGGAGAGATGCAAAAACGGATTCGTCTTGGCATCATTCACGTCATACATTTTCAGCAGCGCGGCATCCACATCCACAAAATCCGCGTGGTATTCTGGATGCTCATCCATCCACAAAGCAGCAAGCGTCTCCACGCCTTCCATCGGCAGATTTTTCTGATGCTTGTCGTACACCGTACAGATAAAACGGCGCACATCTTCTTGGCTTGGGGTAAACATAAACACAATTGTCGCATCCCATGAATTTCCCTTTGATCACCGACCCTTGGTTTTACGCAGCAGCGATTCCCGCCGTGTTCCTCATGGGTTTGTCTAAATCTGGCTTTGGCGCAGGCTTTGGCGCTTTGGCCGTGCCGCTGATGGCGCTTTCAGTCTCTGTGCCGCAGGCGGCGGCCATTTTTATGCCTTTGCTGCTGGCGATGGATGTGATTGGCATCGCAGCATTTCGCAAAGACATCGATAAGCCTCTGCTGCGCTTTTTGCTGCCCTACGGTTTGCTGGGAATTTTGGCGGGCACGCTGCTTTTCAAACTCGTCTCTGCGCCCTTGGTAGCGGGCATCGTTGGCGTGTTGACTCTGCTGTTTTTAGCGCAGCGCTTGCTTTTTCCGCCCAGCGCTGATGCTGGCGCGCTACCGCGTTGGATGGGGCGCTGCTTGATCACTGCCGCTGGGTTTACCAGCTTTGTCTCGCATGCAGGCGGCCCGCCCTATTCCGCCTATATCTTGCGCTTGAAGCTCACGCCGCTGGCCTACACAGCCACGGCCGCTTACTTTTACTTCATCATCAACTTGGCCAAATGGATTCCGTATGCTTGGCTGGGCTTACTTGATCTGCGCAATGCGGCCACCTCCATCGTGCTCATGCCGATTGCTTTTCTCGGCACTTGGCTAGGCATTCGAATTGCCCGCCATATCCAGCCCACGCTTTTTTATCGGCTGATCTATGTTGGCATGTTCCTCACCGGCTGCAAGCTCGTGTGGGACGGGTTCTTTCGCCAGCTACACTGAAACCCTCAACTTTGGAACAGATGACATGACCCATCGTCGCAAACTGCTTACATTCACCCTCACAACGGGATGCCTCAGCGCGCTCACATCCGTTGCGGCATCCAGCGTCTTCGCGCAAGACTATCCCAACAAACCCATCAAAATCGTCGTGCCTTTTCCTGCTGGCGGCAGCTCCGATGGCACGGGGCGATTGATTGCAGACAAGCTCGGCCAAGTGCTCAAGCAAAGCGTGGTGGTGGACAACAAAGGCGGCGCAGGCGGCATGATCGGCACGGATCTCGTAGCCAAATCTGCGGCCGATGGCTACACCCTCGTGCTCGTCGATGTGTTTCACGCGAGCACACCGATCTACACCGCCAAAATGCCGTACGACGCCGTGCGCGATTTCACACCCATCTCCCTGATCGGCAAAACCCCCGCCTTCCTGCTCACGCACCCAGGCTTTGAAGCCAAGACGGCGCAAGACGTATTGCGCTACGCCCGCGCCAACCCCGAGAAACTCTCCATGGCCATCGCCGGCACAGGCTCCGTCGTTGTCGATCTCTTCAAAGCCCGCAGCGGCATCAAATTCATCAGCGTGCCCTACCAAGGCAGCTCGCGCGCGATGATCGATTTGATGAGCGGCCAAGTCAACACCTTCATCACCACCATGACGAGTGCCGGCAGCCACGTCAAAAGCGGCAAGCTCGTACCCTTGGCCGTCACAGGCGCTCGCCGCCATCCCGATTACCCCAACGTGCCCACCTTCGCAGAAGTCGGCGTCAACGGCATGGACTACGAACAATGGTTCGGCCTCATGGGCCCCGCCCGCCTACCCGCCGCCGTGACCAACCGCCTAGCCGCAGCCATGGGCGAAGTGCTCAGCATGCCCGACGTGAAAGAAAAACTAGGCAACCTCGCCCTCACGCCAGCAGCAGGCGGCGTGGCGGAAATGAAGGCGATGGTGGAAGGCGATACGGCGCGCTGGCAGAGGCTCGCGCAGGAGCTGAACATCAAACCGGCGGAGTGAGTTGTTGAGTTGGAGAGAAAAATGAGGTCAGATCGCAATTCAGGACGACGGTCTCACCGAAGCGAATTCAAGCAAAGACGAAATTGGGCTCTGACCCCATTTTTCTCGGTGCGCGCTGATTGGTTTGTTGCTTCTGAAATGGTTTGAACGCGACCGTTGCACGCGACGTTTTGTACCAGCGGCCTACCGCCGGGCAGTCGTCTCGTAAACTTTTTTGAAAACACACGCGATAGAGGTCTTCACAAACAAACCCTCTCCCCGCGCGCCTTCCAAAAAAGTTTCCAATCCAACCGCCCAACGGTCTCCGCAAGAAAGATACAAGGCGCTCATAAAATAAGCCCTCAAGGAGTAATCGAATGATTCGTTTCCGTCATATTCTTGCAACTCTAGGAATGACAGCTGCTACAGCTTCTGCAGACATTCCCACTCTCCATCAGACACCAGATTTACCAGTAGATTTTGGGTACAAAGTAAACTGGTTTGCAGTAAAAGCAAACTCTCCTCAAGCAGTAGCTGATTCGCTTGGGCTTGGATTAGGCATGCCTTCCAACTGGACTTCAGGCATAGAAGCGGCTTACGGGCGTACTGCGGGTACAAATAAACAAGCGTATCTCTTTTTGTCTCCCTCAATCGACGGGTGGGTTTTCATAGTGGGTCACTCGCTCCCCTACCCAGTTAACCACACACCAGATCGTCACAATGGCATAGGGCAAAAGTTTGATCATCTATTCAAACGCCTCTATAGCAATTTTCCGGAGGTTCAATTTTTCGGAAGCTATCGAGTAGTAGGCTTTGTGGCGTGGGCAAGGGCTGTTAACGGAATTCCCAGCCGTGTTTTTGCGTTTGGTGATGGAGATGTGTACGAAAACTTGGGAATTCAAACCCTTGAAGAGAAGCAGCTTGGATTTACAGATTTGAGCGGTCTAGCTTTACGCGAAGCAACTGATCGCTTGTTTAGTAAACTAGGAAAACTGCCTGATGAAGACGACCCTCTCAATATTGCCGCAGCTTGGAGCATTAATCCGGGGAAGTTATCCGCTACTTTTAAAAGTACGAGTTCTGGGCTAGTAACTAAGCTGCCAAAAGAGTTCGCACAATAGGCTAGTGGTGATTAACGTAGAACGCTGCAGCAGCGAGCTAATTCCTCGCTAAATATTTGTTAATCTATCGCGCCAGTAACCAGGCCGGCGATGGGTGTTGGCGAAGGCTACGACGATGATTTCTTCACCCCGCACAGCGTAGATGACGACATAGGGAAAGCCTTTGATGACGCATTGCCGGAGATCATTGTCGATGGGCTTCCAGCCTTGAGGAAAGCGCACGATGCGCTGGATGCTAGCTTCGAACTCTTTGATGAGCCTATCGCTAAGTTTGGGATCAATGGCCTTGTAGTATTGCGCGGCCTCAATCGCCTCAATATCGGCTGGCGCTAAACGCCGCACTTTCATACTGCGCGCATCTTGGCGAATAGTTCTTCAATAGGCGCTGCTTGAATCTCGCCTCGATCGTAAGCGGCGAGCCTATCTTTTGCCTCGTTTGCCCAAGCCGCGCTAATGGCAGGATCAGGCTCATCGAGCATTTCAAAGAGCGAGTCGATCAGGAAGAGCTGCTCTTGCGGGCGCAGAGTGCGAGCGGTGGCTAGGATTTCGGCAGTTGTCATGCTTGTGACTCCTTGGGAGTTTGAATACTAACATTTTGAACGAAAGCACGGTTATCAAAAGCCAATCTCCTGAGCGCAACTAGCATTCGCAAGCGGAGACCATTGGGTGTTTGAATCGGAAATTTTTTGGAAGGCGCGCGGGGAGAGGGTTTGTTTGTGATGAGCTCTATCGCGTGTGTTTTCAAAAAGATTTCTGAGGCAAATGCCCGATGGTAGGCCGCAGGTGCAAAAGGTTGAGCGAGACGGTTGCGTGCGAAAAATGTTTGAAAGAATGAATGAAGTTGGCGCTCGCCACGAAGAATGCAAAAAACGGGGTCAGAGCAAAATTTCGTCTGTGTGTTGTTTCGCTTCGGGGAGATTGCAGTCTTGAATTTTGATCTGACCCCGTTTTTCGCATTCTTCGCTTCACTACTAATTCAATAGCACTCTGCGCAGTACTTATGCCGGCGAACTGCCCAAAAGCACTTTAAATTCAAGCAACGCGCGCATCCTCGCGGATCATATCGACTGCCTTCTCCGCAATCATGATCGTGGGCGCGTTGGTGTTGCCGCTAACGAGTTGGGGCATGATGGATGCGTCGATCACTCTGAGGTTTTGCATGCCGTGAACTTTGAGGCGGGCATCGACCACATCTAGTGCGCCACTGCCCATGCGGCAGGTGCCTACGGGGTGATAGATCGTGTCGCCATGGTTGCGGATGAATTGCTCGATTTGCGCGTCGGTTTGCGACGTGGCAGAGAGCGGGAGCTCTTTGCCGGCGAAGCCTGCGAGGGCGGGTTGGTTCATGATGCCGCGCATGAGTTTGAAGCCTTTGACCATGCGCTGCACGTCATCTGCGTCGCTCATGAAGGCGGGATCGATCAGCGGGGCAGCGAATGGATCTTTGCTCGCGAGCGTGAGGCTGCCTCGGCTCTTGGGGCGCACGACGCAGACGTGGCAGGAATAGCCGTGGCCCCAGGTGGGCGTGCGGCCATGGTTGATGAGCTTGCCGACGACAAAGTGGAATTGCAGATCAGGCCGCGATTCATCGGGCGAGCTTTTGATGAAGCCGCCAGCTTCTGCGAAATTCGTGGTGAGCATGCCGGTGCGCGAATTTCGCCATTCTTTGATGCCTTTGAAGGCGTTGATCATCGCCGTGAACGACAGGCCAAAGAGCTCGGTGAGATGCGGTGCGTTGTACACCTGCACGGCATCCAAATGATCATGCAAATGCTGGCCTACGCCTGGCAGATCGTGCAGCGTGGCGATGCCCTTTTCTTGCAGATGCGCTCCTGCGCCGATGCCCGAGAGCATGAGGAGCTGGGGCGAGGCGAATGCGCCGCCGCTGAGCAACACTTCACGCGATGCATTGATGGTTTTGAGCTGGCCGCCTTGGCGGTATTCCACGCCCACAGCTCGCTTGCCTTCAAACAGCACGCGCGTGGCATGCGCGCCGGTGATCACTTGCAGATTGGCACGACCTAAATTGGGCGTGAGATAGCCTTTGGCCGCGCTCCAGCGCTCGCCGTTTTTATGGGTGACTTGATACATGCCCATGCCCTCCTGGCTCTCGCCATTGAAGTCAGGGTTCACCGGGTAGCCGGCTTGGCGGCCGGCTTCGACGAAGATCGGGCCGAAGCGATTGGGGGTGGTGAGGTCTTTGACGTTGAGCGGGCCTTGAGTCCCATGCAACTCACTCGCGCCGCGTTCGTTGTGCTCAGAGCGTTTGAAGTAGGGCAGCACATCATTCCAGCCCCAGCCCGCGTTGCCCTCGGCAGCCCAATCGTCATAATCTTCCCGCTGGCCACGGATGTAGATCATCGCGTTGATCGAGCTGGAGCCGCCCA
>JAAFJC010000058.1 GCA_013297925.1 Comamonadaceae bacterium
GCGCGAAGGCGGCTTGGGTGCCGAGCAAGGTGGCTGCGCCTGCAACTGTTGCGGTGGCGCTGTGGATGATGAAGGTACGACGTTGGCTTTTCATGATGGCTACTGGTTCGTTGTTGCAATATAGCGGGGTGAGTATACCAATCAGTCGCGTTTGAAACGGATCAGTGCAGAGCTATATCCTACAAGTCACTCAAGTATCGTCACTATGAATTTAATAGCTGGCCGCGCAGATTCTGTGCCGGCGAGAGGCCATTTTTGCTCCAAAAATCGATGCTTTCCGAGGGCAGGAGCAGCTTGTGGGCCAGCGGGATGAGGGCCGTGGTTTCTGGGTTGACGAGTAAGACGATGCGCTGCGTGGCATCGCCATCGCCATCTAGGCTGCCAATCCAATCGAGCTCGCGCAGCGCTGCTAAGGGCTTGGCGAGCTGCAGATCATCCACGCGCAGGCGGGCGGCGAGCTGCAATTGGGTGAGGCCTTTGGCATTCGTGTTGCGCGCAGCATCCAGTGCTTGGATGGCTTCAAACGCGAGCTGAAAATCCCAGCCGGGCGTGCCGCCGCGCCTTGCTACACCGCTTAGCAAGCTGGGCAAATAAGCTGCGATCACAGCGCCGAAGAGCACGATGACCCAAGCGATGTAAAACCAGAGCAGCAAAATCGGCACGGTGGCGAATGCGCCATACACAGCGGCATACGTGGGCACGCTGCGCAGATACCAAGCGAGCAGCGCCTTGGCCACTTCAAACGCTATCGCCACGAAGATACCGCCCGCCCAAGCATGCGCCCATTTCACGCGTGTATTGGGCACGTAGTGATACAGCGCGGCCATGCCGCTGGCCAGCAGCACGAATTCGAGCGTATCGAGCAAGAAGCGTAGGCCGCCGGGCAACACGCCGACGAGGCCTTTGGAGGATGAAAGCACATAGGATGTCAGCGTGAGACTGCCCGCGAGCAACACGGGGCCAAGCGTGAGCGCTGCCCAGTAGATCAAGAGGCGCTGAGCGAAGGGGCGCAGCTGGCGCACCCGCCAAATATTATTGAGCGTGCGATCCATCGTGAAGATCAAGGCAAGCGCGGTGACGACGAAAGCGATCAAGCCCACCGCGCCGAGCCGCGAGGCTTTGGAGGCGAATTGCGTGAGATAGCCGAGCACGCTGCGGGCAATGTTATCGGGCACGAGGCTTTGCACGAGCCAGGTTTGCAGCGTGGTCTGCATCGTGGCAAACACGGGGAAGGCGGTAAACACCGCGAGGATGAGCGTGACCAAGGGCACGAGCGCGATCACGGTGGTGAACGTGAGGCTGGAGGCCGTGAGCCCCAAGCGATCTTCGCGGAAGCGCTCGCGCAGCACGGCGGCGGTGTTGCGCCAAGGGAAGGTGCGCAGGGTGTCTAGCAAGACGGGGATTTCAGCGCGGATGCGGTCGATCAAACTCATGGGCGGTATCATGCCATGCTGTTTTGCCTTGTTTATTTCCCTGCTCCATGACCGATACCCTGACCACTGCATCCCCCGAACTCACCGAGCGCCTGCGCCTCATCCAATGGCTGGCCGTGGGCAGCCTGCTCGGGCTGATCGTGCTCGGGCTGCTGTGGGAGCTGTGGCTCGCGCCGATTCGGCCGGGGGGCAGCTGGCTGGCGCTCAAAGTGCTGCCGCTGTGCATCCCGCTCGCGGGCTTTTTGAAAAACCGCATGTACACCTACCGCTGGGTGAGCTTGATGGTGTGGCTGTATTTTGCTGAAGGCATCACGCGCGCTTGGTCTGATCGCCCACCGAGCAACTATTTGGCGATGATTGAAGTGGTGCTTTGCGTGATGCTGTTCGTGGCTTGCGCACTGCATGTGCGGCTGCGGGTGGGTGGGCGATAGCGTTACATCGCTGTCGCTTGAAAAGAGTGGTTTTTAGAAGCAAAATAGGCATCTCGCACGCATGTAGATTGCCTCACGTGCTATTAAATTCATAGTAAATAAACTGGAGAGATAAATGACATTCAAACTGCACATTAGCCTCTTGGCCACCCTGCTAGCTTTCAGTGCTCAGCTCAGCGCCGCCGAGCTCAAGCTGCGCATCATGGAGACGACTGATCTCCATATGAATTTCTTGAACTACGACTATTACCAAGACAAGCCCGTCGATAACTTCGGCGTGAACCGCACGATTCCGCTGATCAAAGCGGCGCGGGCTGAGGCCACGAACTCCATGCTGTTTGACAACGGCGATTTGATCCAAGGCAATCCGCTGGGCGACGTGATCGCGCGCATCCGTGGGCTGAAGCCGGGCGAGACGCATGCGGCCTTCAAGGTGATGAACCAAATGGGCTATGACGCAGCAAATCTGGGCAATCACGAATTCAACTTCGGCTTGGATTTCCTGCGCCAATCGATTGCGACGGCGAAGTTTCCGTACACGAATTCAAATGTCTTCGAGGGTGCAACGGATACGCCCAACGCCAAGCACGCCTTCACGCCCTATCTCATCTTGAATCGCAGCTTCAAAGACGTTGACGGCAAAACACACGCCTTCAAAATCGGCGTGATCGGCTTCACGCCGCCGCAGATCATGCAATGGGATCGCAGTAATTTGCAAGGCAAAGTGTTCACCCGAGACATCGTAGAGATGGCCAAAAAATACGTGCCCGAGATGCGCGCCAAAGGCGCAGACTTGGTAGTGGCCATTCCACACTCGGGCTATGAGCGCACGCCCCAAGGCCCGATGGCTGAAAACGCTGTGGCTGGCCTGGCCGATGTGCCCGGCATCGATGCCATCCTTTTCGGCCACTCGCATGCCGAATTCCCCAGCCAGCAGTTTGCGAACCATCCGAAGGTGAATATCGCGAAGGGCACGATCAATGGCGTGGCCTCCGTGATGCCCGGCCGCTGGGGCGATCATTTGGGCATCATTGATTTAACGCTGGATAACCAGTCAGGCAAATGGCTCATCAAAGACAGCCAATCCATGCTGCGCCCGATTTTTGATCGCACGGCGCGCAAAGCTCTGGTGGAATCTGATCCACTCGTAGAAGCCGCCATCAAAGAAGAGCACGAAGCCACGCTGGCCTATGTGCGCGCAAAAGTGGCCGAGAGCAGCGCGCCGATCTACAGCTATTTCGCGCAAGTGGCCGATGATCCATCGGTGCAAATCGTGTCGAATGCGCAAATCGCATATGTGAAAAAAGCGCTGTTCGGCACGCCGCATGCGAATCTACCCATCCTCTCCGCCGCCGCCCCTTTCAAAGCCGGTGGCCGCCAAGGCTCAAGTTTTTACACCGACATTCCCGCCGGCCCCATCGCCATCAAAAACGTGGCCGATCTCTACATCTTCCCCAACACCCTCAAAGCCGTGCTGCTCACCGGCGCGCAAGTGCGCGATTGGATAGAGATGAGCGCAGGCCAGTTCAACACCATCGACCCCAAAGGCCTTCCTGAGCAAAACCTGCTCAACCCCGCCTTCCCCAGCTTCAATTTCGACACGATTGACGGCGTGACCTATGAGCTCGACGTAACCCAACCACCCAAATTCATCGCCAGCGGCGCTTTAAACACAGCCTCAGCAGCGGTAAGCGCCACTGCCGCCAGCCGCGTGAAAAACCTCCGCTTCAACGGCCAGCCCATCGATCTCAACGCCAAATTCGTCGTCGCCACCAACAACTACCGGGCGTATGGCGGCGGCAATTTCCCCGCCCTCGGTGCAGACAAAGTGATCCTAGATGCCCCCGAAGAAAACCGCGAAGCCTTGGTCGAATACCTGCGCGACGGCAGCCAAGCCGCAGGCGGCAAGGTCAACCCCACCGCAGACAACAACTGGCGCATCCTAGCCGTGCCCGGCATCACCATGACCTTCACATCCGCCAGCACAGCGCAGAAGTTTTTAGGCAATCACAAAAACATCAAACTGCTCAAAGAAGGCGCGGATGGGTTTGCGACGTTTGCATTAGTGCCTTAAGCGTTTATCAACCTAAAGCACAACTGCTAGACCCTTGCGCTCCAGTAAATCCAACAATTTTGACGAAGGCCCACTAGGCTGCTTCTCGTTCACTTCCCACTTACGCACCGTGGACAGGCTCGTGTTAAGCACAGAAGCCAACACCGCTTGACTCAGATTGAGTTTCTCACGCAGCGCTTTCACGCGCTCGCTGTCAAACTGTGGCACGGGTTGCAAACACAGCGCTTCGTAGCGCTGCATTTTTCGCTTGTCGATAAAGCCTAAGCGATGCAGATCAGCAGCGGTGTCGTGAACCGCTTCCATCAAGCGGCTTTTTGCAGTGGTTTTCTTAGTCATGGCAAATCTCCAGCAAAGCGCCGTCCGAGACGGCTTGATCCAATTGAGCACTGGTGCGAGCAAGCAAGTCTTTGGCTAAATCTTGCAGCACCTCCAGCTCATCATTCGCAATATTCGCGCGTTCGTTCTTCTCAAATCCAAAGACAAAGAACCAACGCGAGCCGCGATTCGTAGCCACCAGTGTGCGAGCACCAGAGCTTTTGCCGCGTCCACCCATAGCAATACGCTTCTTCACCACACCACCGCCCAAATCCGCGTCGATCAAGCCTTGGCTCATCTCGGCTACGGCATGGCATAGTTCGCTATCCGTCAAATCCGTTTTCCTCATCCAGCGATGAAAATGACGGGTTTTGAATACTCTTCGCATTTCCTTATTATGCCACTAAGTGGCATACTTTATCTTATCCATCCATGAACGACATCATCATCTACACCGACGGCGCATGCAAAGGCAATCCTGGCCCTGGAGGCTGGGGCGCGTTGCTGAAATCTGGAGCCACTGAGAAAGAGCTCTTTGGCGGAGAGAAAGAGACCACGAACAATCGCATGGAGATGATGGCGGTGATTCAGGCTTTGAAGGCATTGAAGCGCCCTTGCAAAGTGATGCTGCATCTCGATAGCAAATACGTGCTGCAAGGCATCACCGAATGGCTGCCGGGCTGGAAGGCCAAGGGCTGGAAGACGGCTTCAAAGCAGCCTGTGAAAAACGTCGATTTATGGCAAGAGCTGGATGCGCTCGTGCATACCGCTGGCCATGAGATTGATTGGCGCTGGGTGAAAGGGCATGCTGGCGATCCGGGCAATGAACGGGCGGATGCTCTGGCGAACAAAGGCGTGCCGAGTTAACCTGAGATATACGTTTGCAAATGCGTGATCGTTTCCTCATGGTCGGCGATGATGTCGTCCATGATGTCTCGGATGGATAGCAGGGCGAGCACTTTGCCGCCGTCCATGACGGGCAGATGGCGGATTTTGTGTTGACTCATCAGCGTCATGCATTCTTTGGTGCGCGCATTCGATGACACGGTGATCACGTTGCGCGTCATGATCTCGGAGATGGGGATTTCACGAGAATTCTTGCCTTGCAGCGCGACCTTTCGCGTGTAATCGCGCTCTGAAAACACGCCGACCAGTTTGCTCTGATCGAGCACCACCATCGCGCCCACGCCGTAGCTGGCCAAGAGCTTGAGCCCATCAAACACCATCACATCAGGCGCAACCGAGTAGAGCGCGCTGTCGCGTTTCTTGAGCAGTTCGAGGACGGGCTTCATGGCAACTCCTTGACGATGATGACGGGCAACACATCATAGGCCGGATGGCGGCATATGTAAAACGATCTAATGATTATCTAGGGCGTTTACTGGGCATACCTCTTGCATGAATGACGAAATCATCGCAAGATGTATTTTTGATGGACCAAAGTTTCACCATGACAACTGCCACGGAAGCCCGCCCTCACATCCGCCTCACCTCCCATGCTGGTGGTCAAGGTGCCATGCCGATTCAATGGGGCGCGGCAGACGCCGCCACCCGCCGCCCCGTGGTGGGCACGACGACTTCTCGCGCCCACCGCAACGTGATCGGCACACATAGCGGCTCTTACAGCATTTACCGGGCACTGGCCGTGGCCTCGGGTGCGCTTGATCCCAAACACCGCGCAGACCTCACGAACACCTCACCCACGGATTTCCTCGGCCCTTACCCAAGCTGGACGACGCCCGGCAAGATCGTCTCGCTCGACCCTTGGGGCGCAGAAATCTCGCGCTACTACGCGGATGAACTCGCCGCCAGCTACGACATTCGCCCGACCATTGCCGTGACGAAGGCGCATGTGATCTTGCCCGAGGTGATGGAGGCGATGCAAAAAGGCCGCTTGAAGGCGGATGGGAAAATCCTCTCTGAAGGCGGCGCGGCGGTGGTGACGAAAGCTGCGGTAGAGCCCGTGTGGCATTTGCCCAGCGTCGCAGCGCGCTTTGGCTGCTCAGAGACGGATTTGCGCCGCGTGCTGTTTGAAGAGACTGGCGGGATGTATCCCGAGCTCGTTACTCGCTCTGATCTGGAAGTGTTTTTGCCGCCCATCGGTGGCCTGACGATCTACATCTTCGGCAACCCGAAAGACTTGGCCAACCCAGCCGTAGAACTCACCGCACGCGTACACGACGAATGCAATGGCTCAGATGTATTCGGCTCGGATATCTGCACTTGCCGCCCTTACCTGACGCACGCGATTGAAGAGTGCATTGGCGGCGCACAGCGCGGCGGCGTGGGGCTGATCAGCTATTACCGCAAAGAAGGCCGCGCCCTCGGTGAAGTGACGAAATTCTTGGTTTACAACGCCCGCAAACGCCAAGTGGGTGGAGACACGGCAGACAAATATTTCGCCCGCACAGAATGCGTGGCCGGCGTGCAAGACATGCGCTTTCAGCAGCTCATGCCAGATGTGTTGCATTGGCTGGGCATCACCAAGATTCATCGCCTCGTGAGTATGAGCAATATGAAATTTGATGCGATCACACAAAGCGGCATCGAGGTGGGCGAGCGGGTGAACATTCCTGATGACCTGATTCCCGATGACGCAAAAGTGGAGATGGATGCGAAGATGGCAGCGGGCTATTTCACGCCAACGGCTGTGCCTACGGCAGAAGAACTCAAGATTGCTAAAGGCAGAGGCTTGAATGAATAACTATGAATTTAATAGCATTCCGCGCATATTCTATGCCGGCCACTTGGTGATTTAAGCCATAAAACTCTTCAAAATATGCTGGAAGCATTGTTTGACACCACCACCACACGTAGCCGCGCAAAAGCACTACTCGCTCGCGCACGTGCAGGGCAATCAGCGCATTTCACCGTGCATGACGAAGCCCTGCCCAGCGTGGCCGGCCTCGTGGTGCAGACCACGCGCAGCCGCTACCCCGATTTAAAAATCCCGTATCACAGCCGATGGCGGCATTTTGAAGCGGGTGGTGTGGATCGCCGTGCTTGGCTAGATGAAATCACGCCGGGTGCTTCCAAAGATGCCGTCACCTTGATTGATCTTGTGGTGGTGAGTGTGCTGCTCGATGCTGGTGCGGGCGCTCTCTGGCAATACAAAGAAGCGCGCACAGGGCAGGTGCATGCCCGCTCCGAGGGGCTGGGCGTGGCGAGCTTTCATGCGTTTTGCAGCGGGCTGTTTTCAAGCGACCCGGCGCAGCCGCTGCGGGTGGATGCGACGGGTTTGCAACGGCTTTCCAGCATGCAACTCGCGCAAGCTTTTCAAGTGACTGATAGCAACCCGCTTGTGGGCTTGGATGGCCGCGTGAATTTACTGCGGCGTTTGGGCAAAGCCTTAGCAGAGCAGCCGGAGGTATTTGGCAAGCCGGAAAGAGTGGGGAATTTATATGGTTTTAGCCTCCTTGCCGGCAAAGAATCTGCGCAGAGGGATACAGATTCCATAGCAGCGCATGACTTGCTCGCCCTGCTCCTTAAAACGCTCTCTCGCATCTGGCCATCAGGCAGCGTGTTTGATGCGCAAGCGATTGGCGATTGCTGGCCGCATGCGGCGCTTGGGCGCAGCAGCACAGCGGATGGTTGGATTCCGTTTCACAAGCTCTCGCAGTGGCTCACTTATTCGCTGCTTGAGCCTTTTGAATGGAGCGGCATCAAGGTGACAGGATTAGACCGCTTGACCGGCCTGCCCGAATACCGCAATGGCGGCCTGCTGCTTGATGGCGGCGTGCTCGCGCTCAAAAACACAGAAGCTGCGAAGTACGCGCATCACCCCAGTGAAGAATTCATTGTCGAATGGCGCGCGCTCACCGTGGCTCTGCTCGATGAGCTTGCGCCTTTGGTGCGAGCACAGCTCGGCCTCACAGAAGCGCAAATGCCGCTAGCCTGCGTCTTGGAGGGCGGCACATGGGCCGCAGGCCGCGTGCTCGCGCAGCAGCTTCGCGGCGGCACACCGCCCTTTCCCATCGATTCAGATGGAACAATTTTTTAGGAGAACAAAGAATGGCCGTGGCCTACCAAAACAATGTCTATGTCGTGAATCATCCCTTGGTGCAGCACAAGCTCACCCTGATGCGCAAAAAAGATGCCTCCACCAACACCTTCCGCCGCTTGCTGCGCGAGCTCGCTTCTCTGATGGCTTATGAAGTGACGGCCGATATGCCTTTGTCTGACATTGAAATCGAAACGCCGATGGAAAAAATGATGAGCCCCGTGATGGACGGCAAAAAGCTTGTGCTGGTCAGCATCTTGCGCGCTGGCACAGGCTTGCTCGATGGCATGCTCGACGTGGTGCCCGGTGCGCGCGTGGGGCATGTCGGCCTGTATCGCGATCCCAAGACGCTCACGGCGGTTGAATACTATTTCAAGATGCCGCAAGAGATGCATGAGCGCCATGTGGTGGTGGTCGATCCCATGCTGGCTACGGGCAATTCAGCAGTAGCAGCGGTGGATCGCATCAAAGAGCTCAACCCCAAGAGCATCAAATTCGTCTGCCTCGTCGGCTGCCCAGAAGGCGTGAAAGCCATGCAAAAAGCCCACCCTGAAGTCCCCATTTACGCCGCCTCCATAGACCGCCAACTCAACGGCCACGGCTATATCTTGCCGGGGCTGGGCGATGCTGGGGATCGGATCTTTGGAACGAAATAAACACCTTAAATGCAAATACCGGACGCAGAAGACGCAAAGGTTACGCAGAGGACGCAAAAGAGAGAAACTAGGGAAAACTCAATGAAGCAGCAGCATCGAACCATGGAACCTTTGGTTTTCTTCTCTGCGTCTTCTGCGTAACCTTTGCGCACTCTGCGTCCGGTATTCAACCTCAACCCTTCCACCACCTCAACCGAAAGAAAGAGAGCAACCATGAGCATCACCCGTCGCACTACCCTAGCCCTCGCCGCCGCAGCGGTCGCATTGGGCACACAAGGCGCTGCATTCGCGCAAGCGAAGATGAAAGTCGCCGCCATTTACACCGTGCCCTTCGAGCAGCAATGGGTTAGTCGCATACACAAAGCGCTCAAAGCCGCTGAAGCGCGCGGAGAGATTGAATACAAGGCTTCGGAGAACGTGACCAATGCCGATTACGAGCGCGTGATGCGCGAGTATGCGCAAGGCGGCAATCAGTTCATCGTGGGCGAATCGTTTGCTGTGGAAGCAGCCGCCCGCAAAGTGGCCAAAGATTTTCCCAAGACGATGTTCCTCATGGGCAGCTCCGGTAAACCACAAGCGCCGAATTTCAGCGTGTTTGACAACTACATCCAAGAGCCCGCCTACCTTTCCGGCATGATCGCCGGCGGCATGACCAAGACCAACAAAATCGGCATGGTCGGCGGCTTCCCCATCCCCGAGGTGAACCGCTTGATGCATGCCTTCATGATGGGTGCGAAAGAGACGAATCCCAAAGTGGAATTCAGCGTGAGCTTCATCAACAGCTGGTTTGATCCCCCGAAGGCAAAGGAAGCCGCATTCGCCATGATCGATAAAGGTGCAGATGTGATGTATGCCGAAAGGTTCGGGGTATCAGACGCCGCCAAAGAAAAAGGCAAGCTCGCCATTGGCAATGTGATCAACACGCAAGACAAATACCCAGACACTGTGATTGCGTCGGCCCTATGGAACATGGAGCCGACAATTGACCGAGCCCTCAAGCTCGTGAAAGAAGGCAAGTTCAAGCCGGAAGACTACGGCCAGTATTCGATGATGAAATTCAAAGGCTCGGAGCTCTCGCCTCTTGGGACGTTTGAAAGCAAAGTGCCTGCGGATATCAAGGCGAAGGTGAAGGCCAAGCAGGAAGCGATTCTGGCAGGCAAGTTCACAGTGAAGGTGGACGACACGCAGCCTAAGGCTTCTTTTAAGTGATTCTGCTCATTTAAAGTCGAACAGCCGGACGCAGAAGACGCAGAGGTTTCGCAGAGGACGCAAAAGAAGACAGAAGAAAAAATACAAAAATGAACGTGAATTTTTAACAAAAAATACTTGTCTTCTTTGTCTTTTTTTGGTATTTCTTCTGCGTAACCTTTGCGTCCTCTGCGTCCGGTATTTTGTATTTGTATCCCATTGACCCCCGCACTCAATCTAAAAAACATCACCAAGCGCTTTGGCAGCTTGGTGGCGAATGACGATATTTCATTAGAAGTCCAGCAAGGCGAAATACTCGCCCTTCTTGGCGAAAACGGCGCTGGCAAGTCCACACTTGTTTCTATCCTCTTCGGCCATTACGTGGCCGACAGCGGCAGCATTGAAGTCAACGGCTACGCGCTCAAGCCTGGTGACCCCAAAGCAGCGCTTCAAGCCGGCATCGGCATCGTGCATCAGCATTTCGCTTTGGCGGATAACCTTTCCGTGCTCGACAACGTGATACTCGGCACAGAAAGCCTCTGGTCGTTTGCTACAAAAAAGGGAGCTGCTCGCGCACATTTGCTGTCGGCTAGCGAGCAGTTTGGCTTAAAAATTGAGCCTGAAGCGCTGGTAGGCAGTCTCTCGGTGGGGCAGAAGCAGCGTGTGGAGATTTTGAAGGCGCTGTATCGTGGCGCGAAGATTTTGATTTTGGATGAGCCCACGGCTGTGCTCACCCCGCAGGAGAGCGAAGGCTTGTTTGAGACGCTGCGAACGCTGGTGGCGCGCGGCATGAGCATTATTTTTATCAGCCATAAGCTGCCCGAGGTGCTGCGCGTGAGTGATCGAGTGGCGGTGCTGCGGCATGGCAAGCTGGTGATGCAGGCCTATGCGAAAGAGGTGAGTCAGCAGCAGTTGGCGCAGGCGATGGTGGGCTATGACATCAAGCCAACCGTTCGGGCTGAGCTCGTCGAAGCCTCGGTGAGCCCTTCGACAAGCTCAGGGCGAACGGATCGCATCGTTTGCGAATTGAAAAGCGTCAGCGCCCACCTCACAGACCGCGAGCAATTGCATGAGGCATCACTGGTGTTGCTCTCTGGCCAGATCACCGCAATTGCAGGCGTATCGGGCAACGGCCAATTGGCGCTTGCGCAATTGCTCTGCGGCATGCTGCCTGCGCGCTCCGGGCAAATTTTTCTGAATGGCCAAGCTGCCCCGCGCGGCGCGGCGGCTTGGGTGCAGGCTGGTGTGGCGCGCATTCCTGAGGATCGCAAAGGCACGGGTCTCGTGGCGGATTTGCCGTTTTGGGAAAACGCGGTGAGCGAACAACTCAAGACGCGCTCCAGCCCCTTCAAACGCTGGGGCTTCGTGCGTGCTGGTGCGGCGCGTGCCCATGCGCAAGCCATTGCGGAGCGCTTTGATGTGCGCGGCTCTGTCAAGGGGCGAGATGCGGATTTGCCAGTTGCAAGGCTCTCTGGCGGCAACATGCAAAAGCTCGTGCTCGGGCGGGCTTTGCTTCGCGTGGATAGCCAGAGTGCCCAGCTCGTGATCGCGCATCAACCTACTTGGGGGCTGGATGTCGGCGCGGTGCGCTTCGTGCAGGAGCAGTTGATCGTAGCAAGAGATGCAGGCGCGGCAGTGCTACTCATCAGCGATGATCTGGACGAGATTTTTGAAATGGCTGATCAGGTGGCCGTGATTCACGCGGGGCATCTGGGTAAGGCAAAACCAACAAAGGACTGGACGCGCGAGAGCATTGGCTTGGCGATGGCCGGCGTATCTGAAGAAAAAGAAGTTTTTGCATGATATTCAAAGGTAAAAAGGCATTTCGCCGGCATAAATACTGCGCGGGCAGCTATTATTTATATAGCAGCCAGTTTGAGGCATCCCATGCGCCTTGAACGTCGTGAGCAAACTTCGCTCGCTTGGGCTTTCGGCGCGCCCTTCGCTGCGATTGCCTTCACGCTGCTGCTGGCCAGCCTGCTCGTGCTCTGGGCGGGCAAGCCGGTGGCGCAGACCTATGGCGCGATTCTTGAAGGCGGCTTTGGCAGCGTATTCGCGTGGACAGAGACGCTCACCCGCGCTACGCCGCTGATGCTCACGGGGCTGGCCGCAGCAGTGGCCTTCCGCGCTAAGCTTTTTAACATCGGTGCTGAAGGGCAGCTCTATGGCGGCGCGTTGGCTGCGATTGCTATCGGCGGGCTGCACGATGGCACGGGATTGGAATGGCCGATCTGGGCGCTGTTTCCTCTCATGATGCTTGCTGCGGCCTTGGTGGGCGCATTGCTCCTGCTCGGGCCAGCGCTGATGAAAGCCAAGCTACAGGTCGATGAAGTCGTCACCACGCTGCTGCTCAATTTCATCGTGCTGCTCGCCGTGGGCGCGTTGCTTGATGGCGTGATGAAAGACCCAACTGCGATGGGTTGGCCGCAATCGGTGGCGCTGCAAGGTGATTTGGAGCTTTCCAAACTGGTTGAGCAAAGCCGTTTGCATACGGGCCTGATCTTCGCTGCAGCATTGGCCGTTTTGGTATGGATCGTGATGCGATTCACCGTGCTCGGCTTTGATATACGCGCCACAGGTGCGAACGCCAAAGCCGCTGCATTTGCAGGCGTAAACATCACCCGCACCGTGGTGCTCACCGCCCTGCTCTCTGGCGCTCTGGCCGGCTTAGCCGGCGCGATTGAAGTGGCAGGGCGCACGAGCTATGTGACGCTCGATATGAGCCCCGGCTATGGCTACAGCGGCATCGTGGTGGCCATGCTCGCAGGCTTGCATCCGCTGGGCGTGATCGCAGTGAGCATCTTCGTGGCCGGCATGCTGGTGGGCGCAGACAGCATGAGCCGCGTGGTCGGCGTGCCCACCTACATCGCCGATGTGATCGTGGCGGCGTCGCTTATTTCGATGTTGATTGCGGTGATGCTGGCGCAGTATCGGCTGAGGTGGCGTTGATGGAATTTTTCAGCGAGCTTCTAGAGATATTGGCTAACCCGCAATTCTGGGTGGCCGTGCTGCGCATCGCTACGCCTTTGATCTTGGGCACGCTGGGTGTGTTGCTCTGCGAGCGGGCGGGTGTACTCAATCTTGGCATTGAGGGCATCATGGTGGCGAGTGCGTTTGCGGGCTGGCTTGCTGTGTATTCGGGGCTGCCGCTTTGGGGCGGCGTGGCTGTGGCTGCTGGGGTAGGTGCGGCTTTGGGATTGCTGCATGCTTTCTTGACAGTGGGCTTAGCGCTTTCGCAGCATGTCTCGGGGCTGGGGCTGACGATGCTCTCTACTGCAATGAGCTATTACGCTTATCGCGTGCTCTTTCCCAAAGTCAATACGCCGCCGACGATTGAGCCGTTCAAAGAGATGGATTGGATGGGCTTGCCAATACTGAGCGATCAAACGCCGCTCACCCTGCTGGCCTTGCTGCTCGTGCCGCTGATTGGCTATTTTCTTTACCGCATGCCTGCTGGCCTGGCCGTACGCATGGTCGGCGAGAACCCACATGCGGCAGAGAGCCAAGGCATCTCGGTCGCTGCCACGCGCACTTGCGCCATCGTCGCAGGCTCAGCGCTCATGGGCGTGGCGGGCAGCTTCCTCACGCTGGCCGCATTCAACGCCTTCTTCTTTAACATGGTCAATGGCCGGGGCTGGATTTGTGTGGCGCTGGTGGTGTTTGCCAGCTGGCGGCCGGGCAAAGCCCTGCTCGGCGCGCTGCTCTTTGCCTTCTTCGATGCGCTGCAATTACGCCTCCAACAATCCGGCACAGCCGTGCTGCCCTATCAGGTGTATTTGATGCTACCCTACATCCTGAGTATTATCGCCCTCATCATCGTCGCACGCAAAGCGGCTTATCCGCAAGCGCTGATGAAACCGTATATCCAAGGAGAGCGCTGATGCTCGATCTATTGATCACGAATGCTACTTTGCCCGATGGCCGCACGAATGCTTCGGTAGCTGTGCAAGACGGTAAGATAGTGGAGGTTGCGCCTGGCATGAAGGCCGATGCACATGAGACGCTGGATGCCCAAGGCCAATTGCTCAGCCCGCCGTTTGTGGACGCGCATTTCCACATGGATGCCACACTCTCCTACGGCCTACCGCGCGTGAACCAAAGCGGCACTTTGCTCGAAGGCATTGCGCTCTGGGGCGAATTGAAGCCCCTGCTCACGCAAGAGGCGTTGGTGAATCGCGCCATGCAGTATTGCGATTGGGCGGTGGGCAAAGGGCTGCTGGCGATTCGCACGCATGTGGATGTGTGTGATGCTCGTTTGCTCGCAGTGGATGCGCTACTGGAAGTGAAGAAACGCGTTGCGCCGTATATCGATTTGCAGCTCGTGGCCTTTCCGCAAGATGGCGTGCTGCGTGCGCCCGGCGCGATCGACAACCTCAAGCGCGCACTCGACAAAGGCGTGGATGTCGTCGGCGGTATTCCGCATTTTGAGCGCACGATGCAAGACGGCGCGCTGAGCGTGAAGCTGCTCTGCGAGCTCGCTGCCGAGCGCGGGCTGCTGGTGGATATGCATTGCGATGAATCGGATGATCCGCTCTCGCGCCATGTGGAGACTCTTGCTAGCGAGACGCAGCGCCTTGGCCTGCATGGCCGCGTGGTGGGCTCGCATCTCACTTCGATGCACAGCATGGACAACTATTACGTGAGCAAGCTGCTGCCGCTCATGCGCGAGGCGCAGCTTGGCGTGATCGCTAATCCGCTGATCAACATCACGCTGCAAGGCCGACACGACACGTATCCGAAGCGGCGCGGCATGACGCGCGTGCCGGAGCAGCTTGCTCATGGTCTCACCGTAGCTTTCGGGCAAGATTGCGCGATGGATCCTTGGTATTCGCTGGGCAGCGGCGACATGCTCGAAGTAGCCAGCATGGGCTTGCATGTGGCGCAGATGACATCACAATCTGCCATGCGGCAGTGCTTTGATGCGGTAACAGTCAATCCCGCCAAGCTCATGCATCTCAAGGGCTATGGCATTGAGAAAGGCTGCAATGCTGATTTTGTGCTCCTTCAAGCGCGTGATCCCATCGAAGCGCTCAGATTAAGAGCAACAAGATTGAAAGTCTTCAAGCGCGGCAAAGTCATCGCCGAGACTGCCCCGGTGGTTTCTAGGTTGAGTCTCCCAGAAAGACCTGCTACAACCTCATGGCAGATTTAAGGATTCATCATGCGCTTTCTCATTCTTTTCGTTTTAGCTGTTGCGATCGTAGCACTGGCCTTGCTCATTGTTGGCCAGCTCGGTTTTCTCAAAGGCAAAGCGCCAGCCGATCTGGGCATTCAAGACGGCAAACTCAAGCGCCCTTCGCGCACGCCCAATTCCGTCACGAGCCAAGCTGATCTCTGGCCCGACCATCCGCAGCTGGCCTACAGCCAAATCGCACCGTTTAAAGCCACAGGCGATGGCAGCACAGAAATGTCGAAAATAGCCGATGCGCTCAAAGCCATGCCACGCACCGTGATCGTGAAACAAGAGTCAGGCTATGTTTACGCCCAGAGCACCACACAGCTGCTGAAATTCACTGATGATGTGGAGTTCGTACTTGATACAGGCAAAGGCATTATTGATGTGCGCAGCTCAAGCCGTTTAGGGCAAAAAGATTTCGGAGTAAATCGCGCCCGAATTGAGGCGATCCGCAAAGCGATTGGCCAATAGGCTTTCTGGTCACGCCAAGCGATAAATGGCGAGATCGTCTTGGCCATTTTTAGCGACGCGGTGGTCTGCGATTTCGGGTTGCAACCCCTTTGCCTGCCAATGCTCCAATGCCTGAGCGCTCAAAAGCACAGGCCAGCCCAGCGATTGCCCAGCCTTGAGTAATCTCGCCAGAAACTGAACATCTTGCCCCACTGGCACCAGTTGCTCAATGCTACCGGCTAGTCCATCCAGCTTGCCCAAGCTCAGCTGGCCCTCGTGGACAGCCATACAAAATCTGAATTTAGGCAGAGGCTTCTCAGCCGTGGCAACTGTTGATAAATGCTCCGCAATATAAGCGCGCATACTCGCTGCAATCGTGTCCATTGAGCCGATCAAACGCGCTGCGCGAGCGGCATGATGCACGGACAGGGTGTCTGCTTTCGCATCAAACACAATCAGCAAGCCTTCGCCAACAAACTGTAGATGCTCCGCGTTAAACATGGCAGCGCAATCGGATACCTTGTTGAAAAAATGCCGCGCTAAATCAGCCATTTGCGTGCTGCTGAGCACCTGCAACCATGCATCTTGATGCACGATGGTGCAGCTTAAAAGGCTGCCGCTGAGCTCCGTGCTCCCGGTATCCGCGCGCATCCATCGGGATTGCAATTCTTTCTGAAGCCGCTTTTCATACATCTCCATCAGCTCATTGGTGCGCCGCCCCACCGCTGCATCCACAGAGCGCAAAGTATCGTCCAGATGCAAGATATGCAATTGCATCGCGCGCTTGAGTTGGCTATCAACAGCATCGATCAATTCGCTGGGCTGAAACGGCTTGGTCACGTAGTCATCCGCGCCGCTCGTCATGCCAATGCGCATATGGGCACGCTCTTGCAAAGAGGTCAGCAAAATGCAGGGCAAAGTCGTCAGCTCTTTGTCTTCCCGCACTTGGGATACCAAGGCAAAGCCATTCTTTCCTGGCATCTGCACATCACTGATCAGCAGCTCCACATCGCCTTCCAGCAAGCGGGCATAACCTTTGAGGCCATTGTCAAAAGCCTCCACCACATGCCCGGCTTTCTTGAGCACAGCGGTGATCAAGGTGCGGGTGGAGGAATCGTCTTCGCAGACAACTATGAGAGCCATGGTGAGATAAGTGTAGAACGCAGTGATTCTAACGAGAAGCCATGACATAGGCTCACCTAAAATATGCCTATGCAAGCATCTGATCTCTCCTCCCTCTCAGCCCAAGTGTTACTGGCCTCCTTCGCTTTATCGTTCATCTTCGGCGTCATTGCTCAGCGCACGCATTTTTGCACCATGGGTGCAGTCAGCGATATTGTGAATATGGGCGATTGGCAGCGCATGAGGCAATGGGCGCTAGCAGCGGGCGTGGCCATGCTCGGATTTGGTGCATTGGTTTATCTGGGGAAAGTTGACCCCAGTAAAACACTTTACGCTGGCTCTCGGGTGCTCTGGCTTTCCGCCATTGTGGGTGGATTGTTCTTCGGCTTTGGCATGGTGCTGGCTTCAGGCTGCGGCAGCAAAACCCTGGTGCGCATCGGCGGCGGCAGTTTGAAATCGATGGTCGTATTCCTCGTGATGGGCATAGCAGCATTTGCCACCTTAAAGGGTTTACCAGCCATCATTCGTGTGGCGACGGTCGATCAAGCCGCTATCAATTCTGTAGCTATTAGCGCATTATTTATGCCAGCTACTGGCCTATTTGGTATCAAACTCCAGCTTGCGCAGCTTCTGATGGCATGTGTAGTGGGTGGCGGTTTGATCGTTTGGGCGCTTTTGTCTCAAGATTTCCGCAGTTTCGACAACTTACTCGCTGGTTTAGGTATCGGCGGCGTGATTACTGCCATGTGGTGGGCAAGTGGCTCGCTCGGCTTTGTGGCTGAGCATCCGGAGACCTTACAAGAAGCTTTTGTGGCCACCAATTCAGGTCGCGCAGAAGCGCTCAGTTTTGTGGCGCCCGTAGCCTACACCTTGGATTGGTTCATGTTTTTCAGTGACAAATCCAAAGTACTCACATTGGGTATCGCCTCCGTATTTGGCGTGATCGCTGGCTCGGCGGTGATGGCCTTCGTATCTAAGAGCTTCCGCTGGGAAGGCTTCGGCGGCACGGAAGATGTGGCCAACCATCTGGTGGGGGCGGCTCTAATGGGTATTGGTGGCGTGACGGCTATGGGTTGTACCGTTGGGCAAGGATTGAGCGGCATTTCTACGCTCTCAACGATGAGTTTTATCGCCGTGGCTGCCATCATCGCAGGTGCGGTGCTGGCCTTCAAATACCAGATGTGGCGCTTAGAGAAGATGGTTTGATGGAGATCGATCTTCAACGACGGTTCAGTGGCTTAGAGCGTTTGTATGGCGTGAGCGGTGCAGATGCGATTCGCGCTGCGCACGTTGCCGTGATCGGCATTGGCGGTGTGGGCTCTTGGGCGGCAGAGGCGCTGGCGCGCAGCGGCGTAGAGCAGATCACTCTGATTGATTTTGATCAGGTGGCTGAATCGAATATCAATCGGCAGATTCATGCAGATTCAAATTCCCTGGGCAAAGCGAAGGTTGATGCGATGGGTGATCGCATCGCTCTCGTCAACCCGCAATGCAAGGTGAATTGCATCGATGAATTCGCCACACCTGAGAACTGGCCAGCACTCGCCGCTGCGAACTTTGATGCCGTGCTCGACTGCTGCGATCAGCAAAGCGCCAAAACTGCGCTCGCTGTGTGGGCGCTCGATCAAACCAAGCGCCTCAAAAAACAAGCCCCACTGTTCATCACCAGTGGCGCAGCAGGCGGTAAGCGCCGCGCAGAAAAAGTAGAGATCGCAGATCTGAGCGAGACCACGCACGACCCATTACTCGCCGACCTGCGCTACCGCTTACGCCGCCAGCACGGCGCACCGCGCGATAAGAAAATCGGCATCACCTGCGTTTTCAGCAAAGAGGCTGTCGCCCCGCCCGATCCCTCTTGCGCGATTGAAAAGGCGGATGGCAGCCTCAATTGCCACGGTTTCGGATCGGTGGTCAGTGTGACGGCCAGTTTCGGCATGTGTGCAGCAGGTTGGGTGCTCGATGAGCTCGCACGCCGCGCAGCAAAGCAGTAAAATCAAACCGCTTGCAGCCGTGTTGGGCTTTATATTCTTGTACCAATGCTCTTAGAGCTCGGGCTTGAAAATTGCCTCTCAAGCGTGATCGTCTCGCGTCAGATGAACCCAATGAGTGCTGCTGATCTCGCCCACCTGAACCCCGGTTCAGGATGCCGGCTTGGCACCAAGCTGCAAGCACCCTCTTCTCACACTAGAAAAATATGACACTCGAACCCCTGCTCATCGTTGAATTATTGGTCTTAGGCGTGGGCACGGGTTTCTTGGCAGGCTTACTTGGCATTGGCGGAGGCATGGTCTTGGTGCCCTTTCTCACCTACATCATGAGCACGCGCGGCCTCTCTCCCGATCTATCGGTCAAGATGGCCATTGCCACATCGATGGCCACGATTATTTTTACCAGCATCTCCAGTGTGCGCGCGCATCACAAACGAGGCGCTGTGCGCTGGGATATTGTCAAAGGCTTGGCGCCCGGTATCGTGATCGGCGGCTTGCTGGCGAGCCTCGGAGTGTTCGCTTTACTCAAAGGCTCGTGGCTGGCTATCTTCTTCGGCGCATTCGTTACCTTCTCCGCCACACAAATGTTTCTCGATAAAAAGCCAGCGCCGACGCGTCAGATGCCAGGCACAGCCGGGCAGCTTGCCAGCGGCGGCGGGATTGGTTTTCTCTCGGGCTTGGTCGGTGCAGGCGGCGGCTTCATCAGCGTGCCATTCATGGCATGGTGCAATATTGCGATTCACAATGCGGTAGCCACATCAGCCGCCTTAGGTTTTCCGATCGCTATCGTCAATGCGATCGGTTACACCATCAGCGGGCAAAACGTGAGCGGCCTGCCCCAAGGCTCGCTGGGCTACGTGTGGCTTCCCGCTCTCGCATTGATCGCCGTCACCAGCGTGTTGCTAGCACCGCTTGGCGCCAAGACGGCACACGCCATGGATGTGAAGCGCTTGAAACGCGTGTTTGCCTGCGTGTTGTATGTGTTGGCTTCGTACATGCTGTACAAGGGTCTTTTTGCTTAAAGCCAAGTGAAATTCGTTAGACTGCGCAGATGGTCATCCCCCAGCTTTCTGGCAAACAACAGCTTCTAGCCACAGCCGCTTTTCTAGCGATATTGGCAACTGTCATCTGGGCACTCGTGCGCTACATCAGCCCGGCTCCGCCACGCGTTGTGACGATGACCACAGGCGCTTTAGACGGCGCATATCACCATTTTGGCGAGAAATACCAAGCCTACTTGAAGACCAATGGCATCAAACTCGAGCTCAAAACCTCTGCTGGCTCTGTGCAAAATCTGGAGCGATTACAAGACAAACAAATGAACGCTGGCTTTGTGCAAGGCGGCTTGGGCCAGCTATCCATAGATGAGCAAGATGCAGAAGAAAAAACACCACTTCGCTCTCTCGCAGTGATTGGCTATGAGCCCATTTGGGTCTTCGCTCAAAACCCTGCGATGACCAAACAGCTTGCTGGCAGCTTAGGAGGCCTGGTTGGCAAACGCATCGCGGTAGACGCAGAAGGCAGCGGCACACGCAAAGTAGCGCTTGAATTGCTCAAGGCTTATGGCGTGAGCGCGCAAAACGCTACGCTCGAGCCCGTCTCGGGCATGGCAGCCACCCAAGCACTGCTCGACAAAAAGCTCGATGCCATCATCCTGATCGCTTCACCGCAAGCGCAAGCCGTGCAAAAACTGCTTGACCCTAGCAACGCCGCTAGCTTGATACAACTCACGCAAGCCGAAGGCATAGCCCGCCGTCTGCCTTATCTTTCCACTGTGATACTCAAAGCAGGCTCGGTCGATCCCGTCAGCAAAACGCCAGAACAAGACATCACCTTACTCACCACCACCGCCAATCTCGTGGTGCGGAACGACACACATCCTGCGATTGCCTATTTGCTACTAGAAGCTGCAAAAGATACCCACAAAGGCGCTACCCTGCTCAATCGCCCCAACGAATTTCCTCATCCTCGCGGCACGGATTTCCCACTCTCCGAAGAAGCAAGCCGCTATTTCAAAGATGGCCGCCCTTTCCTGCAGCGCTATTTGCCTTTCTGGCTGGCCAACGCCTTGCAGCGCTTGCTTTTGATCTTGATTCCACTGGCTGCCATTGGTATCCCAGTGCTCAAGCTGATTCCAAGCCTGCTGCAATTCAAGGAGAAGAATCGCTTGTATCGCCGCTATGCGCAACTGCTCAAGATGGAAACAGACATCCGCTCCCGCCAGCTCAGCTTGAATGAGATCAAAGCCGCGCATCTGGAGCTTAATCATATCGAAGATCGCATCAACACCACCAAATTCGCCTTGGAATTCACAGATCGGGTCTACACTTTGCGGCAGCACGTGGATTTCGTGCGTTTGCAATTGCGAAAAGAGCAAGATTTACTCACTTCTACTCAATCATCATGAAAATCATCATTACCGGTGGCGCAGGATTTGTAGGCGCTCGATTAGCTGGCGAACTGCTCAAGCGAGGCACATTAAAACTTCGCGGCCAAGCGGCTCAGCCTATCTCTTGCATCGTGCTGGCTGATCGCGTTGCGGCGCCAGCCGAGCTCGCTGCTGATTCGCGGATCAGCAGCGAAGTTGGCGATTTGTTTGACCAGCTTCAGAGCACGCCAGCCAATCTTCTCGCTCGCCATGCTGATGTAGCCGCGATCTTTCATATGGCCGCAGCCGTCAGCGGCGAATGCGAAGCCAATTTCGATCTCGGCATGCGCAGCAACTACGCCACCACGCATGCTCTGCTGGAGAGCTGCCGCAGTTTGAAAACGCAGCCGACCGTCTTCTTCGCTAGTTCTATTGCCGTGTTTGGCACCACAGCGCACCACGCATTTCCAAGCGAAATCTTGGACACGACCTTGCCCACACCGCAAACCAGTTATGGCATCCAAAAGCTCATTGGCGAGCAGCTGATGGCTGATTACGCGCGCAAAGGCTTCATCAAAGCGCGCACGGCACGCCTAGCCACCGTGTCGGTGCGTGCAGGCCAGCCCAATGGCGCGGCCTCGGGCTTTTTCAGCGGCATGATTCGCGAGCCGTTGAACGGCGTTCGCTGCACTATTCCAGTGAAGCCCGATGTGGTTCATTCCCTGTCCTCGCCCGCAAAAACTGTGCAGCACATCATTGCCTGTGTGGAAGCCAGCGATGAAGCTTGGGGCTCGCTCACGGCGCTTAACTTGCCCGCTGTGCCCACCACTGTGGGCGAGATGGCCGATACGCTGCGTCGTGTCGCTGGCGATCAAGTACATGACTTGCTTGACTGGAAGATTGATCCCGCGATTGAGCGCATTGTGAGTGGCTGGCCCACACGCATGGGCTCGCCCCGCGCGCTAGCGCTGGGCATGAAACCCAACGCTAGCTTTGAAGAAATCGTGCGCGCTCATATCGCTGAAAACCATGCAAACATGAGGGTCTAAAGCTTCGTTTCACCGAGGGCATCCCCTGAGAGCATTCGGCATCTTTGGCGTTAGACTTTATTGGCCTGC